>CANIBN010000021.1 GCA_947465505.1 Acidimicrobiales bacterium | reverse complement strand
GGACGCAGCAATGCGGGGTCGAGAATGTCGGGACGGTTTGTCGCGGCGAGGATCACGATTCCCTCGGAGGTCTCGAAGCCGTCCATCTCGGCGAGCATCTGGTTGAGCGTCTGCTCGCGCTCGTCGTGGCCGCCACCGAGGCCAGCACCACGCTTGCGGCCGATGGAGTCGATCTCATCGATGAAGATGATGGCTCGGCCCATCTTGCGCGCCTGCTGGAAGAGGTCTCGAACGCGGCTAGCGCCGACGCCGACGAACATCTCCATGAAGTCCGAACCCGTGACCGAGAGGAATCCGACACCCGCCTCGCCGGCAACGGCGCGGGCAAAGAGGGTCTTGCCGGTTCCGGGGGGACCCACCAGCAGAATGCCCTTGGGTACCTTGGCGCCGATTTCCTTGAAGCGCTCCGGCATCCGAAGGAAGTCCACGACTTCCTTGATCTCCTGCTTGACGCTCTCGTAGCCGGCGACATCGGCGAAGGTGGTTGACGGTCGGTCCGTGGTGTATGCCTTCGCTTTACTCCGACCGATCGACATGACGTTGCCCATCTGGCCCTGGGCTCGACGGTTCATCCAGAAGATGAATCCGATGAACAACACGATGGGCAGGAGCAGAGGGATGAGGCTGGTGAACCAGTTTGACTCAGGCGTGGTTGGTTGGAAATCCACGCCCTTGGTCTCGATGAGTGCTCGGTCCTGTTCGTTGGGGAATCCGACCGGCGCTGTGGTGGTGAACTTGTCGCCGTTGGTCAACTGGCCCGAGATCTTCAGCGACTGGTTGTTGAGTTTGAATTCCTTGACGAGTCCGGACTGAAGCTTGGTCTCGAATTCACCGAAGCCGATCTTGTCGGCGGAGTTGGTGGGGATGAGTCGGGAACCGAACAGCAGCAGAGCGAGGACGGCAAGGAGCACCCAGATGGACCAGCGAGGGATGCCGGCCCCACCCTTGAACGGTCCCTTGCGGCCTTCGGGGCCTTCATTGCCCGGACCCGAAGCACCACGACCGGGTCCGCGACCGGGCGGCGGCGGAGGGGGCGGCGGAGGGGGCAGATTGCTCATAGCGGTCATGCTACGGCTCGCTCGGCATCCACCGCTCGCGGGGGGACGGTCGGTACCGTTTCTTCGATGAGACAGTGCTCGCGAACGGGTTGCGCCGAAGTGGCCACGGCCACCTTTGTGTACGACTACAGCACCAGCCAGGTGTGGCTGGAAGCACTCCATCTCGAGCGCGATCCCCATTACTACGACCTGTGTGAGCGACACGCGAACCGTTTGGCGGTTCCGTCTGGATGGAGGCTCGAGGACCTCCGTTTCGCTCCACCCACGCGCCTCGCGTCCTGACACAGCGAGTCCCCGTGTCACCTCCTGAACCTCCTGCTGAGACGCGTGCGTCGCTCGGTGTCGGCACGGCCGCCGCCGTATGGTTCGGCTCGGTCCTGGCTTCTGTCCTTGGGTTCCAAGCAGTGGTCGCAGCCAGTGGGCATTCCGGTGACTCCACCGAATTGCTTCCGTTCTGGCTTCACCCCACGATGTCTCTGGTGGTGCTCTGGGTACCGGTGATCTTCGGGCTCTGGTGGGCTCAGCGTCGATACCTTCCCGGCTCGTTTTCGGCGGCGTATGGATTGCGGTTCCGGTGGCTCGACCTGCTCGGTGTTCCCGTGGGAGTCGTCTCTCAACTCTTTGTCCTACGGGTGTTGTACTGGCCTCTGAGTCGTTGGTTCCCGGGAACCTTCTCCCATGACGATGTCGAGCGCTCGGCCCGGCAGCTCACCGAGCGTGCCCACGGCGGCTGGCGGGTCGTACTTGTCCTCGCGGTGGTAGTCGGAGCGCCCGTAGTGGAGGAACTGCTCTACCGCGGATTGATCCTCGGCGCGGTACGGAGACGCGTCGGTGCCCCGCTGGCGCTCGCCGTTGGTGCTGTCTGGTTTGCCGCTGCCCACTTCCAGGGGGTCCAGTTCATCGGACTCCTCGCCTTCGGGCTCATCCTTGGACTGTGTTGGCAGGGCACCGGACGACTGGGCCTCGGGATCGTCGCTCACGCCGCGTTCAACGCAACGTCCCTCGTTCTGCTCTGGCCAAAACATTGAACTCTGAACTGCGTGACGAACCGTTAGATGCAAGGATGTCCGGCGCCATGGAAGTCGACACCTCCGACCCCGAGAACGACTCAACCCCTACCGACGACGAATCGTCGCTCGACGCCCCGCCTGCTTGGCGATCTCAGCACTGGATGACGGACATCGCGCTGCTGCGGCGCATCACCACACTGATCGCAGTGATCGGTACCTCGCTGTTTGCGCTCATCCAGGTGCACATCGAGAAGGTCTTCCAGAACAACACACCCACGGGCGGCGACATGGGTGCTCACGTCTGGGCTCCGGCGTTTCTCCGTGACCACCTGCTGCCGAGTTTCCGCATTCAGGGTTGGAGCATGGACTGGTACGCCGGTCTACCGGTGTACCGCTTCTACATGCTTCCCCCCGCCTTGCTGATGACCTTCATCAACGGGCTGCTGCACGTGCCGTACGGCATCGCCTTCAAATTGGTGGTCATTCTTGGCGTCTGCACCATGCCTCTGAACGCATGGGCGTTCGGCCGCCTCGCAAAGTTGCCCTGGCCGGTTCCCGAGTTCCTGGCCGTCGCCGCCGTCCTGTTCCTCTTTGACGAGAACTTCTCTATTTACGGCGGCAACGTCGCATCCACCATGGCCGGGGAGTTCTCCTTCTCGATAGCCCTGTCGCTTGCCCTACTGGGGTTTGGCCTCCTCGCCAGGGGACTCCGGGAGGGCAAAGGACTCGGCATGGCGGCCACAGTGTTGGCCCTCTCGGCCGTCTGTCACGGGATCGTGGCGATCTTCGTCGGCCTCGGAACGGTGACGCTCATGCTCGTCTGGGCTGACCGGCGGCGCTGGAAATGGAGTCTCGCAACGCTGGCCACCTTCGGACTGCTCGTCGCGTGGTGGATCCTCCCCTTCAAACTCACCACCCACTACATGACGAACATGAAGTACGAGCCCTACCAGGGGCCGTGGTGGAAGTTCTTCAATCCGCAGTCACCGCAGATGACGGTGTTCCTGCTGCTGTTCGCCCTGATCGGTTTCGGTACCTCGGTGGTGCGCAGAAACCGTGTCGGCGCTTTCCTCGGCATCTCGTGCGTGACGTGGGTTGCACTGGTGGTCGGAGCGAGAAAGCCGTTGCCCATCGTGGGCGATCTCTTCTGGAACTATCGCGGTCTGCCCTTCTTCTTCCTGCTGCGCTACATGCTTGCGATGATCGGTGTTGCTGAGACGGTTCGGTTCCTCTCGCGCTCCTGGGCGCTTCATCGCCTCGTTGGTGCAGCGCGCCCGACTCTTGACGAATCTGGCGTGGACAGCGACGACCAGGTCGCCGCGCTGCTGCCGGCTCGGCTGAGCATCCGCGGCTTCGACCTTGCCCGCACCTGGATGCACGGCTTGGCGTTGGTCCTCATCGGATTGCTGTCGCTCGGGTGGGTCTCCTTCGGCATCGACCGACTGCCGTTCGAGCACCAGGTCTATTCGGGCGGCAAGTGGTACCACCAGTGGGGATTCATCAAAGGACTCGTCGTCAACGATGGCGTCGACTCTGATGGTTGGGCGGCCTACAACTTTGACGGCTACGAAGGTCGAGAGACGTGGAACGAGTACCGGGGACTGCTGCAGGCGTCGAAGGATCTGGGGGCTCAACGCGGGTGCGGCCGAGCCCTCTGGGAGCACCAACCTGACAAGTACGGCAGTTACGGCACCCCGATGGCCCTGATGCTGCTGCCCTTCTGGACGGACGGCTGCATCGGCTCAACGGAAGGTCTGTTTTTCGAGGCGTCAGGCACCACGCCGTACCACTTCCTCGCTGCGTCCGCAGCAAGTGAGAATGCCTCCGACCCCGTGCGGGCGCTTCGGTACGACAAGAACAACATCGATCTTGCGGTGTCCTACATGCGCAACCTTGGCGTGCGCTACTACTACGCATTCACGACCACCATGGTGGACAAGGCGGCCAAGCGGACGGACCTCACCGAGGTGGCGGTGTCGGGACCTTGGCACATTTACGAGATCAAGGACTGGTCCCTGGTGGTTCCGCTCGACTCAGAACCGCTCGTCGTGCGAGAGCGCGGGGGAGACCAGCGCGAGCGATGGCTCGAGATAGGTGTGAGCTATTTCCAGCACCCGACGGACTGGAAGGGCCTCCTCGTGGCCGACGGGCCAAAGACGTGGCAGCGCATCTCGGTGAGCCCGGACGAATCGCGTAGCGGTGACAACCGAACCGAGATCCTCCGAACCGACAGCCCAATGGAATCGAGGCCTGTCGCCCCCTTCACTGTCGATCCAGCCTCCGTGAAACTCGGACAGAGTTCGCTCTCCTTCGATGTTCCTCAGGAAGCAATCGGCCGCCCCGTGCTCGTTCGTGTGAGTTACTTCCCGAACTGGAAGGTTCACGGCGCCAAGGGTCCTTATCGTGCGGCGCCGAACTTCATGGTGGTCGTGCCAACGTCCACCCACGTGCGTTTGTCCTACGGCTACTCGGGCCTCGATCTGGGTTCGTACTTCCTCACCATGATGGGCATTGCCGTCCTCGTGTTCTTCTGGCGCCGTCGCGTCGTGGATTTCGAGGCAGTCGGCGACGAACACCAGATGTCACCCGACGGTGCAACGGAGGCCGTTTCCGTGGAGCCTGACGACCCCAGCCGGGTTTCAGGGACGGGCGACACCACCCCGGCCGGCGGATAGCGTCACACGTCGTCATGGCACTCGTAGACATTGTGAAGGCGTACGACATCCGGGGAACCGTGCCGGATCAGTTCGATGCCGATATCGCGTACGCCCTCGGCGTGGCATTCGCGTCGTTCTCGGCTGCCTCGGAGATCATCGTTGCGCGTGACATGCGCCCCTCGGGGGTCCATCTCGTGGATGCCTTTGCCCGCGGTCTCGAGACCCAGGGCGTCGACGTTGTCGACCTCGGCCTCGCATCCACCGACATGCTGTACTTCGCGTCTGGGATTCGTCATGCGCCGGGCGCCATGTTCACCGCTTCGCACAATCCTGCTCAGTACAACGGCATCAAGCTGTGTCTTGCGGGGGCGAAACCTGTTGGTGTGGATACCGGACTCGCAGAGATCCGTCAGAAGGCTGAGGACGTGCTCGCGGGTCGGGGCCCGCGGCCAGCAACGACACCCGGGCGACGTACCGAGAAGGAACTGCTCGGTGCGTTCGCGGATCATGTGGTGTCCTTTATCGATCCCACCTCACTTCGGCCGATGAAGGTGGTTGCCGATACGGCAAACGGGATGGGTGGCCTCGTTGTCCCGGCGGTCTTCGAGCGCCTGTCGTCGATCGATCTTGAGGTGATGTACGCCGAACTCGACGGCACCTTCCCGAACCATCCGGCCGACCCGCTGCAGCCAGAGAACCAGCGTGATCTCCAGGCTCGAGTGGTTGGTGGCGGGTTCGATCTCGGCCTTGCCTTCGACGGTGACGCCGACCGCGTGTTCTTGGTCGACGAACTCGGTCGCGGACTCTCCGGTTCGGTTACCACGGCGATGCTCGCTGCGGCGATGCTCCGCCGACACCCCGGTTCGGTCATCCTGCACAACCTCATCTGCTCACGCGTGGTCCCAGAGGTCATTCGGGAACACGGTGGGACACCCGTTCGAACCAAGGTCGGTCACTCCTTCATCAAGCAAGTGATGGCCGAGACCGGAGCCGTGTTCGGTGGAGAACATTCGGCGCACTATTACTTCCGAGACAACTTCCGCGCCGACAGCGGCATCATTGCGTCGCTCTTGATGCTTGCTGAACTCAGCCGTGCGGAGGTTCCCATGTCCGTGTTGCGACGACCGTATGAGCGGTACGCCGCCAGCGGCGAGATCAACACCGAAGTCAACGACATTCATGCCGCCATTGAGCGCGTGGCCAAGGTCTACGACCGTTTCCCCGCCGATCGGGAGGATGGACTCTCTGTCGACTGCGGCAGTTGGTGGTTCAACCTCCGACCGTCGAATACCGAACCGCTGCTGCGGCTCAACCTCGAGGCCTCTGAGCGGGACGAGTGCGACCGACGAGTTGCCGAGGTCCTTCAGGTGCTCACCGGAGGGTGAGTCGAACGAACGATGACTCCAGGAGAACCGATGACCAGTGTCCTAGACCCACGACTGCTTGAGATCCTTGCGTGCCCACGCGATAAGGGCCCACTGCTGTTCCTCGCCGATGAGGATTCGCTGTACAACCCGCGTCTGCGGGTTCGTTACGCAGTGCGTGACAACATTCCCGTGATGCTGACCGACGAGGCTGAGTCAGTCGATGCTGCTGAGCACGAACGGATCCTTGCTAAGGCGGCGGCAAAGGGTATTTCACCAACGTTTGAGGGCTGACTCGGCGTTCGCCGTTCAGTCGTCACGTGACTTACACGCTCGGCGACACCGAGGGCGCCGGAAGCGAGGCGATGCGTTCGAGATCGGCAGCGGTGATTCGGCTGTGTGCGGACGCCGAGACCGACCGAAGTTCCAACACCGGAACGGCTGCGTGACTGATCTTCGGATGAATTGGATGGTCGGTCGTCTCACCTGTGCCGTGAAGCGTTTCGTGGAGCTTCTCGCCCGGCCGAAGCCCGGTGATCTCGATGCTGATCGGACGCGGTGACGCAGCGGCCAATCGCTGTGCGACATCGAGGATGCGAACAGGGCTTCCCATGTCGAGAATCAGCACCTCACCCCCGGTGCCTACGGCTGCTGCGTTCATGGTGAGCCGAACCGCTTCTGTGACGGTCATGAAGAACCGTGTCACGTTCTCGTCCGTGACGGTGAGCGGACCACCTTCGCGGATCTGTGCCTCGAAGATCTCGAGAACCGATCCACGCGAGCCCAGGACATTCCCGAATCGAACCGAGACGTACTGGCGCTTGCTGGAGAGTGCTGCATACGCGGTCTGGCGCTCGGTGATCCGCTTCGACCAGCCGAGAACGCTCGAGGGGTCGGCCGCTTTGTCGGTGGAGATATTGACGAAGTGCTGTACGCCACTCGCGAGCGCGGCGTCGAGCACGTTCTGTGTGCCGAGCACGTTCGTCTTCCAGGCCTCTTCGGGGAATCGCTCCAGGAGGGTGAGATGCTTCAGCGCTGCCGCATGGAATACCACTTCGGGGCGGATGCGTTCAAAGATGCCGTGAAGGGCGCCGGCGTCGCGGATATCGGCGAGGACCAAGCGGTCATCGTCGAGCAGTGCGCGACCCTCAAGGGACAGTTCGACACCGTGCAGTCCGCTGTCGTCGCAATCGAGCATGTGTAGCGAGCCGGGGGCGAACCGCTGGATCTGCCGGCAGAGTTCGGATCCGATTGAACCGCCGGCACCGGTCACGAGGACACGTCTGCCCGACAGGAACGCGGCGATCACGTCGATGTCGATATCCACCGGGTGTCGGCCAAGAAGGTCCGCTTCGGTGACCGGACGGATGTCACCGGGCGACACGGCGCCCAGGAGTTCGTCGACGCCGGGTAGGACGAACACCTCAAGCCCGACGGCCTGGGCGACGGCAGTGAGCTCCCGGATGGTGTCGCTGGTTGCGCTCGGGATGGCGATGAGCATTGCGTCGGCGTCAACAAGTCGAGCGACCTCGGCGACGTTCCTGCGGTCGCCGAGTACTCGGATGTGCTCGATCTCGAGGCGACTCTTGCGCGGGTCGTCGTCGAGGAACCCGACGGGGAGGAACTGCCCCGAGCGCGACTTCAGCAGTGACCGAACGGCCAGTTCTCCGCCGTCCCCGGCTCCGAACACCAGGAGTCGTCGCGCAGCAATATCGCCGTTCGGGATCGTCCTGCGGCGCCCCAGCCAGACCGAAATACGCACGATGTGCCCAAGGCACAGCGAACCGGGGCCTGCGAGGGAAACGGTGACAATACCCACCTTGCCGGTTCCGACCGCGAGCGCTGCGATGATGCCGGCCAGAACAGCGGTGAGTTCGGCCAGATAGAGGCGGAGTGACTCTCGTGAACTTCCGTACCAGAATCGGCCCTGATAGAGACCCAGCGCCAGCGCTACCGGGAGATGGGTTCCGAGGACGACCACGGTGACGATGACCCGGTCCCAGGCGGTGAACGGCGTCCCAGTGCTGTGGCGGAGGATGAAATAGACGAATCCGAGCGAAATGCCCCAGCATCCGAGGTCGACGAACGCCTGACCGAATCGCCGGACCAACGGCACCGAATTCGTATGTCCGGTCTGACCTGCCACCTGAACGTCCTCTTGACCTTCCGCGCGGAAGGTGGCCGGTAGCCTATCCAACGTGTGCAACATTGGTCGTCGTCGGCGCCTTATGGATGTGCTGGCGGTCCCGGGATGAGTGTCCTGCTCGTCGGCTCCGGTGGGCACGCCCGGGTGTGTGCGGAGATTCTCGAGGACCTCGGATGGTCGGTGCAGGGCTGCCTGAACCGGGATGGAGTGGCCAACCCCGGATTTGATGTCCCGGTGCTCGGCCCCGATTCTGAACTTGAGGGCCGTATCCAGGCCGGGGCCACGGACGTCTTGGTGGCGATTGGGGACAACGAGGCCCGTCTCTCACTCGGGCGACGGGTACTCGCCGCCGGAGGCCGACTGATTTCTGCCGTAAGCCCGTACGCGCATATCTCGGTGTCGGCTCGCATCGGTGACGGGGTCGTGGTCATGCCTGGTGCAGTCGTGAACGCGGGCACCGTGCTCGGCGATTTGGTGATTGTGAACACCAACGCCACCGTTGACCACGACTGCGTGTTGGGGTACGCAGTGCACATCGCTCCCGCAGTTGCCCTTGCAGGTGGGGTCCGGGTGGGGTCGTCGGCCTTGATCGGCATTGGGGCAAGGGTGATTCCGGGGATGGAGATCGGTGATCAAGCGGTCGTCGGTGCAGGTGCCGTAGTTATCGGACCCGTTCCCGCCCGCTCCACGGTCGTTGGAGTGCCTGCGCGCGTCACAGGGGTGAGCAACGCGTGAAGCGCGCACTCGACCTCGTCGTTGCGGCAGCGGTTCTGCTTGTGCTCGCTCCAGCGCTTGTCGTCGCTGCTGCGGCGGTCGGACTGACCACCGGTCGGCCGGTGCTCTTCCGGCAGGTTCGTGCAGGACGCAATGGGGTGCCCTTCGAATTGCTCAAGTTCCGCACGATGCGGGACGCCGCGCCGGGCATGGCGGGTCCCGAGCACGACCTGCAACGCGTTACTCCGATTGGGCAACTGCTGCGCCGGACGAGCATTGACGAATTGCCGTCCCTGTACAACGTGCTCAGGGGCGATATGAGCCTCGTCGGGCCGAGGCCGCTTCCACTCACCTACGTCGAGCGGTACACGTCCGAACAGGCTCGGCGCCTCGACGTGCTCCCGGGTTTGACGGGGTGGGCCGTGGTGCACGGCCGAAACGAACTTGGATGGGACGATCGATTCCTGCTGGACGTGTGGTACGTCGATCATCAGTCGATGCTCCTCGACCTGCGCATCCTGCTCCGTACGGTGGGACTGGTCGTTCGTGGCTCGGGCGTGAATCACTCCGAGACCATCACGATGACCGAATTCGGCGCCGATCGCCGGTGAGCCGCCGTATGAAGGTGATGCACCTCACCACCGTCGACATGAGTCTTGAACTGTTGCTCGGGCCGGTGCTCGACGAAGCGGTCCGACGCGGGTACGACGTTGTTGGGGTGAGTGCCGCTGGCCCCTTCGTCCCGCAGGTTCAGGGGCGCGGCGTTCGCCACGTTGCGCTGGGATCCTCCACACGGCGGTTCGACCTGCTTGCCGATCTTCGAACCGCCTACGAATTTTGGCGTGTACTGCGCCGTGAACGCCCCGACGTCCTTCACACACACAACCCCAAGCCGGGACTCTATGGGCGGGTGCTCGGTCGTCTGGCGGGGGTTCCGGTGGTCGTCAACACGGTGCATGGGCTCTACGCAAGCGAGGATGACCGACCGCTCAAACGGGCACTGGTGTACGCCGCAGAGTTCGTGGGAGGTCACTGCTCGCATGCTGAGTTGGTGCACAATCCCGAGGACCTCGCCACCATGCGCCGTCTCCATCTTGCGCCCGCATCTCACCTGCACCTGTTGGGCAGCGGGGTAGCAACCGAGCGCTATTCCCACGTTGGCCGAGATCGAGGATCGGCGCTACGCACCCAGTGGGGAATCGACCAGACAGCCGTCGTCGTTGGCACCGTCGGTCGTCTGGTCGCCGAGAAGGGCATACCTGAACTACTGGAGGCCTTCCGCTCGATCGAGGGGGCTCGACTGGTGATCGTCGGTGGACCGGATCCCGAGAAGCCCGATGCACTGCCCCCGGACCTCGTGGAACAGGCTGCGCGCGATGGCGTCGTATTTGCGGGCTTCTGTGACGACATGCCGGCCGTCTATCAGGCGTTCGATGTGTTCGTGCTGGCATCGCACCGCGAAGGATTTCCTCGTTCGGGGATGGAGGCCGCAGCAGCAGGTCTTCCGATTGTCACGACCAACATCCGGGGTTGTCGCCAAGTGGTGTCCGACGGACTGAACGGTCTGCTGGTCCCGGTCCGATCGCCTGAGCACCTTCGTGAGGCAATTGCGACACTCGTCGGCGATGCTGCGCTTCGGGTGCGGATGGGGCAGGAGTCTGGGCGACGTGCCGCCGAGGAGTTCGAGGAGGAGGCGGTCATCGACCGGATCTTCCACTGCTACCAAGAAGTTGCCGATCAACGTCAGGTCTCACTGTCGTTTGGTGAGCGAGAATGATCCCGTGCAGCGCATCTACCTGAGTCCGCCGGAGTTGAGCGGCAACGAACTCGAGATGCTTGCAGCGGTGCTCGATGGCGGGTGGATCGCACCGGTGGGGCCCGATCTCGATGCGTTCGAGGCGGAACTCGCGATGGTGTCGGGACGTCAGTATGCGGTGGCCGTTTCGAGCGGGACGGCCGCACTGCACCTCTTGCTGCACGCGCTCGGAGTGACCGCCGGCGACGAGGTCTTGGTGCCGTCGCTCACGTTTATCGCCACGGCCAACGCAGTCCGTTATTGCGGGGCACGTCCGGTGTTCGTGGACTCAGAAGACAGCACGTGGTGCGTCGATCCCGATCTGTTGCTCGGTGAACTGGAGCGAAGGTCCCGGGCCGGGAGGCTTCCGGCGGCGGTGATCACCGTTGACCTGTACGGCCAGGTTGCCCGCGCGGAGCAGCTCGTCAATCGGTGCAGGGAGCTCGGCGTTCCGCTGATCGAGGACGCAGCGGAAGCGATCGGGGCAGACCGTCTTGGCAGAGCAGCCGGATCATTCGGTGACGCCGGCGCGTTCTCCTTCAACGGGAACAAGTTGATCACCACCAGTGGCGGGGGAGCGGTGGTTACCGACGACGAATTACTCGCGATGCGAGTTCGTCACCTCGCTACCCAGGCTCGCGAGCCGGTACTGCACTACGAGCACAACGAGGTCGGCTTCAACTACCGGTTGAGCAATCTGCTTGCAGCGGTGGGAAGGGCTCAGCTGTCAACCCTGGCGGACCGGATCGAGCGACGACGGTCGAACAATCGGTGGTATCGGTCGCTGTTCGCGTCCACTCCGGGAGTGTCGGTGATGCCTGATCATCCTGAGGGCAATCCGATCAACTGGCTCACCTGCATACAGGTCGATGACGCGGTTGCCGGGTTCAGCGCAGGTGATGTGATCGGTGTGCTCGCGGCCGACGACATCGAGGCGCGTCCAGTGTGGAAACCCATGCATCTGCAACCCGTGTTTGCCGGGAGCGAACTCGTCGCCGTGAGCCGTGATGCGGTGGTTTCTGAACGTCTCTTCGCACGTGGTGTGTGCCTTCCGAGCGGTCGGTTGGGTGTCGACGGACGGGACCGAATCGAGCGGGCACTTCGTCCCCTGATCGGTCAGGTCTCGGCGTCGCGATGACGCACGAGGTCGTACTGCTCACGGAGCCAACCCTCGAGCCGTTGGCCCCCGTGCAACTTCTTCATGAACCTGCGCGCGTCGTCCGATCGCTTGATGGGCGTGCGGCCAATTCGTGCGAGATCGGTGCGCCCGGGCACATTGCTGCGATTGCCGGCGAGTGCGGCAGTCACGAATCGGCGACGCACCTCACGGTCGGCCTCCATCGACGGGGCGAGCGCCTTCGGGTAGGCAAAGTGCTTGCACGGTCGCTGCAGGTGTTCCTCGATCAGGGCGATCGATCGGTCGAGTTCGTGGGTGGCGTGTTGTGTGTCAAGCCGTGTCATCACTGCATGGGAATGCGTGTGGGACCCCACAGTGATGAGGCCGGTCGACACCGCCTCCCGAAGCGCTCCCCAAGAAATTGGTGTGCCCTCGTAGGGGAAGTTCGCCTGATCCTCGACGAACTTCGTCGCTACGTACCAGGTCATGGGAAGGTTGCGCTCGACGAGCAATGGCAGCAGAACATCCACCCAGTCCGCAGTGCCGTCATCGGCGGTAAGGACAACCTGTGGCCTGCTTCGGTCGTGTCGTTCGCCCGAGGTGAGCAGCGTTGCCGCCTGGTCGAGGTCAATGGTGTGCGCACACGAGCCAATCCAGTCGAGTTGGTCCTTGGTTTGACCGATCGGCAAGTCCACCGAGACCGATGTCGAAGCTCCGAAGCGGTGGTATGCAAGAACCGTCACGGCCGCTGTCACGCTGCTCAGCGTACTGAGCGATCCGGTGGGCTTCGCCCATGAGCATCCGTATCCGTCGCTCTCTAGCGGGCGATCTACCGGGCATCCTGTCGCTGCTCCGCCAGCAACTCGGCTGGCCAACGGATGGGCGAGCCGAGGAACTGTGGCGCTGGAAGCACGAGCAGAACCCCTTTGGGCCCTCTCCCGTATGGGTCGCCGTGGACGGTGAGGAGATCATTGCCGTGCGAGCCTTTCTCCGGTGGCGGCTCGGTGGCGCCTCGGGTGAGCGGGTAAGCGCCGTTCGGGCGGTGGACACGGCCACCGCTGCATCACACCAGGGCCAGGGATGGTTCCGTCGACTTACCCTGCACGGCCTCGACGAACTCGAGGCCGAGGGTGTGACGATGGTGTTCAACACGCCGAACGATCAGAGCCGCCCCGGGTACCTCTCCATGGGATGGGTGGAGGTCGACCGCCCGAAGGTGTGGATTCGCCCGGCATCGCTCGGTTCGCTCCTCGGTCTGCGCGGTGCGCGGACCAGTGCCGAACTCTGGCCCGCAACGTGCAGGGCAGGCACGGCTGCGGCCGATGCCCTCAGCGACCCATCGCTCGACCGCCTCGCTGGAATGGGCAGATCAGCATCAGGCTCGGCCCTCGTGACCGAGCGGACTGCAGAGTACCTCCGTTGGAGGTACGGGCACGCGGCGTTGGGCTACCGCGTGGCGTCCGCAGACGGTTCTGGTGCGCTCGGCGACGGGCTCGTGGTGTTCCGCTCCCGACAGCGCGGAACAACGGTGGAGCGGAGTGTTCTCGATGTGCTGGGGAGTGCTCGATCGTGGCGAGGGGCCGTGGCCGACAGATCGGGCTTCGACATCGCTCTTGCACTCGGAAACCGACCTGGTCCAACCTGGATCCCGGTCCCGCGCATCGGACCTCGTCTGGTGGTCCGACCCATTGGGTCCGCACCGCTCCGCGCGTCACTTGCGCTTACTCTGGGCGACGTCGAGCTCTTCTGAGAGGCCAGTGTTCGGTGGTGGCGTCGAGTGCTCCGGCGAACCTGGCGACGTCTCCCAGCAGCTCGTTCACCGAGGACGGGAGTCGATTGCCGGAACGACGCAAGGTCGGGCGAGTGTCGAGGCCTGCCCGCACCCCGAGACGTTGCAACATCTTCCGGTTGCGGCCTTCCTGATAGGCGCGTCGCAACTTCTTGCTCCGTGAGCTATCGCGCCGATATGCCACCACTGCGTTGGGACACAGCGCCAGTTCCACACCGCGTAGACGCGCCCGGAAGACGAATTCGTTCTCGTCGAGACTGCCGTCGATGCGCACGTCGAAGCCACCGAGTTCCTCCCACAACGAACGACGAAAACCGAGATTGCAGCCGATCGCGCTCTGAAGGTTCCACAGCCGCTCGTCCACCTGGGGGAGGATGCGTCGGCCGCTGCGCAGCAGCACCTCGATCTGGTTGGCGCTCAGCGCTGTCGTAAAGGGCACGGTGGCGCCCCCAACCAGCCGATGGGACCGCAGGCCGTTGACGAGCTCCGCCGCCCACGCCGGGTCAACCACATCATCGGCATCGCAGAGCAGGATGTAGGAGCCAAGGGCTGCGCGGACCCCGGCGTTTCGAGCGTGATTCACGCCCCGCTCTGCGCAGTAGACCACCCGGAATCGTGTGGGTCCCGACCTCTCGGCTGCAAAGGCTCGTACCAGTTCTGCGAGTCCATCGGTTGACGCATTGTCGACCACAATGACCTCGTCAACCGGGACGGATTGGTGAGCGAGAGCATCCAGCTGCAGGCCGATCGTCGCGGTTGCATTTCGCGCGGGGATCACCACGCTTACTTGTTCAGCCGACAATCGTCACCCTCCCCGACGAGACCGTAGCGCCGCTGTCATCGCGAGCGCAGCACTCGGCGGTACAGCGTGTTGAGGGAATCGGCGCTTGTACGGACGTCGAACGAGTCACCGATGTGCTGCGAAGCAGACTGCAGCTCGGCCCGCTCCTGCGAGTTCGACGCGACTGCCACGATTGCCTCGGCGAGCGACTGAGGATCATTCGGCGCGACGAGCCTTCCCTGATCCGCCCCAACTGTCTCGGCAATTCCACCCACCGAGGTGCACACGATGGCGAGGCCCACTGCTAGGGCCTCCATGAGTGCGACGGGGAGTCCCTCGTAGTCGGATGAAAGCGTGAAGATGTCTGCCGCAGACATCACAGCCGTTGCATCCGAGCGGTACCCGAGGAGCAACATGCGGTCGCCGAGCCCGAGCTCTCCGTGCAGGTCGACGACAGACTGTTCCCCCGGACCCTGTCCAACCACCACAAACTTGAGATTCGGTACCGCTGCCGTGGCGAGGGCACAGGCCCGTAGCAGTACGGGGTAGTTCTTCTGAGGTCGGTAGTTGGCAACAGTCACCACGACCACGTCATCGTCACGCGCCCCCCACTCGTTGCGAAGCCGTTCACGATGCACTCGCTGCGATCGGACGAGTTCGAGGTCAATTCCATGACGGATCGTTACGGCGCGATCTGAGAGAGGCCGTGGTCGGACGGACTGTCGCACCTCCTCGCTCACCGCAACGGTTGCATCGTCAAGAAGCGCCGTTGTTGCATTGGCGAAGCGAGTGAGGGGGTGATACGCCGACCAGCGGTTGTGCTCGGTGGTCACTACCCGGGGCCGATGCCATCCGAGGAGCCTCAAGTGGGCGGCCAGCCGAACAGCGGGGGCGAGCGACGGCGAATGTACGTGAACGATCTCGGGCCGAGACGTTCGCAAGGCGCGCAGCATCCGCGGTAGCCACACGAACTGCCGCAGGCTCGATACCCCCACGCAGGTGACCGGGACACCTGCACGTTCGATATCTGGGATCAGGTGTTGTTTCTGACGAAGCAGCGAAATAACAGACAGTCCGACACCGGAGTCTGCAGCGACACGCGCGTACTCGGTGAGTAGCCGTTCTGAACCGCCGGGCCCGAGGCTCTTGATAACCGCAGTGACCCGGGTCAACTCAGTGGTCCTCGTGCCAACTCGTATCGACGACGACGGAGGACAGCCGGACGACGCCCGTTGGGGTGGGCGGCAGGACCAGACCATGCACCTCGAAGTGCCCGATGGGGGACCAGTTGCGCAAGGTTGCGCCTGTGTCGTCGAGCACGGTGGCGTAGACGGCGTACTCACCCGCAGGCAGTGGAAGTTGTTCGACTCGACAGGTGGAGCGGTTGTCGCCGGGTCGGAGCGTCTGCTCGTGCTGTGCGATGAAGATCGGTGCCGGCGAGCCCTCGCTGAACCCGAGCACCACCCTTACCTGTCTCGTGTGCGCCGAACGTACGACGAGGTTGAGCACGAGTGGCCCCTGGGATCGCACCGCACCACCATCCGTGCCCGACGAGGCGACAATGTGCAGATCGACATCGGTGGTACTCGGGTGCTGCGCGATGGAGTGCACCTCGACGGAGCGACGGTACTGGCCGAGCACGTCGTGTGTTGCTCCATGTCCACGCACGACGCCCTGATCGAGCCACAGTGTGTTCTTGCACATTGCTTCAACCGTCGCAAGGTCGTGCGAGACGTAGAGCAACGTCGTGCCCTGGGCCATCACCTCGCGCATTCGGTCGAGGCAGCGCTGCTGAAATGCTGCATCGCCGACGGCGAGTACCTCGTCGACCACCATGATGTCGGGCTCGAGGAACGCTGCCACCGCGAATCCCAATCGCATTCCCATGCCCGATGAGTAGTACTTCACCTGTCGATCGACGGCGTCGCTCAACTCTGCGAACTCCACAATGTCGTCGAAGCGCTTTCGCACATCGGCGCGCTTCAGCCCAAGCAGCGAGCCGAACATGAAAACGTTCTCGCGGCCAGTGAGGTCGGGGTGGATTCCTGCGCGTACCTCAATCAGCGCGCCGATACGGCCCTCTGCGGTGAGTGCGCCGTACGTGGGGAACATGATCCCGGCAAGGATCTTGAGCATGGTGGACTTGCCCGAGCCGTTGGATCCGATGAGTGCAAGACTCTCTCCCGGCTGCACCTCGAACGACACGTCCCGGATCGCCCAGCGCCAGCGCTCGGCAGCGGTTCCCTTTCGTCGCTGACGCAGCCGCGAAACCTCGTCCCTCAGCAGTTGCCGATTTCGGTCGGCTCGAAATCGCTTCCAGATCTGTTCGGCGCGTACGTAACCCTTAGGCGACATCGGCAAACCCGGGTTCGAGACGTTTGAACACCCAGTACGCAAAGGCGAGGAACAATGCAGTCGAGGCCGAGGAGATTCCGAGGAGCGACCAGTCCGGTGCCTGGCCGTACACCAGCGCACGGCGGTAGGACTCGCACACGGTGGCCATCGGGTTGAGCGCAACGTAGAGATCGAAGACGGGTTCCGAGAGCCGTTGGCGGATGGCTGCCTGTCCCCAGACAACGGGCGTGGCAAACATGAGCAACTGGGTGACAAGCGGTAGAAGGTGCCTGACGTCCCGGACGTACATGAGGATCGAACTGAGGAACAGTGCCAGTGCAGCGGCGATTGCAACCTGGAGGAGGATCACCGGGATGAGCAGGAACGTTGCTGCGTAGAAGTGTTCTCCGAAGGAGAGCACCACGATCGGAAAGGCGACCGCGGAAACCAGCATGTCGACTACCGCAGTAGCGATGCCGGAGAACACGAAGGTTTCCCGTGGACAGGACACCTTGTTGAGCAACACCAAGTTGTCGACGATGGCTGTCGAACAGCGACTCAGCGCTTGGGCGAAGAAGCCCCACGGGATGATGGCTGCGTAGGCGAAGACTGGGTAGGGGCGACCGAAGGTCTCAATTTTCGCTGTGCGATCGAAGAACACGGTGAACACGAGCACGTAGCCCAACGGTGCGGCGAACGCCCACGCCATACCGAGCAATGCTTGCTTGTACCGAACCCGGAGTTCTCGTTCGCTGAGCGTGAAGGCCAGCAGGCGCGATCGCCAAGCAAGTCGAGCGAACTCGACGAGGTTCATCCGGCGACGGAACCTCAGGGAGGCAGGCGGCTCTGTGGGAACGAGAGGGGAGGGCGACGAGACACTCATGTGCGGAGGAACGACAGAGGCCCGGACCGAAGCCCGAGCCTCTGCTGGTGATCTAGTGCTGGGTGGTTCAGGCGGCAGCGTTGGACTTGCGCGGGCGGCGACGCAGGGCAACAGCAGCCAGGAGGCCGCCGCCGAGCGTCACGCCGAGTGCAATCTGGCCGATCGGTGCCGAGTTGCTACCGGTCTCGGGCAGTCCGCAGTCTGCGACGCGGTCGAGATTGACAGTCTTCACGAGACCGTCAACATCGTTGACGAGGGCCGCAGTGATGGTGACGCTGAGCGAGGTTGCGTTAGCCGGAATCGGCACGTCCTTGCTCCAGGTTGCCGAACCGAGCTGACCAGCCGTGCCACTTGCGTTCTCGCTGTAGTCGAGCACGGTGTCGGGTCCAGACTTGTACGAGAACACGATGTGCACAGTGACGCTGCCAGCGGGCTGCACGCCGTCGGCGGCCATCTCCAAGGTGTCCCAGTCGCAACCGGCCACGGAGATGGCGTTCACGACGGGCTTGTAGTCACTGCCCGCATGCGCCGCGGGCACCGCCACGGCGAGGGAGAGCGGCACAGCGATGGCGAGGGAGCGGAGAGTTCTTGAGATCACGCTGTCACTATAGCGCATCAGGTCAAGCCCGTGGTGACGTCGAGTGGTCCTCTGTAGCGAACTGACCGCTTTCCGTGTTTGAAGCGGATGGAGACGCTCACGTTGTTCGGGGCCGCAAGCGGTTGGGGCTTGGTGAGCCATGAGTAACCCTGGCTCACGTCAACCTTGCCCACGAGGCGGAGTTCGATCACCAGTTCTTTGCCCGGTGGCACCGTGATTTGCGTGTCGTAGACCCTCCACCCGCGCTCGAACAGCCGATCATCTCCAAATGCGACCGGCTTTCCGTCGATTGACGCGGAGAACAACTGCAGTGGGGAATACACGCTGAGCAAGGACTGGACCGAACCCCTCGGGGCCCCTCGGTAGTTCCCTGTCACGTCGTCGGGGAGAGCCACGGTCTCGGTGGCGTTGTTCTTGATGCGAATGGTTGCGGTTGCGGTAACGGCGCCTGTGCGCTCGTTCACCGCGGCCTGGTAGTCCAGCGATCGATTGACGAACGTGTCCATCTTGTTGGGGCCGGAATTGTTCAGGGTGTACGAGAACCCGTCGGATTCTGGCTGGGGAAGGGTGCCGCTGATGCCCAGCGATCGGATGGGCGCCTGATCCTCTGGATTGAGCGACCAGAACATGAGGTGCCCCGTCGCGAGGGGTTTGCCGAATGCCCGGGCAATGGTGACCGGTGACGGCAGGTCCTTGCCGAGCAGGGTCTTCACCGCGAGGTCGGACGCCTCCTGCAGGGCGTCCTTTCTCGTGGTCGTGGATCCTGCATAGCGGGCGTATTGGTCGAACAGAAGGAACTGCACGATGTTCGATGGGGTGAGGACGGGCGGTTCGTCGGTGCCGTCGCTCGACAGCGTGAGCGGCCCGGTGAGGCTCACGATGGCCTGTAAGGCATAGGGGTCGGCGACAATCACCCCGTCCACTGGTTGGCCCCCGCTCTGGGCGTAGAGGTCTGCGGCGATCTCTGCGACGGTGGGACCATCAGGAGACAGGGTGATGTTGTTCCAGAAAATCGGCCGCATCGGGGCACCGTTGATGCCGGCGCCGTACTTGCCGTAGCGGTCGAGGTAGTCCTGAGGGGCGTGGACGATTCTCCCCTTCTTATTCGGGCCGCCGTTGATGAGCGACACCACGGTTCCCTTTCGGGTAACGGTGATACGGCCCCGTTCCGTGGTGATCTCTGCCCAGTTTCCCGGGAATCCGCCGAGACCGCGAGCCTCCGCGGGCGTGGTGAACAGCACGAGCCAGACCCGCTTGCCGTCGGCCCCAAGGAGGGATGGCGCAAGCCGTGCTGCTTCCACGGCATTGCGACCCTGGAGTGAGGCCTTGGCGGTCTCACGCGCAAGCCGTCGGAGTCGGGAGTTGAGAGGGTCGATCAACCACCCGGTCCTGCTCTTGGCGACTGCCTCGTCGAGCAATACCACCGCATCTCGGGTGGTTTCGAGCGGAAGTTGGAGACGGTCGATTGCGCTGAGGTCGACGACTCCTGAGCGAACCTTCACGCTTCGCACATCCACGCCGGACACGGCACGCGAGACCACGCGGGCGGTGTCCCGTCCCGCGCTCACGAGCCGCTCGGCGCTGTGCACATGCTGGCTCAGACCCGGGATCAACTTGGCCGGCCAGAGCAGCGGCGACTTCACGATGGACCGAGCGCTGGACAGGTCTGAAGCGCTCTTGGCCAACGACTCTGATGCGCCATCCGGGTCGCCAGCCCGCATGAACCGCAGTCCCTTGGTGGCGCCGTCCACTCCCCGGGTGATGCTCCCGCGGGCAGCGAGGCCTCCGACGACAGCAAGGAGCAGGGCAAGCCCGGCAACGGCGGAGAGTGCGACGGCAATCAGTCGTACCACGCGTCGGGTCTCGGACGAGCGTCGCCGGATGCCTGACACGAGAATCACCCCCAACGTGAGGGCAGCAACAAGGGCGCTGAACCCGAAGGGGTGTCGGAGATCGAGGCGGAGCGCAGTCTGGGCGATTCCCGCTGCTGCCAACGCGCGGGTGGCTGCTGCGCCGAGCCGAAGCACACCGATCGCGAACATCACCACTACGACGGCGAGTGCCACCCAGAGATGCCAGGAAGTCGGCTGACAGACAGCAATGACGGCACCCCCCGCACCGGCGGCCCACCAGACCGAGGTGGCGCCCGCCCACGCGACGAGTGCGGCGAGCAGGCCCGTGAGCACCGGATCGATGAATCGGGTCTGGGTGGGCTGGCATCCTGCGAACGCGCCGAGGATTCCTGACGCGGCGGCTACACCGACAACGATGCGCGTCTGCGTATCGGTCAGTCGGTTTCGGCGACGCAGGGATTCGGGCACACCGTGACACTACGTTCGCAGGATTGGGTTCGAGATACCGGGCCACCAGACCGGGCGGCGGTAGCCTCGGCATCCCACGCACCCCTGGAGCCTGAATGCCCACGTCTTCGATGGCTGATCGTCGCGACTTCCGAGTAGCAGACCTCTCACTCGCCCCGTTTGGTCGCAAGGAGATCCACCTTGCCGAGCATGAGATGCCCGGTCTTCGGGCGCTTCGCAAGGAGTTCGGGCCGTCGAAGCCGCTCAAGGGTGCGCGTATCTCTGGTTCGCTCCACATGACGATCCAGACCGCCGTTCTCATCGAGACACTGGTGGAACTTGGCGCCGAGGTGCGCTGGGCCAGTTGCAACAGCTTCTCCACGCAGGACCATGCCGCCGCCGCCGTTGCTGTGGGTCCGACCGGCACGGAGGAG
>CANIBN010000020.1 GCA_947465505.1 Acidimicrobiales bacterium | reverse complement strand
GCGCTCGCCTGATCGGGCCTTGGCCGGTCCTAACAGGGGAGGGCCTGTCAGGACCGGCGAGGCACCCAGATGCGCTGTTCGAGCCGTCAGTCCCGCAGCGCTTGGGGAACTTGTCCTGACGCCAGCAAACCCCACCTAGGTAAGAGACGGACAAGAACCGGGTAGTGATTTGGTGTGAGTCCCGAAATCGCCCGGTTGACCGGACTAGAACAATCCCCATGAGTGGACCGAATGTGCTGGTCGTGGAGGACGACAGATCGGTCCGCGAATCGCTGGAACGAGCGCTTCGACTCGAGGGCTATCAGGTCTCGACGGTTGCCGATGGCGTTTCGGGTCTCGAGGCCGTCGGTCGCGACCGACCGGATGCGGTCATCCTCGACGTGATGCTGCCGTTCCTGGATGGTCTATCGGTGTGTCGGCAGTTGCGCCAGAAGGGAGACCGCACACCGGTGCTCATGCTCACCGCACGCGCCGAGGTGGGCGATCGCGTGGCAGGCCTCGATGCCGGTGCCGACGATTACCTTCCCAAGCCATTCGCGCTCGACGAATTGCTCGCTCGACTGCGGGCGTTGCTCCGGCGTTCGTCGCCGGACACCACCATGGGCGGAGTCGTGGTGGGAGACCTGCGTATTGATGAGGCAGCGCGCCGGGCGTGGCGTGCGGATCGTGAGGTGGAACTCACCAAGACCGAGTTCGACCTACTCGCACTGCTTGCGCGTAACGCCGGGGTTGTGCTCGATCACCCCACCATCTACGACCGCATCTGGGGCTACGACTTCGGCCCCGACTCCAAGGCGCTGCAGGTGTATGTCGGATACCTACGCCGCAAGACCGAGGAGGGTGGCGAGGCTCGTATTGTCCACACCGTCCGTGGCGTCGGGTACACCGTGAGACCTGCATGAGTCTGCGCTGGAAACTGGCGCTCTCGATGGGTTCGCTGTTGCTGCTCATCGTCGCGCTCATCTCCGTGAGTTCGTACCTCACGACCGATAGCAGGCTCCGCCAGGAGGTCGACACGTCTCTGGAGGAACGCGCCAATTCGTTGCGCCTCTTGCTCAACCGTGGGGATGCGCGTCTCCCCGAGTCTGCTGGCCCGGCGCAGTTGCTCGACAGGAAGGGTGTGATCGCCCAGACCGTGGGGGACGTGCGCTTCCCTGTAGACCTGCGCGAGCACTACCTCGCCCAAGAGGGCGCTCGACTCTACGCACACACCGTCGAGGTGGCGGGCGAGCGGTACCGGATCCAAACGGCGTCTCTGCAAGGTGGCGGTGCGGTTCAGGTTGCCCGCTCGCTGCGACCTACGGAGAACACACTCGGCTCTCTGCGCCGGCGCTACGCCGCAATCTCTGGATTGGTTGCGCTGCTTGCCGCGATCCTTGGCTGGTTGATTGCGGGATGGCTCACGCGTCCGGTGGTGCGGCTCACCTCGGCTGCCGAGCACGTGGCGACGACCGGAGAACTGGACACGTCGGTCGATACCGAGGGGACCGACGAGACGGCTCGATTGGCGCAGGCGTTCTCGTCCATGCTTGCTGCCCTGCGTGAGTCGCGCGCGCGCCAACGGATGCTCGTACAGGATGCAGGTCACGAACTGCGCACACCCGTGACGTCGATCCGGACGAACGTGGATGTCCTCCGGCGTTACCCGCATCTCGACGGCAACGACCGTTCCCAAGTGCTGGACGATCTCCACAGCGAGGTGAGCCAGGTGAGCACGATGGTTGAGGAACTCGTGCTGCTCGCCAGCGGAGACCTCGACGATGACGAGGGCACGGGACCGGTGCAGGTAGACGACCTCATCCGCGCTGCAGCGGATCGCACGGCGCGACGCTTTGCCCGCGAGGTGCGAGTAGATGTCGAACCGTTCGTGTGTGAGGGTTCCGTTCGCGGCCTCGACCGGGCCATCAGCAATCTGCTGAACAATGCGGGCAAGTTCAGCCCGACGGGTAGTCCGATCGAGATCTCGTTGCACGGTGGACGTATCGCGGTGCGCGATCACGGTCCGGGTATCGCCGAGGAGGACCTTCCTCACGTGTTCCAGCGCTTCTACCGAGCCACGGCCGCACGCACTCAGCCGGGTTCTGGTCTTGGTCTGGCAATCGTCGATCAGGTGAGCCGCTCGCATGGCGGTGTCCCGTTCGCCGAAAACCATCCCGGGGGTGGTGCGATCGTCGGGTTCACGCTCCCACCGGAGGCTTCTCCCACCGCCGATGTGGATTGATCGACTGCCCATACACATCTGGCCGACACGGGGCTGAGAGAATCTCCGCTGTGGCCAAGGTCCAAGCAGCAATCCTCTCCGATGTCGCCTACATCCGTGAGGGACTCGTCTACCTGCTGGCCGGGGGAATCAATCGTGTCACGACGGAACTGCCGGGCACGCTGAATGTGGCGCTCACTGTCATGGTCGAACTGGAGGCCATCGAGTTCGGCCAGACCCATCAGATCAACGTGAAGATCGTTCATGCTGATTCCGCTACTCGGGTTGGTGAGGCGTCGGGACAGTTCCACTCCGGAGACACGAGCAAACTGGGGCCCGGTGAGCCGATGCTGCTGCCGTTGGTGGTCCCGCTGAAGGGAATCAACCTCCCGATGCACGGGCCGTACGACATTCACGTGAGCGTGAATGGTGAGCCGCAACAGTTGTTGACATTCCGTGCACTGGCGCCGCGGCGCTGAGCGAAAGGGTCCGTGCCTGTCGTGAGCGAAGCAACGGGTGAGCAACCGAATGCCGTGGCAGCCAGTGACGGCGCGCTGAAGAACCATCGGCGATCGCCGTGGCGCATGACGCTGCAGTTCCTGGCGGTCCTCCTTGTGGTGTTCCTCATCCCCGTGTCGGTGTCGTACGTGCGAGACCTCACCGGGCCGGGTCACGACAGTTTTGCTGCCCGCACCGTGCAGTGGGTTCGCGATCACCACATGGGATCGTTTGTCGACTGGGCAGAGCGGCATTGGTTCAGCCAGCACCAGGCCAAGGTGGGCGGCGAACCAGACCTCGACGCCGTGGGGCCGAATATCGCCGGCGCAGTAGATGTGCCTTCCACCAGTTCCTCCACCGCTGCCACGGTCGTCCCCGACAGCGCCTCGACGGGGCCAGGCGTGACGGGGCCGGGATCGCCGACACCGACCGCTCCGTCAACCACTGCTGCCGTGCTGCGCCGCCTTCCCCCGCCAACACCACTCACCAGTCCGTCGCCCGAGCCTTTCAAGGGTGAAGGCCAGTGGACGGGTTTTGGTCCCCTCGTCGACGGACTGCCCGGTGCGTATGCCACCACGGTGCGCCCCGACATCGAGCACAGTGCAATCTCGATTGGCGTGGTGTGGTTCGACCCTGCGGCCGTACGTTTCCGTCTCTTTCCGGGTGACAACAGCCCGAGTAGGCCGTGGGACCGTCCGCCGTACGTGCCGGTTCCCGATCGCAAGAGCCTGCTCGCTGCCTTCGCTGGCGGCTTTCGGCTCAACGAGTCGCACGGCGGCATGTTGCTGGGCGGCAAGGAGATCCGCCCGATGCGCGTCGGTGCCGCAACGTTTGCCTTCGGTCTCGATGGCAAACCCCTTCTCGGCAACTGGGGTGTCGAGGTGCCGATCAACGGTGAGTACGACTCGGTTCGCCAGAACCTCGACCTCATCGTCGACGACGGCGAGATGAACCCTCTGCTCGAGACCGACCCGAATAATCAGTGGGGTTTCACGGGTCCGAGCAACAACTCCTATGTCTGGCGTTCGGGCGTTGGCATTCTCCCGGACGGCGCAATCGTGTGGGTAGGCGGTAACGGCCTGAGCGTGGTGAGCCTCGCGAAGGTGTTCGTCCGCATCGGAGCCGAGCGCGCGATGCAACTGGAGATCAACCGGGAGTGGGTGCAGTTGAACACCTACACACTCACGCCCGAGGGGAAGATCTTTGGCAAGCGACTGCTCACTGGGATGCGCGGCCCCGACAACCGGTGGCTCGATCGCGATACCCGAGATTTTGTTGCGGTGTTCGCACGGCCCGAATTGCAGCCCTGAGACACGCGTTCCTGTGTCGGGCTACCGCAACGCCGTGGCGAGCGCGTCCACGATGTGGTCGATCTGTGCGTCACTGGTGACGAGAGGCGGGCAGAACGTGTTGGTGTCGGCGCCGACAGCGCGAGTGATCACCCCGAGTTCGAGCAGTCGGTCTCGCACGACGAACGCGTCGCGGTCGGGGTGATGGCCAACGGCCCACACCGCGCCTGCGCCACGTACCGATGCCACCAAGCCGTCTGACGCAATCGATCGGAGCCCGTTCTCCAGACGCTTGCCCATGACGAGTGCGCGGTCGAAGAGTTGCTCTCGCTCGAGGATCTCGAGGTTGGTGAGCGCCGCAGCACACGCGGTCGGGTGCCCGGAGTACGTGAAGCCGGTGCGCATGAGGTAATTCGGGTCGGACTCGATGCCCTCGCGCACCTTCTTGCCGACGAACACGCCGCCCAGTGTTTGGTAGCCAGAGGTGACGGCCTTCGCGAACGTGGTGAGATCGGGCGTGACGCCGTAGTGGTCCGAGCCGAACCACTGGCCCAGTCGACCGAAGCCGCAGATGACCTCGTCGAAGATCAAGAACGCACCGTGCTGATCACAGAGGCGTCGCAGACCCTGGAGATAGCCCTCCTCTGGCGGGAACACGCCACCAGCGCCCTGCACCGGCTCGGAGATGACCGCAGCGATTTCGTTGCCGCGCTGTGCCATGAGCGACGCCATTGCCTCGAGGTCGTCGCTCGGCACCTGAACGACCTCGGGGAGCAGGGCACCCCAACCTTCCTTGTTCGGGGCGATGCCCTGAGCGCTCGTCCCGCCGTAGTTCGTGCCGTGATAGCCGCGTGTACGCGAGATGATGAGCTGGCGCTCGGGTTGCCCGCGCATTGCGTGGGCGAGCCGGGCGAGCTTCATGGAGGTGTCGATTGCCTCGGAGCCCGAGCAGCAGAAGAACACGCGCGCATCGGGCATTGGCGCTACCGAGACAAGCCTGTCGGCCAACCGGTCGGCGGGCTCGTTGGTGAACGGGTCGAACGTGGAGTAGGCGGCGAGAGTGAGGACCTGCTGGGAGATGGTGTCGGCCATCTCGCGCCGGCCGTGGCCGATGGCGCAGTACCAGAGGCTCGCCATCGCGTCGACGTAGTCGCGACCGCTCGAGTCCCACACCACGGCACCCTCGCCTCG
This sequence comes from Acidimicrobiales bacterium, assembly GCA_947465505.1. Lineage (GTDB taxonomy): Bacteria > Actinomycetota > Acidimicrobiia > Acidimicrobiales > Ilumatobacteraceae > WLJO01. The sequence goes on along the minus strand of CANIBN010000020.1, from coordinate 16,176 downwards.
GACGATCGAGATAAACGATTCTCGAGTGGGCTTGGCGAACGGGTGCAGGAACGAGCCGGGCATTTCCGTACGTTAGGCACGCTTCAGGAAGGCTCGCTTGGGTGCTGTGCGCGGACGGGGTGCAGACGCTGGGCTGTGGATACCGAGCGACCACCCCCGACGGTTTGAGTGATCAAGACCACGACGCAACCCAGGGCAACGGCGGGAAGACTGTGGGTGGATTCTGCGAGCCAGACAAGCGCAGCGAGGGGCACTCGGTAGCCAGCACCCAACAGGGTGGCGGCACCGATGATGGAGAGCAGCGCGAGGTTTCCGTCAAAGATTCGGCCGAGCGCCTGACCGGCGATGGAACCGAGGACGAGCAGAGGGACGACGAGCCCGCCGACACCTCGGCCGAGCATGGTTGCCCCCGAGGCGGCGGCCCGCAGTGCAAGCAGGGCGAAGAGGCCCGCCCACGATGCAGTGGCCGCCCAGGTGAGCGAGATGGTGCCGGGCCCGAGATGGACCGGGACTCCGTCGAAGCCGAGGCGGGCGAGCACCCCAAGGCCGACGATCAGGACTGCGGCGGTGAGGACATGGTGCCGTTCCCGGACGAACACCGGCCCGAGGCCGGTCTCTGCGCTACGCGTCAGGAGCGAAACGGCGCGGCTCGCAACGCCTGCACCCACGGCGAGTCCGAGGGCGAGCAACACATCACGGAGTCCGACCACGCCCACAACGGTCCACCACGGCAGGTGGAACCCATCGATGCTGCTGCGTGCTAGGTACCCGGCGGTGGATCCGAGCAGCGCAACCGGCAGGCGGCGCCACGACATGCCTTCCCGGAACGGGATCTCGACGGCAAGCAGTCCGCCGGCAAGAGGGCTGTGCAGTGCCGCACCGAAGCCAGCAGCAGCACCGACAACGAGGAGGCTCGGCCCGGTGCTGCCGAGTCGCCGTCTGGCGATCGAGCCGAACCAGGTGCCGATAAGCACTCCCAGTCCGACTCCGTCGAGCGCCGCACCACACCCGACGGTCGCCGCAGCGGCGGTGGTCCGAGCGGCGTACTGCTGGTCGGTGTAGTGGCGGCCGTGGTAGGCGTCCATGTAGGCATCGACACTCGACGGGCCGGACCGCACCGACCCCAGGGAACGGATGAGCGTGCTGGCGAGGAGACCCACCGCCGGGAGTGCCACGGTGAGCGCCGCAGGTCCGCGGGCCACGGTCACGAGCAGTCGTTCGATGCCGTACACAGCGCCGGCGGCGGCGAACGCCGAGCATGCCGTGACGAGGGCCAGCAGACCTGATGCCTGCGCGCGTCGCGTGATGCCGCTCAGGGTTCCCGGCTCCGCAGTTGCATACCGAAACCGTAGTTCGTGGCGCACCTTCACCCGGGCGAGACGGGTGGCCGTGATGCTGTTTGGGCAGGTCAGTGGCGGTCGGGGTTCGTCCGCACTTGCCGGAACGGGATCTCGGCATCCACTGACGGCTCCTTGGGGAGACCGAGGGACCGCTCGCCGAGGATGTTGCGCTGGATCTCGTCGGTGCCACCCGCGATCGACTGACCGGGTACCGACACGAGGATCTCATGGATCAAACCGTTCATCGGGGCGTCGTCCCCGCTGAGCATGCCGTACGCACCGACGATCTGTGCGTGGACCTCGGCGGCCATGCGGGCGATCTGGCTGCCGACCAGTTTGCCGATGGAGCCTTCGGGTCCTGGCGGCTTGCCCGCCAGTCGCGCGGCCCGTGCGCGCTGGGCAGTCCACTTCGCCGTCTGGTCGAGACAGCGCAGACGCATGAGCGCGTCGCGGATCACTGGGTTGTCGGACAGCCCGGCGGCCTGTGCTTGGGGAATGGTGAGGTCCGTGCGGCCCGCGCGCTGCGGGTACCAGGCGTAGGTCTTGAAATAGTCGGTGGCCTCGGCGACCGCTTCGTCACGGCATCGGCCGGTGCGGTTGGTTCCCGCCTGGAAGGCACGCGCGCTGGGAAGGCTGCGCTCGTGGGCGAGCGTTGCGAGGGCTACTCGCCACCCCTCGCCAACGGTGCCGACGACGTCGCGTACCGGAACACGGGCCTCGGTGAGGAACACCTCGTTGAACGAGGCGTACCGGTTCATCTGCATGAGCGGACGAACTTCGACACCGGGTTGATGCATGTCGATGACGAAGTAGGTGATGCCCTTGTGCTTGGGCACATCGAAGTTGGTCCGTGCAACGAGGATCGCCCAGTCGGCCTTCATGGCCCCCGTGGTCCACAGTTTCTGACCGGTGATCACCCACTCGTCGCCGTCGAGATCGGCACGGGTGGTGAGCCCTGCGAGGTCGGAGCCGTTGCCGGGCTCGCTGAACAACTGGCACCAGCGGTGCTGACCCGTGAGTGCGGGACGGAGGAGACGGGATTTCACGTCGTCACTGCCGTGCTCGAGCAGCGTTGGGGCTGCGAGCGACATCGCGCTGCCGCCAGCGACACCGACGGCCTCGACGCGGTCGAACTCGGCATCCACCACCGCGGCGAGCGAGGGGCTGAGCCCGCGGCCGTACCACTCGGTGGGCCACGCCGGACAGCCCCAGCCAGAGTCGGCGAGCATGTCTCGCCACTCAAGCAGCGGTCGGTTCTCGTCCCAGTTCGCGTCGAGCCAGGAGCGGACCTCGGACCGCACCCGTTCCTGTTCGGAGTCAGTGCTCGTCATGCCCCGAGTGTTGCACCCCACCGGCTTTCGGGCTTATTTCTGGTCGAAATTCGACCAGAAATAAGCCCGAAAGCCCGGCCGGAGAGGGACGGACGGCGGCGTTACAGCGAGCGCAGGATGTGCGCCGAGAGTTCCTCGTAGGTGTTCAGTGCGGGGAACTGCGGGAACTCACGGATGACGTTGTCCGGTGCATGGAAGAGGAATCCGGCGTCGGCCTCAGCGAGCATCGCCGTGTCGTTGTACGAATCGCCGGCGGCCACCACGCGGTAGTTGAGCCCCTTGAAGGCGCGGACTGCGTGCCGCTTCTGGTCCGCCATGCGCAGTTCGTAGTTGACGATCTGGTCGTTCTCCACGATGAGTTGGTGGCAAAAGATGGTGGGCCAGCCGAGTTGTTCCATGAGCGGGCGACCGAACTGCTCGAAGGTGTCCGACAACAGCACCACTTGGGTGCGGCTGCGGAGGTCGTCGAGGAACTCGCGCGCCCCTTCGAGCGGTCCCATGCCGGCGATGACATCGGCGATCATCGACATCTTCAAGCCATGCTTGGCGAGAAGATCGAGCCGGAAGCGCATGAGCTTGTCGTAGTCGGGCTCGTCTCGCGTGGTGCGACGAAGCTCGGCAATGCCGGTGCGCTCGGACACAGCGATCCAGATCTCGGGGACAAGGACGCCCTCGACGTCGAGGGTCACGATGGACTGCTGGGGCATGGTGGAACTCACTCGTTTCGGGAAAGGGCAGAGGTCGTAGACTATTTCGGATGTCCAGCGCCAGCGACCTTCCCCAGCGGTCCTCCGACGACAGCGGGGCAATCAGTCGTACGCGGAGCAGTGAGGAAACACGGCAGCGTCTCCTCGACGCAGCGCTCGGGGTCATCGACCGGGACGGCTTCGAGGGAGCCAAGGTCCAGGAGGTGGCCCAAGCGGCCGGCATGACCACCGGCGCCATCTACAGCCACTTCCGGAACATGGACGAACTCCTCGCCGTCGCGTTGGCTGGCCGACTTCGGCAAGCAGCCAAACGACGTCACGAGGAGGAGATTCCCGAGGCACTCGAACGCCTCAGCAGCGGCACGGGACGTGCCTCCATCCTCGGCGGACCCGTGTATGTGGGCCTCCGCTCGGGCTTCTCCCTGGACGAGACGCAGGACCTCGTGCGTGTGCTTGCGGCCACAACATCGAGTGCGGTTGCGGAACAGGTATGGCGCGATCTCGTGCAGGAAATGTTCTCGAGTGCGGTGCAGACCATGGGCATCGCCCAACGATTCGGTGTGGTCAGAGACGACCTTGATGCACGGTCTCTGGTGCTTTTCGCCCAATGTCTCACGATGGGTCGGCGTTTGCTCCAGACAGCCGGGATCGAGCCTGCGCAAGACGAGTCGTGGGAGGCCGTCCTGGCGCATGCATTAGGTCCGCTGCTCACCAATCCTGCCCTCTATGAGCAACCGGGTGGAGGCTCCGCAGAAAACGGCTGACGGTTCGGTCGGCGTCCGCCCAGCGAGCCGTAGGTGAACAATGAGTAAACGCCGTAGACAATTATTGGTATCGTCAAGGCCGTGACTGCCGAGCTTGATGCCAGCAATAGGTCCTCTCACGACCTTGCCGAGCATTCGGATGCATCGGCGAGATCCTCGGATACCCGTAGCCGCCTGCTCACGGCCGCGCTCGCGCTCATCGACGAAATCGGGTACGACAACGTCAAGGTCACGGAAATCGCCAAGCGTGCCGGACTCACTACGGGTGCCTTGTACTGGAACTTCTCGGACCGGGACGAACTGCTTGCCTTTGCGCTGATGTCCCGTCTCCACGCCTGGTCCACTGTTCAGAATGCGCGTTTTGACGCCTTCGTTTCTGAGGCAATCCGGAACGGGGGATCGACCCCGTTTCTCGAACTCCTTGGCGGACCGGTCAGCGAATCGGCGCGGCGAGACCGAATCCGAGTTGCCCATGCCTCGTTGAAATATCCACGCGTGCTCGAGGCAGCAGAACAGTACGTGGCCCAGCAGCGACGCGTTGCAGAGAGCAACATTGTCCGTCTGCAAGACGCCGGTGTCCTGTCTGCGGAGGTGAGCGCGGAGGTGACGTCGTTCTTCGTGCACGTCCTGGTAACGGGGCTACAGACCCACGGCGTGGCGGCAAGCGACATGCCCGATCCTGCTGCGCTGGTGAATTTCCTCGCTCGAGTCGGGCAACTCTTTCGGTCCTAAGCCCGAACGCCCGAACGACACACGTCGCCAGTCGGCCGATGCAATAAGCCGCTTCAGTAAGCAGGCAAGAGTTTGTCGAGGTGTTCGAAGAGCACCCAGGCAACGGCAAGCAGTGGTACACAGCCAAAGCATGTGGCCTGCAGCCAGCCGAGGTGGCGGGATGCGACCGAAATCCCGGTGATGGTGACGAGCAGGAGGAGCGACAGCAGGATCACCGGGGCCAGTTCGCCTGACAATCCGTCGAATCCGTTCCGCAACGACGGCGGTTGATCGAACGCACGCAGGGCACGCTTCGAGAGGGCGGATTCCTCGACGAGTGCCGTCGTCGGCGTTGCTGGTGTGTCGTCCAGCGATTCTGGCGCAGGAGTCGCTGCTCCGGCCTGGGCAGACGGGAGAACGGGCGGGACACTCGCAGCACTGTCGGATTGGTCGATGCTGCCATCGCCATTTTTGGTGTTGCCACTGCCGATCGGCTCGAGTTCGACGAAGGGAGTCGTGACGAGCGCGGCCGCTACGACAATGCGTTCACGTGCGCTGAATCGCGGCGTGCAGGCGGTGAGGGTGAGGCGATTGTCGCCCACCTCGCCGAGGACAAAGTTGTCGTCGGGTCCGACGATCGCGTGGCCCTTGCTCGTGGAGCGCAACTGTCCGAGCCAAGGCCGGAACGCGACGGTGGGTTCCATGACCTCGTACACGGCATCGCCCAACTGCGTCGTTACGGTGATCCGGTCACCCGGCTGCAGTTCGTCGAGTCGATAGAAGGGAGCGCCGTACGTGGTCCGGTGACCGGCCACCGCCGTGTTGCCGTAACCGCCGAAGGGCGCTGTGCCGGGGTAGCGGCCGGGCCCGGTTCGGAGTTGCTGGACGCCCACTCCCTCGATCACCAATTTGTCGAGATGGATACGTTCTGCACGTATTCGTGCGATGACCTCGCCGGTCTCGGCATTCAGTAATCGCTGTGCTGCAGCAACGCGAGCAGGATCTGATGGAGGGCGAGTTGTTGCCGGTACTGACGTTGCCGGTACTGACGTTGCCGATGCTGACGTTGCCGGTGTTGTGCTTGTCGCCGGAACGTCGGTGACGGGCGACGTTGCCGGTGTTTCGGCCGCGGCGCTCTCGACAACGAAGGCACTGCGCAGTCGGGCCTGCGCCCGACTGGTGTACCAGCTCGTTCCCCACAATTGATGTGCGAGGAAGAGCGCGCAGATGAGGCTCAGCCAGAGCAGCGCAACGCCCACGGCGCGTACGGCGTCACCCGTCGACTGGGATGCCCGGCTCCTCATACGTAAGGAGGTGTCGGCAGAAATTTGCCTAATGGGCGCGGCGGCGCTGTTTGCGTCGACTCGCAACGCGTGGTGCACCAGCGACGACGGTGTAGTCCGGGTCGAGTCGGTCGCCCGAAAGCGGCCGCAGGATCTGGCCCGACTCGTCGGAAAGCAGCGTGCGTTGGAGAATGGCACGGAGACCACCGTGCGGGGTGTCGTCGGTGCCGCCAGGGTTGCTCTGGGGTGTGGTCATTGCCCGCCGTCCTTCCGGTTGCGAAGTGCGCGGCGCTCGGCGCGTCGGCGTTTCCGTCCTCGTGCCTCGCGGATCTTGGACACTTCCTCGGCGACGGCGGTCGACACCTCGAGGTGCAGGGCAGATCGCCGGGCCTCCATGCGTCGCTGTTCCTGAGCAGCCTTCTCCATCAGTGATGCTGACTCTGCCCTCGACGCTTCGAGCGCAGAGAGCTCGGCACGGTATTGCGCATCGAGGCGATACATCTCGGCCTCGAGCAGTGCCTTCTTGTCGGCCAAGCGCGTGGACTCCCGCTCGGTCACCTCGATGACGTGTTCCAGTTGGGCCTGCTTCTCGAGGAGTCGACCAGCCTCAGCAGCGAGCAGCGTGCAGCGCTGTTGCGCTGCCTCGTTGTTGGTTGCCAGTTCCACGGACTCGACGGTGAGTCGGTCCAGTTCGAGCGCGCACCGGTTGAGTTCCTGCTGAAGCTTCGCCATGGAGTCCCCGAGGAACTCACCCGCGATTCGGCTTGCGGCGATCGAGGGGTCTTCATCGTTGCCCGTTGAATGCTCGAGCGCCCCGATCATGTGGGTCCGTTCGGCCTCCACACGCTGGAGCGCCGAAAGGGCCTCGCGGTGCTCCTCACGCAGTCGGGCGACCTGCGTCTCGAGCGGTGAGACGCGGGCCCGCAGGGACGCCTCGTACGACTCCAGATTGTTGCGTGCCCTGGTCAAGGCCTCGTCGAGTTCGACGAGAGCGTGCTGCCGCTGGCGCAGGGACTCATCGATGCTCAGCAGCAGATCTTCTTTGAGGGTGATTGCATCCTCAATATCAGCGAGTGCCAGTTTGGCCTGTTCAGCCCGTTGTACCGACTCGGCGGCTTCGACGCGGAAGATCGACGCATCGACCTCTGCCCTGGTTGCTGCTGCCCGTACCTGCTCCAGATTGGAGAGTTGCAGGCTGACCTCGTGCCGTGCTGCCTCCAGATTCGACTGCTCGACGGCGATGTCGCTGACGACCTGGTGGCGCTGCGCCGTGACCAGATCGAACTCACGGGTGGCGAGAGCGATGCGCTCGGTGAGCGCATCGAGTTCGGCGCTGCGCATGTGCAGGTGGGCATCGACCACAGAGAGTTCGGTGCGAGATGCCTCAACACCAAGGGTTGACAGTTCGCGCTCTGAGCGCAGTTCGAGCAGCGAGGAACTGCTGTCCTCGAACTGACGCATGGTCGATGCCAGTTGGCTGTTCAGTTGGTTGAGGGTTTCGCGGGCAAGATCGAGGTCGGCCTCAATCGTGCGCGCTGTCGTTGGTTGGGGTAGCTGAGAGGCGACCTGATCCAGCAGCCCGGTTGCTTCGGGCCTGAGTGCATCGGGCATGGCGGCCGGCTCGACACGTTCCATCTGCCGGGTGATGTCGGCCGCGGTGATGTCGGGTGCGGTGACCGGCGGCTCGCGATCGACCGGTGTCTCGGGGGCCTTGTTGCCGAGGATCTTGAACAGGCTCATCGGGGTGCCTCCAAAGGCGATGCAGCATGGGTGCCAGCGAGTCGTTCTCTCCATGCCGCTACGGTCCAACGGCTCACACGGAGCTCACGTGCCGCGGCGGAGGTCGAGAGGTGGCCCAGTGTGAGGAGTCGAGCCAGATGTGGGCCGTAACGGCGCATCCGACCGGGGAGAAATCCGGACTCGAACATGAAGGTCACCATGGTGTTGGGGTCGATTTCGAGGCGCTCAGCGAGAGCAACTGCTCCCTCGCGGTCGAGATCATCCGCGGTGACGCGTGGGGCAGGCGATGACGAAACCTGCCAGCGGTCGCGCCCAGTCTTGGCAGCACACGGCGAGCACATCAGTTCCTCGTGGTCACGTGCCAAGACGCAGTGACACTTTGCGCACATCGTTGAGCGGTCCACGGCTGTCCCTCCCCAGCAAGGCCGTCAGGCCGTCAGCACCGGTCGGATGCGCTCGTCTGAGGCGAGCGAGCGGTCTTCGACGCTGGCGAGCAACCTGCCCACGTACGGGCGCAACTGGTGCTCGAGCCGTCTCGGCAACACTTGAGACCGAGGGCTCTCCAGCCAGATCAGTACCTGTACGCGCACGTCCTCGGGCAGTTCTCCGGTCAACCAGGCGCGCACGGCCTGACGGTCGGTGTCACGCTCCACGGTCTTTTCGACGGAGAGCTCGTCGAGCGGCTGCTCGTGCATCTCGGCCGTCTCGTAGGGGTGCCACCCAACCAGTAGGAAATCGGCGAGATCGGACTTCTGGTTGGCGATGCGCAAGGCGACGTCCTGACGTTCCGCATAGTTGACCGCGCGTCCGAGACGGTCCTCCTCCGAGGCGAGTGCCGCCCGGAAACGCTTGCGCAGCACGCGCTGGTGCCTCGACAGGTAGTCGTCCTGCCGGGCGGCTTCCTGACCGGCCCGACGAACGAGAGTGGCGAGGTACCGCGGCCAGGTGCACCACTGCGCCCAGTCCAGGCGCTGCACGGCGAGGTACGCGGCCTCGTGCATCAGGCTCGACACGTTGTTCGGGTCGGCATTTGCCGGAATGCGGCGAACGTTGTGCGAGACCTGCCGGCACACCCAAGGCAGCACGCTGCGTAGTAGTTCTTCACGTAGAGCGGCGTCATCGGCCCCAGCGCGGTAGCGCGCTTCGAGGGGGGCGAGGACTTCTGCGAGGAAGGCAGACGACAGCGGGGAACTCATAACATATTACGTTATGGGTATCGCGGCACCTCGTCAACTCCAAACATAATTATATATGGACAGAAGTCCTGACCGAACAGTGACGAAGGTCCCCGTTCGCTCGGGGCAAAGGTCCGTATTCAGGGGGTGTTCGAGCCGAGCACGTCGCCGGAATCGATGGAGTGAGCGAGCAGACGCCGGGCGAGTTCGAGAACAACCGGTTGTAGACGTTCGCGTTGGGCAGTCGGCAACGTCACCGATACGACGGTCAGGGCGAGCGCGTCGTCGTACACGCTCCACACGTCGAGGGATCGCAGCGCCTCCAAGAGGGAGTCGACGAACTGCTGGTCCTCGGCTCCCGATGCCTCTTGCTCGAGCACCATCGGAAGGGAGCGTTCCCACCACACGTCGGTCGTGAACACCCAGTGCTCACCCTCGCCGTCAGGTCTTGGCGAGCGAAGGATGATGCTGTCGACTGCGGGCAGCAGGGTGCTGGTGTCCGTCCAGTTGATCGAGACTCCGCTCAGCGGGGCGGCCCCGAGACCATCGGTAAGCGGGAGCGTCGACTCGGCGGTGAGCGCGTGTGCGACGAGTTCGCGCAGGTCCGCTGGGTGCAGGGCGTTTGCGCCGTCACAGATTCCGCCGACCACGATGGCGGTCGCGTCAAGGTGGAGCGTCAGACCGACGCCAGGAAGGTGGTAGGCGAGGGCAGTGGCGGCGCGGAGGCGAGGCCAGGTAGACGGCGTACGCGAGAGCATCGCAAGTCCTTTCCCTCCGGATCCGTAACCGAATCGCTGCCAATCTGCCAACACAGTAGGAGGTGTCGGCACTCGAACCCCGGACTGAACCGGATCGTCCACAACCTGCTTCAGGTGCTCAGGTGCAGAGTCGACGCCGCTGTCGAGTCCACCGCGGGGGCGATGACGGCTTTGCGATGATCGAGGCAATCGTGGCGGTCATTCTCGCCGCACTGGTTGCTCTCGGGGTGTTGGCAGTCGCCACGGCACTGAGTGCCCAGGCAACACGCGGCCGAAACGTCATCGATGCACGCACCCTGGCCACGCGCTGGCTCGAGCGTTCGCAGGCCGGAGCCTGTGGCCTCCAAACCGGCGCTGAGTCCGCAGCCGTACTTGCGCCCGTGTACTCCCGGTGCGCAACGCTCTTGGGTCTGTCCGGCAGTTCCGTGGTGGGCGATGTCGCAGGTGCGGCGGTGTTCCGTGGGACCAACTACACGCTCGCTGTCACGCATCGTTGGCTGCGACACGACGATGCCGCATCCGCAGCGAGCACCTGTGCGGCGGTAGCCGCTGTCCAACCCGCCGCGCTGGAGCGAACTGTCACGGTGTCGTGGCTGGACAAGGGCACGACTGCGAACACCTATACCGCTGTGGCAGCCTCGGCGCTGCCCGCCGACTCGGCAGCGTACGAGTCGAACTTCGGTGGAATCGTTGTCACCGGCTTGGCCGAGGGCGATGCCGTCGACCTCATTGCGCTGCACGACTCGTCGCTCAGGATCCGACGTACGGCGGCAATGCTGAGCAGCGGTGGTACTGGATGTGTCTGGTTCCCGTATCTCCCAGCCGACGATTACTCGCTCGCCATGGCGTCGTCGTCGGCGCCGACGGTCGTCACCGTTGGGTCCTCGACGGTTACTGTTGCAAAGTCGGTGCTGCCGCAATGAGCAGAACAGCGAGACCTGCGACCAGCAGTCGCGACCGGGGATCCGTGCTCCTCGAAATCGCCATAGCGGGACTCATCACCGCTGGGCTCGTCGGGTCGCTCGCTGCGCTCATCTCCAGTTCGTACTCGTCGAGCGTCAGCCTTACCCGACGATCGGAAACTGCGGCGCGCACGAGGACACTGATGGAATGGCTCGGTGCCGTCGCAAGTGCCGCAGCGCCGACCGGATCGTGCAGCAACCGCACGGATCCCACCGGCGCCACGAACCTCGCGAACTGTCGACGGCTCGCAGATAACGACACTGTCGTGGTGTCGGGTACGGCCACTGGGCTGTGCACCGTGTCACGGGCATACGTCGGTGCCACCACCGTCACCAGCACACCGGTGCTCGCTGCACATGATCGGCTCTGCGTCGAGCTGAACAGTGATGCGCAGCTCGTGATCACACGGACCGCCGTGGTCCAGTCCGACTATGTCGATCCCAGTTGGACGAACGGCGCGACGTCGACGGAACGCCTCCTCGACAACGTCGTCGCCGGAGATCCCGACGCTGTCACTGCCGGTACAACCGTTGCCGCATTCACCTACTTCGATGCGAGCGGAGCCTTGCTCACGCCCTCCACCGGGAGTCCGGCGTCTCTCAGCGCTGCGCAGCGGGCCAACGTGCGCCTGGTGCGCCTCTCGGTCACGGTGGCCACGGGGAACAGCAAGACGCTCGACCCGCTCGAGGTCGAACTCGTTGTGGGTGGCGGAAGGTTCGTCCAGGAACGCCGTTGGCAGGGCCAGTGAGCACTCGCCGTCGTCGAACCTCTCCCGTGCTGCTGCACAACCAACGCGGGACGGATCAGGGCTCCATCATCGCCATCGTCCTCGTGCTCGGCGTGATCCTTGCAGGGATCGGACTGGTGGCCACGCTCGCGGTGGAACGCACACTGCGCGCAGACTCTCGTGCCGAGCGCCAGACAGACATCGACCGACTCGCCGCCTCTGCGGGCGAGGAGGTGTTCGGCCGGTTGGCTGCGTCTTCCAGCAGCAGCCTCGATGCGGTGACCTCACACCCGGGTTATGGGACCGGCACCGATGCGGACACGGGTCCGTGGGTGCGTTTTGGGATCGACGGTCAGGTGGTCAACTGCACCAGCGACGCGCGTGAGGCGTGTTTCACGGTTCGTCTCAACCCGTACCCGTCGCTCGCCGCAGCGCGGTCGGCGATCCTCCAGGTGACGGCCCGTCGGTGCCAGGCAGCGACGGTCACCACCAGTGCGTGCACCAGAGCCCGTCAGCAGATCACGCTCCGGGCGCGTGACGTTGCGCCCGGTGTGCTGTGGGTCGGCACGATTGCGGATACGGCAGCGTTCGTCAACGACGAGGTGCTCGCCGGCCCGGTACAGGTGAACAACGACGGCGTGCCTGCGTGCGGTACGTCGACGCTCGGGCGAACGGTTGCCGACGTCGGCTCGGGCGGCAGTCGGTACCGCCTTGCTGTCGCAGGCTCCACGGCTGTCACGACGCCAGCATCCTGCACCGCCGTCACGACCCCCACCGTCACGAGTTCGGTGGTGGACGGAGCGGACGTGCTCACGCTTCCCGGCCCGTCTGCAACGGATCTCGCCCAGATTGCTGGTCGTACCGTCACCCAGACCTCTGGTGGGGCGGCAGTGACCGTGGAAGTGCGTGGAACCCGTATCAAGGTGAATGGGGGATCGCCCGAGGACCTCCCCGCCCACGGCCTGCTGTGGGTGGATGGGGACGTCACCGTAACGATGGCCGACGGTATGCCCCTCCGCGGCCGGTTGACCATCGCAGCCTCGGGTGACGTTTCGGTCGAGAGCGATCTGCTGCTTGCGAGCACTACCGACGACTTCCTCGGGGTGGTCTCCACGGGGGGCAACATCACCGTGGCGTTCGCCGGTGTGCCGAGAGTGATCCAGGCACTGCTCGTCGCCACTGCCAGCTCGTCCAAGGGGAAGATCTCGGCTACCGGCTATGAGGGGTGCACGGTTCCGCCGTGCACTGCGACGCTGACCGTGTTCGGTGCCCTCGTCGCCCGGCAACTCGGGGCCTTCGCCACCTCGGATACTGATGGTCTCATCACCGAGGGCTTCACCCGCACGCTCGAGTTCGACAGCCGCCTTGCCGTCCAGCAACCGCCCTACGCCGTCGAGGCGGTTCGGGGAGTGTGGATGCGGCTCGAGTCGGCCTTCACGGCGCCGGCCGCACCCGGTATCGGCTAGCGCCGGGCCTTCTGGCCGTTGTTCCGGTTTCGGCGAGAAGTTGGCCGGAAGTGTGCCGACACTTGAGAGTGTGACCGACTTTCTCCCGCCCGCCGTCAGCCCTGTGAGCGCTCCCGTTGTCCTCGACACCGGAGAGGTGGCTCAAGGCGTAGCGCAGGCCCTCGGGCTCGCCACACAGCGGCGTCTGCCCGTGCCTGGTGAGCGACCGGTGCTGCTCGTGATCTCCGAACCTGCAGAGATCGACGCTCTCATCGATCTCGCCGACCGTACGTGGATCGGCGCAATCGTGGCGTGGCAGTTGCCCGAATCGGCACTCGAGCGTGTCTACGAGTTCGACGTGGCGGTGTTCGTCGGCATGCCCGCCTTCGGAGCGGTGGTTCAGTCGTTCGACTATCCCATGCCGCCCGACGAGGTAGCGGCAGATCGCCTGCTGGCGGGTCGCCTCGCAGCACTCGAAGCGCTGCTCGACTGAGCACTGCAATCCTGCTCGGCTCAGCGCTGCCTGGCTGAGTGCTTCAGGCCTGCTCCGCTGCCTCACTCAACAGTGCGGCCTCAACAGTGCGGCACGCCGTACCCGGCGCACGAGCAGATCAGTAGCGAAGCTTGGCCCGGCGACGCGCACTGCGGAACAGCAGTGCTGCGCCCACCATTCCCAGCCCGACGGTGAGGGCAAGGTAGGTGGAGGCCTCGAGGCCCGTGTGAGCCATGTGATCAGTGGGGGGAAGCACGTATGCACCGGGCGGGTACACGAAGTAGCCGAGCGTGGGGTACTGCTCCCAGGGCACCACGGTGTAGCCGGTGGGCAGCGAGGCGCCACCGACGGCAATACGTGCGCTCGCCGTCACGGGGAAACCCGACGCCGACACGCACTGCAGGGCGATGTACGGGGTGCCGGCAACGAGGGGAACGGGCAGAAGGATGGCTGCACGCACGTACCCGTCGGCGCCAACGGAGGGTGCCGGATAGATGGCGAGCGGAGCGCCACGGCCGAGATCGGAGCGAAGCTCGAGCCGGGTGGCCGAGTTCGGCAGGCAGCCCGTGAACACGAAGTCCACGCGCTCGCCCGCGGCATAACTGATCGGCGGGCTGGTGATCCCGTTGCGCAGCAGCACGAGTTGGGTCTGCGACAGCGGGGAGGTGGGCGGTGCGTAGGCGCTGGGCGCCATCTGCGGCGACAAGGGGGCGAGGGCCTCGGTGGCACCCGAGAGGCGCTGCACGGGGGTGAGCGCCGCTGCGCTCGGGTAACCGTTGCCGCCAATGACGGCCGGTGCGCTGGGGTAGCCGACGCTCACGGCACCCGGGTCCGGTGTGTAACCGGTGGGCACCACGTAGGCATCGAGGACGGTCAGTTGCAGGGTGCTGCGGTGCGGCCGCCCGAACTTGTCGGCACAGTCGACCGCTACGTAGGTGTAGCCGGCCGGGGCCGTATACGGGATGCCGAATGACACGGTCACCTTGCCGCGTTCGTTTGCGGCTCCGGTACCGACGAAGGTGCTCACGCGGCTGTCCTGGGACAGGAGAGCCACGGTGGCGTTCGACCACTTGGCACAGCCGCCGGCGCTCACGGTGACGACCTCCCCGCGCTGAAATGCCGTGCGACCCGAACCCTCCACCACGGCATTGCCATCGGTGGTGCGCTCGGCTGCGTGTACCGGTGCCGGCATGAACAGGGGGAACAGTGCCCCGAGAGCCAGAGCGAGTGTTCGTTTGGTTGTCGCTCGCATCGTCATGACGGTCGCCCTAGGGGTGTCGATGGGAAAGGGGTGAAACGGGGTAAACGCTGAAGGGAAGTCCGTCCGGCGCATCGGGGTGGGGTGCCGGAGACCGGCACCCCACCCCGTTTGGCGGAGGACGTAAGTGCTGACGTTCGAACTAGAGGTTCGAGCCGTTCGACGACTGCACCGTGGTACGCCACGAGTCGTAGAACTCGGTGGGCGTCACGCCTTCTTGGTCGACGGTGTCAGACATTGTTGCTGCGGTGCAGAGGGTCTTGACGTCGTCAAGCGCGCCGTTGGCAGTCGCCGGGTCGTTCGACTGTGCGCCGTCGACCTTGATGACACCGTAGGCACGGCCGTTGAGCTCCTCAGCGGAGAACGCGGTGTTCGAGTTGTTCGTCGTCGATCCACTGTTCTTCACGATGATCGCATCAGCCGAGCCGACGCTCAGGTAGGCACCCTCGACGGTCAGGCGGCCGACGTAGCAGTTGCCCGAGCGGGACAGTGCAACCGCGTAGAACGCCTGGCAGCCGAGGAGCTCATCGTTCGAGTTGAACGTAACGGCTGAGTTGACGCTGACGCTGCGCGGGTTCTGGGACGCCACGGTCGAGTTGATGACCTTCACGTTGGCGTCAAGCTTCTGGATGTCCTTGGTGATCTGCGTGCTTGCGCCACAGGTCGTCCCGGCGGAATCGGAGAAGTCGCCGAAGTTGGCGTAGTGCTGCTCGGCTGCGGCGAGCACGGCGTCGACGGAGGCCTGAGCCTCACGGTCGTAGGCATTGTTACGCGAACCGAGGAAGCTCGGGATCGCGATCGCTGCGAGGATGCCGACAATGAGCATCGCCACGGCGAGTTCGGTCAGGGTGAAGCCGTTGTCGCGGCCCGTCACCTGCTTCAGCTTTGCTTTCATAACCTTCATTCCTTAGGCCCTCCTGGGTGGTCCTGAACTCTGGAACTGAGACTCGGGATGAATCTCAGAACGTGGAGTCGGCCGGTGGCGTCAGGTCTGCGCGCGAACTTCCACACTTTTTCCGTAAATGTTTTTTCGTCCGAACCGGGCACAAAATGCCGACACCTTCCGACATGGGTCCCCTTCGGCACGAAACGGCACGGGCGTGAGCCGACGTCGGCGCTTGGTCATTGGGGCCGAACTCGATGGGTCGACGCTGCGCATGCTGCGTCTCGACGGTCTACGGGTGGTGACCTACGAGACGTTGGAGGGGGTCACGGCGGCAGCAGCAGCGGAAGCGGTACGGAGCGCCCTCGGCCGTGGCGACCGTGCGGTGCTGTCGTGGGCGTCACCCGGTGCGCTTGCACGACGGACGACATTGCTGAACCCCTCGCCCCGGCACGCGGCCGACTCCGTGCGCGGCGTCCTCGACCAGCACGTACCCGGTGGCGGGAACCTTGTGGGGGCCGGCGCGGTGCGGCCGCACAGCGATTCGTCCGGTTTCGTCGGAACGGTGGGGGCGATTGTTGCCGATGAAGGTGCTGCG
>CANIBN010000019.1 GCA_947465505.1 Acidimicrobiales bacterium | reverse complement strand
TCGACTACTGACGCGTCACTGCCGGTCCGTCACCAGGCGGCCGGCAGCAACGCCTCGCTGGAAGAGTGCCGTCAACCCGTCGTCGGGTGTCTGCAGAATCTCCTCCAACCAGCCGTGCACATACTGCGCCCCAGCCTCGTTACGCCCGAACACCACGTCGAGCCTTGTGCCGGTCTTCAGCGTGCGCTGGATCCGGAGGCCGGTCGCATAGTCCTCATCACGCACCACGCGTTCGAGGAAGTTGATCTGCTTGTTCGCCCGGGCGACATATTCGTCGGTGAGCGGCGCAGTGGTGATGAAGTCGAGGTGGGTGACCGACTCATCCGCGTTCGCCCCGGGGAAGATGCGCGCCACCTGGTAGATCATGTACTCGCCAAGGGCGAAGCCAGCGATCGACGCGTGCGGGAAGACGCTCCACACGCCGCTCGTGAGCAGCGAGTCGGGCCACTCGTCCTGCGGCAGACTCTCCAGCGATTCCCACGGGCCGCGTGGCACCGTGACGCGCTGGTGCGCGCCGACCCGGTGGAACACGGCCTCGGAGGGGAACGCCGGCCCGAACGTGTCCTTGTGCAGGATCGGCAGGTGGTAGAAGTCCACGTACCCGTCGAAGGCCACCTTCCAGTTCGGTCCCGCCAGTTGTCGCGACGCGAGGTGATTCATCCCCGCGAACCCGCATGCGCCGAGGAGTTCGTCGTAGCCCGCGAAAAACGCATCCGCCTTGAGCGCCGGATTGGGGGTGAGGGTCACCCACACCAAACCAGCCCGTTCCTCAACGGGCAGTGCGGTGAGCCCCAGACACGACGTGTCAACGTCTCCGAAGTCGTCCCGCTTGTAGATGCCAACGAGCTCGCCCTGCTGGTCGTACGTCCAGGCGTGATACGGGCAGGAGAATCGGCGAGCGCTGCCCACTCCTTCGTCAACCAGCATGGCCCCGCGGTGACTGCACATGTTGACGAAGGCTCGCAGCACACCTCCACCGTCGCGCGACAGCAGCACCGGCACGCCACACACCTCGATGGCCTTGTACGCATGCGGTTCGTGCAGTTCGGCGGTGGTAGCAAGCAGCAGGGGAAGCCGACGAAACACGCGCTCCACTTCCTGCTGCCAGCGCACCGGGTCGTAGTAGTTCACGGCCGGCACGGTCATCACTGACTCGGTCCGGTCGGTGGTGCCTGCTCGCACGTGCACCAGCGTGCGTTCAGCCATCGCAACGAGTTGATCGCGCACGTTCATGCGGGGAGCCGTTCCGGCACGAAGTCAAGGTCGAGTCGCGTGAGCCCGCGCAGGATGAAGCTGGGGAAGTACTCGAACGAGTTCGAACTGGCGAGCGTGAAGCTGTCGATGCGCTTCAACAACTCCTCGAGCGCAACCCTGCCCTCCAGACGTGAGAGGTTCGCACCGATACAGAAGTGGATTCCCTTGCCGAAGGCGAGGTGATCGCGCAAATGCTCCCGGTCGGGGTCGAACGCGTCCGGCTCGGGATAGAGGCGCTCGTCCCGGTTGGCGGACGAGAACACCACGACGATCCGGGCACCCTTCGGCAGCGGGACACCACCGAGTTCGGTATCGGCAGTCACCACGCGGAACATGCCCTGCGTGGGTGTGGACAGGCGGAGCGTCTCTTCCACAACCCGTTCGACGCGGCTTGGATTGTCCTTGAGCAGTCGCCACTGCTCGGGATGCTCACCGAGCAACCGCATCATCTCCGTGAGCATTTTCGTAGTGGTCTCGTTCCCTGCCACGAGCAGTTGCTGCACGATGCTGAGCATCTCTGCCATGTCGAGCGGCCGACGATCAGACACCTCCAGGTCGGCGTCGCCGTCGGCGTCATCGACGCGCGCGTTCAGCAGGTTGGTGAGCAGGTCGTCCCGCGGCTCAGCCCTGCGCATCTCGATCTGTTCAGCGAAGTAGCGCTGGAACTCGTTGACGCCCAGCTCTGCTCGCACGCGCTCGTCAATCGACACGTTGGTCCCGATTCCCGCCACCGAATCATCCGACCACCGTTTGAAGTCCGCAAGCCTGCTGTCGGGGACGTTGAGCGCACGGGCGATGACCTCCACCGGCAGCGGCACGGCAAAGTCCTCCACGAACTCGATGCTCCCCCGCCCGATCCAGGAGTCGATGAGTCGTCCGGCGATCGATCGAATCGCGGGCTCCAGTTCGGCAATCGCGCGAGAGTGGAACGCTCGGGCAACCAGGCTTCGGTAGCGGGTGTGCTCTGGCTGGTCCACCGTGAGCATGGTGGGCACCCGGGGATACCCCTGCTCGAACACCTCCGTGAGCCGCCTTCGGGCTTCGGGGTTCCCCGGGGTCGTCGTTACGACGAACTTCGACGAGTAGGTGGATATGTCCCGGAGCACCTGAAGGACAAGGTCGTGCCGGGTGACGAGGTACATCCCAAGGGTCGGTAGGTGCAGCACCGGCGCCTCGGACCGCATCCGGGCGTAGTGCGGGAACGGGCACTGCAGCGTGGCCGGGTGGAACGGGTTGAAGGCGCCCAGATCGGCGTCTGGCTGACCGGTGTCCATGTCGACCGCAACCTCCCCCACGCTGGCCTTATCCGCCAACGTAACGGACAGAGAACCCGCCCGCCATGGGTCGTTCCCGCACCTCCGAGTCCGGCTCGGGGGAAAGCCCCGACTCGACTCGTCCGTTCGTCCGCCTGCCCGATTACATTGCAGATAACTACGTCGAAGGGGACCACGATGAGCGATACCGACACCCTCTCTGCTGCCGAGGCCGAGGCCTTCCGCCAGAAGTGCCGTGACTTCCTGAAGCAGCACGCCACGGGCTTGTCCCGTGCAGAGCGCGCCAACGACCGTGGCGCCTCGATGATGGCCGCCGCCCAGAAGTTCCAGCAGGAACTTGCTGCTGCCGGTCTTGCTGGCCTCACCTACGACAAGGCGTTCGGCGGTGCCGGGCTCACTAAGTCGCACGACCGCATCTGGCGCGAGGAATACGCAAACTTCCCCGACATGACGGGCGAACTCACCATCAGCCACGGCATGTGCCTGCCGGTGCTCAACCAGTTCGGCACCGAGGAACAGAAGAAGCGCTTCCTCCCCGACAACATCGCCGGACGCACGGTGTGGTGCCAGATGTTCTCCGAGCCGGGCGCTGGTTCCGACGTGGCGAGCCTGCAGACCAAGGCCGAGCGTGACGGCGACGAGTGGATCATCAACGGCCAGAAGGTGTGGACCACCCTCGCCCACCACTCGCAGTACGGCATCATCATCGCCCGCACAAACCCCGAGGCGCCCAAGCACGCCGGTATCTCCATGTTCATCATGGACATGAACCTTCCCGGCGTCGACATGCGCCCGATCCACCAGATCGACGGCGGAAAGCACTTCAACGAGATCTTCTTCACCGACGTTCGCATCCCGGCCGATTGGCTCGTGGGCGAGCTGAACAACGGCTGGAACCAGGCCACTGCGATGCTCATGTACGAGCGCGTCGCCATCGGCACGGGTTCCACGAGCGGTGTCACGCACCCCAACGCCGACCGCCTCATCGAGGAGGCCAAGCGCCGCGGGCTCACCAACGACCCGAACATGCGCCAGGCCCTCATTCGTCTCTACTGCGAGGAGACCACCAAGTCCCTCGTGTCGATGCGCACCCGCGCCGAGTTGAAGGCCGGCCGCACGCCTGGGCCCGGCGGTTCGCTCGGCAAGCTGCACGGCGCCATCATCTCTCGCATGATGCGCACGCTCATTGGCGAGGTGTTCGGCATCGAACTCGTCGCCAACACCGAGGGCGACAAGGCTGAACTGTGGGGCACCATCATGCTCACGAGCTTCTCGGCCAACATCGCCGGCGGCACCGACGAGATCCAGAAGAACATCATCGGTGACCGTGTGCTCGGCCTGCCGCGTGAGCCCATGGTCGACAAGGACCTGCCCTTCAAGGACCTGAAGGTCGGCACCCAGCGCTGACCCGAGCATTGCCCTCGGCGGCTCGCTTCCTGAGGAGAGGGCCGAGGGCAAACTTGAGGTTCTAGGCGTGGCTTGCCTCGAACAGATACGGCTCGAGGTTCTCCTGTGCGCGCTTGCGGATGCGGTGCCACTGGTTGCCGCCGTAGTACGACAGGCTTCCCGGCTCGGCGTCGCCGTGCCCGTTGTAATAGCTCAGGCAGTCGCGTAGCGGCGCGGTAGCAATGTCTGCATCCCGGCAGTGCTGCGTGTACGACTGCTCGGCGTCCTCCGCCACGTCGACGATGCTTGCTCCGCGGTCACGCATGGTGGTGAGCAACCAAGCGAGGTAGTCGACGTGCGACTCGATGGCATCGGTGAAGTTGAAGCTTCCACCGCCGCCCTGCGGGCCCGTCACGATGAACAGGTTCGGGAAGCCATTGGTATGCAGGCCCAGGAACGTCCGGGTGCCACCCTCGGCCCACTTCTGGCTGAGCGTCTGGCCACCGCGGCCCGTAATCATGTTGAACGTCGACGTAGCCATCCACTGGAAACCGGTGGCATACACGAGTACGTCGAGGTCGTACTGCTTGCCGTCGTGCTCGATGCCGTTCTCGTTGATCTTGCGCACGCCCGTCGGCGCGACGTCGACCAGGGTGACGTTCGGGCGGTTGAACGTGGGTAGGTACTCGTCGTGGAACGTTGGCCGCTTGCACCCATAGGGGTAGTACGGCTTCAGTGCCTCGGCGGTCTTCGGGTCCGTGACGATCGCGTCAACGCGTGCACGGATCTGCTCCATGATCCGGTAGTTCGACTCAAGCTGTTTGCCCACCATCTCCTCGGGCGTCAGCTTGCGCTCGTGTTCCTTGCGCTCCTTGAAGTCCTGCACCTTGCCGGCCAGATAGTCGTCGTTTGCCTGGATCGCGGTACGGCCCGACGAGATTCGGGCGAAGCGCTCACGGCGAGCACGGGCCCAGCCCGGCTCGTCCTTCCACGCGTCGATCTCTTCCTGTGTCGTCTCGCGCTGGTCGCGCACGTCGATCGTTGATGGTGTGCGCTGGAACACGTAGAGGTGACCGGCAATCTTCGCGAGCTCGGGGATCACCTGAACAGCCGTTGCGCCCGTACCGATGATGCCGATGCGCTTGCCCTCGAGATCGACGTTGTAGTTCCAGCGGGAGGTGTGGAACGACTCACCCTTGAAGGTCTCCATGCCCTCGATACGGGCAAGCTTCGGCGTGGTAAGGATGCCGTTCGCAAGCACGACGTAGCGGGCCTTCATCACGTCGCCGCGGCTCGTGCGCACGGTCCACATCGACGTCGCCTCGTCCCAGTCGGTCTGCTCGACGGTGGTGTGGAACAGGCAGTGGTCGTAGAAGCGAAACTTCTCGGCCATCGCCTGGCAGTACTCGAGGATCTCGAAGCCCGATACGAACTTCATGGTGGGGAAGTAGCCCATCTCCTCGAGCAGCGGCAGGTAGCTGTATGCCTCGACGTCGCAGGCAACACCGGGATAGCGGTTCCAGTACCAGGTACCGCCAACGTCGCCGCCCTTCTCGCAGAAGCGGACATCGGTGAAACCTGCGGCTCGCAACTTGTGCCAGAGCAGCAGGCCGGCAAAGCCGGCACCGACCACGAGGATCTCGCAGGAGTCGTCGAGTGACTCACGCTCGACCGGCTCTGCCGAGTACAGGTCCTTGAGGTAGCGCGCAAACTCGCCCTCCATCGCCATGTAATCGGCGGCGCCGCGGCGTGCCTCTTTGTACGCCTGATACTTCGCCTGCTCCTCGGCACCGAAGGTCGCTTCACGCGGCTGGTCGGGTAACGCCTTCAACGACTGGTCGGTCACTACCGAGTACCCGCGGCCCTTGATGCGGTCCGTGGCCATAGCTGCCCGGGTGTTGAACACCTTGAGTCCCGTCTGGGGATCAATGCTGATCGCGTTCGACATGGTGAATCCTCCCGTGCCCGCTGCGCAGGCTCGTTTCCCCGTTTTGCTCAGCGTACGCCGGGACGCCAACGAGGGGCGAGTCTCAGACCGGGTCGAAGGCGTTCACCCGGGCAACGCACCGGGGAAGGTCGACAAGATGTGGGTAGTGACCGTGATCGGCCCACACCTCGGTGACGGCGCCGGGCACCTGCGCCGCGAGCCATTCGGCATACGCCGGGCCGGGGTCCGAACCGAACAGAGCGAGGTACGGCACCCGAATCCGGGAGACGAACTTGCGGAGTTGTTCGTTGATGGCCTCAACAGACTCGTCGAAGATCACCGACCAGTAGCCGAGCACTACCGACTGCACCGGACTGCGCAAGGCGGCGAGACGGGCACGCTCCGCCTGTCCAAGTGCCCCGTACATCCCGTCGAAGAGGGCCAGCATCACTTGCTGGAAACCCTCGTCCGGCCCACGAAGAATCGACTCAACGCCCTCGAGGTTCGCCTTGAAGTCCCCGAGTGTGAGCACCTGGTCGATGTCGATGACGCCCCGGGTGGGGAACAGTGCGCCGTAGGCCGTGGCCACCACGCCGCCGAGGGAGTGACCGATCACGAGTGGCCGATCCGCATCTGTGAAGCCAGCCACCAGCAGTGTCTCGTGGATGTCGGTAGCGGCCTCGTCCATCCGGTAACTATCGGCTAACGCGGACTCGCCGTGGCCCCGTAGGTCCACGGCGAGCACGGTACGGTTGACAGCAAGCGCCTCCGAGAGCGGGCGGGTTGACGCTCGTGACTCGGTAATCCCGTGGATCACCATCGTGAGCGGACCGGTTCCGATGACCTCGTACGCAAGCAGCATGAGCGCGACTGTAGGGGTCCGCCAGGCGCCGTGTACTCAGACGGGAGCCACCACTGGTTCGGCGTTCGTTACGGCGCTGAGCACCGTGGAGACCTGAGCAGCCTGACCGGAGACGACGGAGGTGTAGGTAACGGCCGTGACTCGACCGTCGACCACAGTGACGACGAGTGTCGCCGTGCCGCCGCCAGAAATGCCCAGCGCATCGTTCTGGACCACTGCTGCGTAGTCCTGGCCGAGGGGCGAGTCGGGAACCTTGGCGACGATCGATGGCGACGCGAGGGCACTCAACGGATCAGTGGTGGCTGCTGGAACATCGAGTGCAGCCCACGTGCCGTTCTCGGGCTTTGCCCAACTGCCGTCCGCCGTCACGACATAGGACACCGCTCCGGCATCAGACGTCAGCATGAGCCGCGCACCGTCGCCAACGCGATCGCCCTCGGCAGTGAGGAGTGTGCTGCCGTTCACGGTCGCCGTGGTGACGAAGTGATAGTTCCCACCGAGTGCCGCCACTGCCTCCTTGAGCGCCGTGGCATCTTCGGCTGTTGGTGCTTGCGTAGCGACCGGTTGTGCCGAAACGACCTCCGTGCTCACCGGCGCTGCCGTGGTGGACGAGGGGGAACCCTTCGTGTCTCCCCCACACGCTGTCAGGGCAAGGACGACAGCGCCAACGATTCCGATGATTCCGATGATTCCGAGCGAGCCGAACCTACGGTCAGTCACGTTCGCCACCGCCGCGTCCGCCCTCCGACTCGCCACCGTTTCCGCCATTGCCATTGCCGTGCTCGTTCTCGTTCTCGTCCTCGTGCTCGGACTCGTTCTCGTGCTCGGACTCGTTCTCCGACTCATTGTCGTCGCCATGTGGGCCAGTGGCGTGATCCTCGCCGTCCTCACCCTCGCCGTCGAGACCGTGGTCGTCTCCCGGAGCGATGGACACGGTGGTGTTCGTACCCGGAGTACCGCTGCAGCGGAACGACTCCGACACGTCGAGGGTGATCAGCCCGTCCTCCAACTCTGCCCGGAGGTGAACCCGTTCGGAGTTCGAGAACCGCACCTGCGTGCTGTGTTCTCCACCGCGCACCGACTCGGGCGTCGGCGTTGCGGTCACTCCAGAGATGGTCCCGTCGAGTGCAACGGTGTAGTCGATGTGAGCAGGCGTTCCATTGCAGAGTTGGCCGTCCCAGGTGTGGGGACCGGCAACGTCGGCTGCCGGCTGCGGTGCCCCGCGGAGCCTGCCGAGCGAGATGCGGAGCGATGCACGGGAGACGCCTTCCACCGTGGACACCTCGACGCGGATAGTGACGCTGCGGGTCTGTGATCCGGAAGTGAACCCGATGGTCACCCGAGCCTCTTGCTCGTCGTCCTCGATGGAGTACTTGGTGGCGCCAATGACCGCAGTGGCATCACTCGACGCAACCCCCGTGATGTCGGGCGAACCGCCCCCGAGGTCTCCCACTGTGTAGTTGACCGTGGTCGGCGTGCCGGTTCCGAACAGGTCGCCGCTCCACTGACCCGAGCCGCTGATGTCAGCAAGCGTTCCCGCTCGCACGGTGACCGACTGGCGACCGTCGCGGTTGGTAACCGTGATCGTTGCGGTGCCGGCGGTGTTCTCGAACACCACACGGTTGGGCTTCAGCGTCGTTGCCGTGAGACCGTCGGCCGGGTTCACCGCAACGTTCGTGAGCGAACCGGTCGCATCTGCGGTGATGTCCACGGTGAGCGGTGCGCCGAAGAGCGGCAGCGTGATCGATACCGGGGCTGGATCAACGCGTGGTGCTCCTGCGGCATGCGCTGCCTGGGTAGCGAACAGGGGAACGACGAGCGCAACCGCTGTCCCAAGTACCCCTGCGCTCTTGCGCAACTTCGACGTGATCGTCATGTCTGTGCCTCTCTGTCCATGATGGCCCGCACCTGTTTGCAGGCCCCAAGGTTCGATGTGCAGGAGACACGATCGTACGGCGCCACCGGTTTGGTTGTGATGCGAGAAAGGTTCTGCAGCACCACGAGATCTGTTGGAGTAGCGGGCCCTCACGCAGTGTGAGCGACCCGCTTGCGGCTAGAGCACCTTGCGGAAGATCTTTGCCTTGCGTTCCGTGTAGGGCGGGTAGGCGAGAGAAGGATCCATGCGGGTCGACCGTGTGAGCACGGGCTTGAGGTGCTGGAACAGCCGTACTCCTGACTTGCCGTGGTAACCGCCCATCCCACTCTCGCCGATCCCTCCGAAGGGCAGGTTCGGGTTCGTGATGTGGAGAATCGTGCCGTTCACTGTCACACCACCAGCCGTTGTCTGCTCGAGCACCTCATGTACGACACGCTTGTTCTCGGAGAAGACGTAGAGCGCCAACGGGTGTGGCCGACTGCGCACAAAGCTGACGGCATCACGAACCGAAGGCACCGGGAGAACCGGCAACAGCGGCCCGAAGATCTCCTCCGACATCAGCGTGGAATCGCGATCGACATCGACGAGCACGGTGGGAGCGATGTAGCGGCTCAGGGCGTCCGACTTCCCACCAACTGCCACGGCACCACCCGACATCAGAGACACCAAGCGATCGAAGTGTCGTGGCGACACGATGCGCCCGTAACTATCGCTTGCCTGCGGATCCGCCCCGTAGAAGTCCGTCACCGCCTTGGCCACTTCGTCGACAAATGCGCCAGCAACCGACTGTTCCACCAGCACGTAGTCGGGTGCGATACAGGTCTGTCCCGCATTCACCCACTTTCCCCATGCGACCCGGCGTGCCGCAACCCGCAGGTTCGCCGACGCATCGACGATCACTGGGCTCTTGCCACCGAGTTCCAGCGTGACGGGCGTGAGGTGCTTTGCCGCAGCGGCCATCACGATGCGTCCCACGGTTCCGTTGCCCGTGTAGAAGATGTGATCGAACCGTTGAGCGAGCAGTTCGGTGGTCTCGGGAACACCGCCCTCAACGAGCGCTACCGCCGAGGGGTCGAGATACTTCGGCACCAACTCCGCCAGCACTCGAGAGGTAGCCGACGAAACCTCCGAGGGCTTCATCACCACGGCATTGCCCGCTGCGATGGCACCGGCAGCAGGGACGAGCAGCAACTGGACGGGGTAGTTCCATGGAGCAATCACCAGAACGACGCCCAAGGGCTCGGGCACCAAGCGAGACCGCGCCGGCAGGGCCACCAGTGGGGTTCCGACACGCTCGGGTCGATTCCAGGCACGGAGGTGCTTCACCATCGAGCGGATCTCACCGGTGACAAAGGCGATGTCGGTGATGAAACCTTCGATGGCCGGCTTGCCCAGGTCTGCGTGGAGTGCCTCGAGGAATCGCTGTTCGTTCTCCTCGAGCATCGCAATCATCTGCTCGAGCTGGTTGCGCCGCCATTCCAGCGGACGCGTGCGCCCCGAGTCGAAGGTGGCACGGACGGTGTCGACAACGGTGCTCATCCCCCTAGTCAACCCGCCACAGGGGTCAGCGCGCCCGGATACCTGCGCCGCCCGGTACGACTAGGTTCTGGCCATGGTGAAGCGAACCGCACCCCGCTGGAGCACCTTTGCACCATTGCTCCAGCGACGCACCGGGACGTCATGGCGGCAGCGACGGCTTGACGGCGCCGTGGACATCCACGACCTCGCACGCCTGGCACATCGGCGAGCGCCACGGGCGGTGTTCGACTATGTGGACGGCGCAGCAAGCGACGAGGTGAGCAAGGCACGCAATGCAGAGGCGTTCCGGCGTGTCGAGTTCAGCCCCAAGGTGCTCCGAGATGTCGAGACCGTCTCCACCGAGACCACCATTCTGGGCAAGCCCTCGGCGATGCCCTTCGCCTTCGCCCCCACCGGATTCACACGCATGATGCACACCCAGGGCGAACCGGCCGTGGCACGGGTGGCTGCACGCGCCGGGATTCCCTACGCGCTCTCCACGGTCGGCACCACGAGCATCGAGGAGGTGGCGGCGGCTTCGGGCACCGGACGCCGTTGGTTCCAGCTGTACGTGGTGAAGGACCGGGAGCGCAGCAGGGACATGCTCCAGCGCGCCCGTCACAACGGTTTCGATGTGCTCATTCTCACAGTCGATGTTCCCGTGAGCGGCGCGCGACTCCGTGACGCACGCTCCGGTCTCTCTATTCCGCCGTCGCTCACCTGGCGAACCTTCGTCAATGGCGCTCTGCACCCGGCCTGGCTGTTCGACTTCCTCACCACACCACCGCCGAACTTTGAGACGATGGGCAGTGGTGACGGACTGCCCTCGAGCACTGTCCAGCTCGGAACCACCTCGGCTGCTGCGTTCGATTCATCGGTCGACTTCGACGATCTCTCGTGGTTCCGCGACGTGTGGCAGGGACCGATCGTGGTGAAGGGCATTCAACGAGTCGACGACGCGGTGCGATGCGCCGACCTCGGAGTCGAGGGGATCGTGGTGTCGAATCACGGCGGCCGGCAACTCGACCGATCCGTGTCAACACTCGAACTGCTCCCCGACGTCGTTGCTGCGGTCGGTTCACGCACGGAGGTGTTGGTGGACAGCGGCGTGCGCAGCGGGGCCGACGTGGTGGCAGCGATGGCGCTCGGGGCTCACGGGGTACTGGTCGGCCGCGCCTATCTCTACGGACTCATGGCAGGTGGCGAGGCCGGCGTGCAGCGGGCGTTCGACTTGCTGGCGCAAGACGTCCGGCGCAGCATGCAACTACTCGGCGTGAACAGCATTGCGGAACTGTCCCCGGCGGTGAATCCCGGACTGGTTCGGCTGCGGCCATGAGCGACGCAGCACCGGGCCCCAAAAACGACAAGAGCCGCCGACCCAATGGGCCGGCGGCACCTGTTCGTACGTAGCGGTCAGAGTGCCTTGACGTTGAGGGCTTCATCGCCCTTGCGGCCGGGGCCTACATCGAACTCCACCTTCTGGCCCTCGGCGAGCGACTTGTAGCCGGTTCCGAGGATGTTGGTGTGGTGGACGAACACGTCGGATCCACCCTCACGTGAGATGAAGCCGTAGCCCTTCTCGCTGTTGAAGAACTTAACGGTGCCTTGCATTTGGGTATCTACTCTCTTTTCGAGCAGTCCCTTGTGGACGGCTCGTGGGGCGACCTTATGAGCATTGCGCGCCTAATCCTCGCTAACGCGCAGATTCTTGCCAAGAACGCGAACATTTCATCGGGGTGACCGATGCTCGTTGACCGGGAGATGTAGGTTCGACTTAACAGCCTTAGTGCAGGACTGGCCACCCGTACGTACGTGGTTCCGCTCTCTACTGACGCCTGATCCCAGGAGAGCAATGACCATCACCGAGCACGTCGAAGCCTGTTCTGGCTCGTCCGCGCCCAACCTCGCCGCCCTCTGGCACGCGGCGCTTCCTACCGAAACCGAGATCCACCGGGGCCGACGTCGCCTCCATGCGAAGGCCACCGGCATCGTCGTCTCCATCGTCTCGTCGTATTGGGCGCTCGTCATTGCCGATTTCGCCCTCTGGATCCGGGTACTTGCTGCGGGTGCGCTCGTGGCCACGCTCATCGCAACGGCAACCAGCATCATGCACGACGCCAACCACGGCTCGTTCTCCAGCCGACGCTGGATCAACCGCCTTGCCTCCTGCTCTGCCGACTTCCTCGGTGCCAGTTCGTGGCTGTGGCGCTTCAAGCACAACCGTCTGCACCACGGCAACACCAACGTCGACGGTTTCGACAGCGACATCGCCCAGGAACCCTTCGCCCGCTTGGCGCCCGGCCAGCAGTGGCGGCCCT
This sequence comes from Acidimicrobiales bacterium, assembly GCA_947465505.1. GTDB lineage: Bacteria > Actinomycetota > Acidimicrobiia > Acidimicrobiales > Ilumatobacteraceae > WLJO01. The sequence goes on along the minus strand of CANIBN010000019.1, from coordinate 9,298 downwards.
GGCACCGTTGGCAGCACGTCTACCTCTGGTTCCTCTACGGGTTCTTCGCGATCAAGAACGTCATTCTCGGCGACGTCCGTAATCTCGTCGAGCACCGGATCGGCAAGCAATCACTGCCCGGAAAGACCCGTCGCTCCACCGTGGCCCGCATCCTCGCCGGAAAGGTGCTCCACCTCGGTTGGGCGGTCGTCGTACCGCTGATCTTCAACCCGTGGTGGAAGGTGGCGCTGTTCTATCTCTGCTGCTCGTGGCTCGTGGGTTTCGCCCTCGCCGTCGTGTTCCAGCTCGCCCACTGTGTCGACATTGCCGGATTTCCGGATCCCAACGCTGAGCGCCGAGGCGAGGACTTCCTTGCCCACCAGCTGCTCACCACGGTCGACATCGCCTCGCCAATGCCCGTCGTGGGGCACGCCTTCCGCTGGATGGTTGGTGGCCTCGACCACCAGATCGAACACCACATGGCACCCCGTCTCCCCCACACCGTCTACCCGATGGTCGCACGCCGCTTCCACGCGTTGTGCCACGATGCCGGCGTCACCGTGCGTCAGCACACCGGTGTCTGGGCAGCCCTGTGCTCCCACACCCGGTGGCTGATGGACATGGGCCGCCGCCCTCTCGCGGCCTGAGTGGCAGCCATTGACACCTATTCGACCGACCTCTACCGAATCACGAGGACACCATGACCACCGCCAAGCCGACCAAGAAGTCGTCCAAGTCGAAGGCCGCCCAGCAGGAGCCGCGCACGCCGAACGAGGAGATGGCCCACGAGATCACCTCCACGTTCGGAGACCTCAAGCCCTCCGTGCAGCGAATCCTCGATGCAGAACTCAGCGAGACGCAGCGCCATCGTGCGCTGCTCGCGTTCCGTGGCTCGCTCAATCGCATCGGCGACCCGAACCGTGATCCTCGCTACGCGATCGCGAACTGCGGAGCCGACGACAACGCCTGAGCAAACTGCGTGAGGTTGGGCACACTGCACCACACAAGGTGTGTTCTTCCGGCATACTGAGCTTCGTGAGTGCGCATTCGGCGCTGCTCTCGGTCAATTGTGCAACGCCAGTCACTCCGTGAACTGGTGAGGTTTCCTCCAGCAGGGGTCCACGCATCGTCGGCCACCGCTACATAAAGGAAACCCCCACTTTGTCCCCCACCCTTGACGATCGTCGTCCCTCCACGCCCCAGACGAGCACTGACTCGCCTGCCGCTACGTCCAGCGACGAATCCACGATCACCTTCGACCAACTCGGCGTTCCCGATCGGGTCGTCCGCTCCCTCGCTACTCGCGGCATCACTGCTGCGTTCCCCATCCAGGCCGCAACCCTCCCCGACTCGCTGTCGGGTCGCGACGTCATCGGCCGCGGTCGCACCGGCAGCGGCAAGACCGTTGCGTTCGCCGTTCCCACCGTCACTGCCATTGCAGCAAGTGGGGTAGAGCGCCAGCCGAAGAGCCCGCGTGGCCTCATCCTGGTGCCCACCCGCGAACTGGCGGCCCAGGTTGCAGAGACCCTCGTGCCGCTCGCTACGTCGCTCGGTCTGCACGTTTCCGTCATTCACGGCGGCGTCAGCGCAGCACCCCAGGTCAAGGCACTCAGCCGCGGCGTCGACATCGTGGTTGCCTGCCCCGGACGCCTCGAAGACCTCATTCAGCAGCGTCAGTGCCGACTCGACCGAGTGCTCGTCACCGTGCTCGACGAGGCCGACCACATGGCCGATCTCGGCTTCCTGCCGTCGGTGAAGCGTCTCATGGACCAGACTCCCCAGAACGGCCAGCGCCTGCTCTTCTCGGCAACGCTCGACAACGGCGTCGACGTGCTCGTGAAGCGTTACCTGCACAATCCGGTTACCCATTCGGTCGACTCGGCCGAGTCGCCGGTTCCCGATATGGAGCACCACCAACTCATGGTGGCGGCTGCCGACAAGGGCACCGTGGTTCGCGAACTCGCCTCGGGAATGGACCGCAGCCTGCTGTTCACCCGCACCAAGCACGGTGCCAAGAAGCTTGCTCAGCAGCTCACCAAGAGCGGAATCTTCAGCGTGGAACTGCACGGCAATTTGTCGCAGAACGCCCGCACCCGCAACCTCGATCTTTTCACCTCGGGAGAGGCCCGCGTGCTGGTAGCCACCGACATCGCCGCCCGCGGTATTCACGTCGACGACATCGCACTCGTGGTGCACGTGGACCCGCCGGAGGAGCACAAGGCGTTCCTCCACCGTTCGGGACGCACGGCGCGCGCCGGCGCAGCAGGCATCGTCGTCACCGTGGTGACCCCCGATCAGAAGCGTGATGTGGAGACGCTCACGCGTCGTGCCGGTATCCGCCCGCGTATCACGCAGGTCTCACCGGGCCATCCGCTCGTCGCCGACCTCACCGGTCCGCCCGCACCCCTGTCCACTCGCACCACCACCTATGAGGCACCGCCCGCACCGGCAAAGACCGGAGCGCGTAAGGGCGGCAGCCCACGCGGCCAACAGTCCGGCCGTCCCGGTCAGGGCGGTCGCCCCGGTGGTGCACCGCGCCAGCGCAGCGGAGCGCCCTCTGGTGCTGCTCCTTCGCGCCGCGGCGGCTCGTCTCAGGGCCAGCGCGGCGCCTCACGCGGTTCACGCTGACAACGGCCCCGTCATGCGTGCCGACCGGATGACTACACGTTGAGCGTCAGGGAACCCTTCCTCATCGTCGGCGCCGGCCGCGGCGGCACGAGCCTTCTCGCCGCCGTACTCGATGGCCACAGTGCTGTCGAGGTGGTTTTCGAGTACGGGGCAGCGGAGTTTCTCCTTGGCGCTCCCCCAGACGAGTCACGCGAGCGCTCTCAGTCCCTCCGTTCCGGATGCGACCGGCTTGCTGCGCGCTCAACCGCCGACCTCTGGGGGAACAAGCTCACGACGGAACAGGTGGGGGCCATCGGTTCTTCGCTGACTGGGGCGTCGGCAGAAGCCGAGCACGCCGCCCTGACCCACTTCTTCCTGGAAACGTTCGGCGATTCCAAGATCGTCGGCATCGTGCGTGATGGCACGGCGTGCGTTACCTCCAAGGTGGAGCGGACTGGCCAGAGCATGGAACTCGCTGCGCGCCGGTGGCTCTACTCGGTGCGGTGCCTCGACTTCCTCCGGGCAAATCATCCGTCGTATCTCGGTGTCCGGTTCGAGGAATTGCTCGAAACCCCCGAGGAAACAGTGAGCGCCGTCTGTTCGTTCCTCGGCGTCGCTTTCGAATCCGCAATGCTCAGCGCCACAAACAGCACGAAGCTGCTCCCCGAGTACCGACGGACGGGATTTGATACCGGGAGAGCGCGCCCGCGCTCCCTTCCGCCCGACATCACGGCGCTCATCGGGCCTGGGCTGGTCAGGGCGGGGTACTCGGTTCCCCACTGACCGAACCACGTCGGTGTGCGAACGTTGTGTTCCATGAGGTCCTTCCCCGATCCCTTCACAGCCGCCGTCGTCCAGTGGGCGCCATCGATCAACGACGCCGCCCTCGGCACCGCACGGGCATGCGAGGCCATCGCTGAGGCCGCCACAAAGCACGGCGCGAAGCTCATCGTGTTCCCCGAGGCCTGGCTGACGGGCTACCCCTACTTCGAGGGACTCGGGCCGGGCGCCGAGTTCCGTCGGATCTACCGGGACTTCGTGGACCAGGCCGTCGTGATCGACGGTCCCGAGCTGCAGGCCATCCGGGCCTGCGCCGCGGATCACGGCGTGTACGTGGTGCTCGGCCTCAACGAGCGCAATGCGGTGCACCAAGCGGTCTACAACACCATCGCGTTCATCGGCCCCGACGGCACGCTCCTCGGGAAGCACCGCAAGATGATGGCCACCATCACCGAGAAGCTCGTCTGGACCAACTGGGACGGCTCGGACCTTGCCGCCTACGACACACCGCTCGGCCGTGTGGGCGGCATGATCTGCTACGAGCACCTCATGGCCCCGGCTCGCTACATCTGCTGCGACCTCGGGGTACAGATCCACATTGCCGTCTGGCCCGGGTACGCGTTCATGGACCCCATCGTGGACTCCGTGATCCGCAGTCTGTCCATGGAGAACGCCTGCTTCGTCATCTCGGCACGCGAGGTCATGAGCGCCAGCCGACTGCCCCAGGGGACTGCGTACCGAGATCACCCCAACGCGTGGGAAACCCACGGCGGCAGTTCGATCGTGGCCCCAGGTGCGGTGTACGTCACCGAGCCCGTGTTCGACGTGGAGACCATCGTCACCGGCACCATCAACGTGCCGGACGTGCTCGACGTGAAGTGGTGGTCGAACGGCGTGGGGAACTACTCCCGTCCCGACATCTTCCGCGTGATCTGGGACTCGAGCCCCAAGCCACCGGTGGAGCGGATCTAGACCTCGACCGCACAGCGACCACGCACAGCGCGGCGCCCGATCAGTTACGACCTCTCACGTCGGCCGAATACCCGAAGTGCAGCGAGGTGCAGGGCAGTATCCGCCGGACAAAACAGTGTGACGAACCGGGCCGGGGTCGGTTCGAGCAGCGTCAAGTGCGCGCCCGTGGGACCAGTCAAGACAGCGGCCGATAGTTGAAGTGGAACGTGCCCGTGAAACGTCGGCGTCGGCTGCTGATGAAAGCAGACGCTCAGCGTCTGGATACGTTCCCAGCACATGTCGGTCCGGTTCTCAATCTCGATCGCGATGACCGTGGATGTCGAGCCCAGATCGATCGTGATGCACTCACCAGGGCCGAACCCCGTATGAAAGAAGAACGGTACATGCGCCTGCACCGTGCCCTCGATCGGGTATCCGTTGAGGGCGCTGCTCAACCGGAAGGGCATACCGATTGCGAGGTCCTGAAGGTCAGGATCGGCCGCGGCTCTGGCGGCCAGTTCTCGTGCAGCCTCCACTTGGGCGATCTCTGCTGTGAGACCGCTCAGGACGAACCGGAGATAGCTCAGACGGTCGTCTTCCATCTTCAGGCGCGACTGAGGCGAACGAGGTGAGTCCGACCAAGCAGCGTTCAGGAACAACGGAGGATTGCCCGGAACGTTCCGCAGGATGTCGTTCGGGTGGGGGAACGACGGCGCGATCATCGTCTCGGGGGCGACGCCGACAAATCGGTCCCGGCGGAGGAAGGTCAGCTCGATGGGGCCGGGGAGGTTCATCCCCGTTGCGGGGTGCACCACTTCGCCACAGCAGTTGTTGGGGTGAGCGTGCACGCAGACGAACTCCTCGTCGAGTCGACGCATGAGCGGACCCACCGCCGTGGAGAAGTAGCCGAGGTCACCAGCGGCGTGGACACCGTGCACCTCCATGACGATCACCCGGAACCGGCGCAGGGTTTCACCGGACGCACCGAGGATGTTTCGGAACTCCGCTCCCTCGATGTCCATCTGGAGCATCAAGTCCCCGACTGGTTCGCGCCTCGCCACCCACTCGTCGAGCGAGATCGAGTCCGGCACCCCACCAACGTCGAGCCACTTCTTCTCGAATGTCTGCATTCCTTCCAGAAGCGGCGTCGTCAACGAGGACGCGTCGCTGCTGAAGTCGCAGAGGTGACTCCGGATTCCGTACAGCGCGGCAAGGTCGTCCTCGAACGCCTTCGTGTTGTTCACACCCGGCGAGAAGCAAGCAATGACACCCTCAAGGTCGTCGGGCACGAGGTACGCGCCGTCGTACTCGCCCCCGAGACGGACAAGCCGCACCGGACACCGCTGTGGCCGCAGGAGTTTCAGCGTCTCGACGACGTCTGTCTCGGTCCACGACATCGGAAGTGCTCCTAGAACTCGATCACGAAGCGCCCGCGAGCGCCACCGCGCTCGAGCAACCGGTGCGCCTCGGAGGCCTCGGCAGCGGGGAACGTGCCGGCCACGCGCAACGACATCGAGCCGGACTCGACGAGCTCACGCAGCCGTTCGAGCTTGTCCCATTCCTGCACATACGTGCGGACCCACACGTGGTGCACCGTGACATCGGGGTTGTCGTTGCCCGACCATCCCCGAACCGTGGCGAATCCGCCGCCCTTGCGTACTGCAGGTGTGACGAGTTCGTTCTGCACCGAACCGTCCGCAAGGCCATCGACACCGCCAGGTGCATGTTCGAGAATGCGCTGTGCAACATCAGCACCGCGGCGCACGATGACGTCGGCACCGAGCGAACGAACGAGCGGTTCATCGGCCTCGGACGAGTCTGCGATGACCCGCAGTCCCGCAGCCTTGGCGAGCTCGACAACGTACGCCCCATAAGTGCCGGCGGCGCCGGTGACCGCGAGCGTCTGTCCGGGAGCAAGATTCAGCATGTCGAGGGACAACTGCGCGGTAAGCCCATTCATGGGCAACGTGCAGGCCTCGGCGTGCGACTTGCCCCAGGGCATGAGCGTTACCGAACGCTGGGGCACCACGACGTACTCCGAATAGCCGCCGTAGCCCTCCGAGGGGATCACCATGGCCATCACGTCGTCGCCAGGACGGACCGTGGTGACGCCCTCGCCCACCTCGTCCACCACGCCGGCCACGTCCATCCCGGGAACGTGGGGAATCGGGGTGTGCGGCACCCCGGCACGCGAACCGTTGCGCGTGTAGGTATCGGTGGGGTTCACGGCCGCGGCCCGCACGTTGATCCGCACCTCACCGGGGCCGGCGTGTGGCGTTTCCACCTCGTACACCTGGAGCGCCTCGGGTCCGCCAAAGTCCTTCACACCAACTACCCGCATGGCCAACTCCCCCTCGATCGAAACCACAGACTAGGTTCCGGCCATGGAACGCATGCGATTCGGCGCATTCACGGCGCCCCACCACCCGCTCGGCGAATCTCCCACACTGTTGTTCCGTCGGGACATTGACCTTGCCAAGCACCTCGACGACCTCGGCTTTGACGAGTATTGGGTGGGCGAACACCACTCCTCGGGGTGGGAGACCATCGGCTCGCCCGAACTCCTGCTCGCTGCAGCCGCCGAGCACACCCGCACGATTCGGCTCGGCACCGGTGTCATCTCGCTGCCCTACCATCACCCGTTCAACGTTGCCCAGCGACTGGCCCAACTCGACCACCAATCGCGCGGTCGGGTGATTTTCGGTTCGGGACCCGGTGCCCTTCCGTCCGACGCGCACACCCTGAATATCAATCCGATGGTGCAACGTGATCGCCAGGACGAGGCACTCGGCGTCATCCGTCGTCTGCTCCGGGGCGAGGACCGCTTCTCGCACGAGAGCGATTGGTTCACCATGAAAGACGCCCAGTTGCAGATCCTCCCGGTCCAGGAGGACATGGAGTGCGCTACCGCCTCCTCGCTGTCGCCGTCGGGAATGCAACTGGCCGGAAAGCACGGCACTGGCGTGCTGTCCATTGCATCCACCTCATCCGAAGGTCTCGCTGCGCTTCCCACGCAGTGGGCCTTTGCCGAGGAAGCCGCTCTCAAGAACGGCCAGACGGTCTCTCGCAAGAACTGGCGGGTGCTCATGTCGTGGCACATCGCAGAGACGCGAGAGCAGGCGCGCAACGAGGCGCTCCTCGGGCTTCAGCGCTGGCACAACGAGTACAACGTCGACATCCTTGGTCGGCCCGGCGCAACACATGTCTCGGACCCTTGGCTCTTGCTGGACCAGATGTCCGACCCAAGTGTTGGAGGAGCCGCTGTAATCGGGACTCCCGACGACCTCATTGCCGCCATCAGGAAGCTCTACGAACTGACCGGCGGCTTTGGTGTCGTCGTCGGGTTCGCCCATGACTGGGCGAATCACGAGGCCACGAAGCGTTCGTGGGATCTCGTGGCTCGATACGTCATCCCCGAGCTCAACGGCCAGTTGCGCAACCTCCACAAGTCCGCGGACTTCCTCCGCGCGAACCAAGGTGATCTCATGGCCGCAGCAAGTCAGGCGGTACTCGCGAAGATCGCCTCCACGCCCGGAGCAATGGATGCACTGCAGGTAACCATGGCTGAGCGCGCGGCCTCGACGTCGAACGAGTGGCGTCCCGGCGCCGACGTCAGCACCCAGTCCGAATAACCCCCTGAGGAGAAGACCCCATGAGCTTTCGAGCATTGCTCTCCAGCCAGGTCGACAAGACCTACACCCACGAGGTTGTGGAACTCGACGACAGCAGACTGCCCGCAGGCGACGTCACGATCGACGTGGACTACTCGTCGCTCAACTACAAGGACGGCCTCGTGCTTACCGGCCGCGGCCGTCTCGTGAAGGAGTACCCCCACGTCGGCGGCATCGACCTCGCGGGAACCGTCACCGAGTCTGGCTCCCCCCGCTGGAAGGCCGGGCAGCAGGTACTGCTCACCGGCTTTCGAGTTGGCGAGATCTGGTGGGGCGGCTACGCCAGCAAGGCACGGGTGAAGGGTGAGTGGCTCTGCGCTGTGCCCAACGGCATCAGTACGCGCCAGACGATGGCAATCGGCACCGCCGGTTTCACTGCGATGCTCGCTATCGACCAACTCGAACAGGCCGGTATGCGACCCGGACAGGGCCCCGTGCTCGTCACCGGGGCATCTGGTGGTGTCGGGAGCACCGCCGTGCACCTGCTGTCTCGACTCGGGTACGAGGTGGTGGCTTCCACGGGACGCGCCGCCGAGCGCCGCGACGAACTCGTGCGCTTCGGCGCCACCGAGGTCATCGAACGCGACTCCATCGCAGACGTGCCCGAGCGACCCTTGCTCAGCGAGCGGTGGGCCGGCGTTGTCGATGCTGTTGGCGGCAGCACCCTGTCGCACGTGCTCGCAGAGCTCAAATACGGCGCCGGTGTCGCTGCGTGCGGCCTCGCGGGTGGCGACAAGATCACCAGCACCGTGATCCCGTTCCTGCTCCGCGGCAACAACCTCTTCGGCATCGACTCCGTCATGCGTCCCGTGGAGGGCCGTCAGGAGGTGTGGCAGCGGGCCGCGAGCACGATGGACCTTGCCATGCTCGACGCAATGACCACCGAGATCGGCCTTGCCGACCTCCCTGCGGCGGCAGAGACCATCCTGCAGGGCCAGGTTGCCGGTCGCTGGGTCGTCAACGTCAACCGCTAGACGGCGGAGTTTGGGACAACATTCCGTACGGTGAGACACTGAGACATCCGGTCGGGGCACCGGAGGTGACCGACAACCGAGGAGATGGGCACATGGGTGACTTGCTGGTTCGTGGCGGCACGATCGTCGACGGCACGGGTGCTGCAGCGCGTCGGGGCGACGTGCGCGTTCGCAACGGGAAGATTGCCGAGGTCGGCGAGAACCTGCGTCCCGAGGGCGAGAAGGAACTCGATGCAGGTGGTGCCATCGTCGCCCCTGGCTTCATCGACATCCACACCCACTACGACGGCTCGATGTGGTGGGACCAGACCATGGACCCGTCGCCGCAGCACGGAG
>CANIBN010000018.1 GCA_947465505.1 Acidimicrobiales bacterium | reverse complement strand
TGGCGGTAGCGAGTCAACCGGGACGCACGCACGACCATGACGCCCGACCGCTGCCAGAACAACGCGTCGACCGCCTCGAGACATACCGCGCACGAATCCGCTGGGCACTCCTACGCCACCAAGAACACGAAGGCCCCGAACCAGAACCGGGTTCGTAATTCGCTACGCCACGGGTTCGAGAAACACCATGGGGATCTCGCGCGACGTCTTGCCCTGGTACTTCGCATAGTTCTTGTACACCGAGACCGCCTTCGGCCAGAGGTCTGCACGCTCCTCGGCGGTAGCGACACGCGCCCGGTACTGCTGTCGCGGCTTGCCACCCGTAGACACCTGCACCTCAGGATTGCTCGTGAGGTTGAAGTACCAATCCGGGTGGCGGGTGTCCCCGCCGCGGGAGGCGACGATCACGTAGGTGTCCCCGAACTGCAGCGGTGAGGTGAGCAGGCACGAGAACGCCCGGCCCGATTTACGGCCGGTGGTGGTGAGCTCGATCACCGGCATGCCCTCGGCGCGCCAGCCCAGCTTTCCGAACGACACAGCAAGGGCCGTGCGGTGGACGGCGTTTGCCAGTTTCATCACACGATCGGTGTTCATGGAGAGAGTCTTACGCAGCGGAGGCGCCGATGTGCGCTGCGAGCGCCTGCAGGAAGTACTCATGCGCACCGGAGTGGTTGGTCTCCTCGCCCATGGTGGTTCCGTAGGTGCGAGTCGCGGAGAGCTTCACGATGGTGACTCGGTCTGCGGGGGAGACGAACACCCACTGGTTGTAGACCCCAATGGCGCTGAACTGCCCCTTGCCTCCGGGGCTCAGCCACCACTGGTAGCCGTAGCCCTCCGGAAGTTCCATGCCGGCGATGACGGGTCGCCCCCACTGCACGTGTGCTGCGTCTGGGGTTACCGATGCCTGCACCCACTTCGCCGGCACGATCTGACGGCCGTTCCAGCCGCCGCCGAGCCGGTAGAGCTCGCCGATCTTCGCGAAGTCGCGGGCCGTGAGGTTGATGCCGCCGAAGGCCATCTCCCTGTTCTCCGCATCGAGCAGCCAGAAGCCGTCGTCCTCCATGCCGAGCGGCTCGTAGAGGTGCTCCTGCATGTAGTCGGCGATCGATCGGCCGGTGGCCCGCACGAGCAGAGCGCCGAGTGCCTGCGTATCGGCGGAGTTGTAGCGGCACAGGGTGCCAGGCGGGTACTCGCGGGCCATGTTCGCCACGAACGAGTCGAGGCTGCCCGTACTGCTCATCGCCTGCCCGAGCCGCACGATGTCGGAGTCGGGATCGCTGTAGTCCTCGTTCCAGCGGGCGCCCGACGACATCTGCAGGATGTCCTTGATGCGTGTGCCCTCGTAGGCCGAGCCGGGCGCGGTGTCGATGTAGTTGCTGATCGGTTCCTCGATGGAACCGATGTGCCCCTGCTCCACAGCGATGCCGACAAGTGCGGACGTGAAGCTCTTCGCAACGGACCACGAGATCCACTGCACGTCCGGCCCGCCTGTCAGCCGGTACTGCTCGTGCACCACCTTGCCGTCGCGAAGCACCAGCAGTGCGGCCGTGTCGGTGAGGTCGAGGAAGTGCTCAGTATCAACCTGGGCGCCAGCGACATCGAACGAGGCAGGAAGCGGAATGGGATTTCCAGCGGGAAATCGGTGCGGGGTGCTGCTTGCGGTCAGCCTGCTGCTCGGGAGGATGTGATGCAGGCGGTTGAAGTTCTCGTGCTGCGGTTGGCCGGAGAAGAGGTTGATCGCAGCGAGCGGTGAGATGGCCTCGGACATGCGCGGAGATTAGTGGGGTGTCAACGAGCCCGCTCGGCCTACGATCTGCGCATGCCGGTCACCAAGGGAATCAAGGAACTGCTCGCCGAGGCGAATGAGGCGGTACGCACCGTGCCGACCGCCGATGCCATTGCGATGCTCGGTCAGGATGGCGTGACGTTCGTGGACCTGCGCGACCCGCGCGAGCTGGAGCGTGACGGGATGATCCCCGGCGCGTTCCACGCCACCCGTGGCATGCTCGAGTTCTGGGTGGATCCGGCGAGCCCGTACCACAAGCCGATCTTCGCCGAGGACCGACAGTTCGTCCTCTACTGCGCAAGCGGTTGGCGCAGTGCGCTGTCGGCCAAGACCCTCGTCGACATGGGCATGACGAACGTCGCCCATGTCGAGGGTGGGTTCACCGCCTGGAAGCAGGGCAACGGTCCGGTGGGGGAGAAGCCGACCAAGGGCGGCTGATTCGGGTCAGGTCGCCTTGGCTCCGATCACGTAGGCGCTGATGGTCCCGTCAATCTCGCCTGCGCCGAACTCTTCCCGAATGGCGGCAGCGGCGATCTTGGTCACCTTGTCGAGGTGTGACGGGTCACGCGCCATGATCTCGTTACGGATCGGGGTGCCCTGGCAATACGCAAGCGCTACGACCTCCGGCGAGGCGGCGACGCTGCGTGCCACCACGCGCTCGAACGAGACCACATTGCCGAGCCCACCCCGGGAGAGATCGGAACAGAGCTCGTTCCTGTCGAAGTAGCCGTGCGGGATACGGGTCATGAAGGTCGGCGGGTCGTCGTCGAACTCTTCCGTGAGGGCCAGCGAGATGACGTTGGCGAACTCGTTGTGCTCGATGCGGTCCCAGACGTTGAACAGGAACGTGCCGTTCGGTTGCAATACACGGGCCACCTCTGCGTAGGCGGCGGCTCGGTCGGGGAAGAACATGGCCCCGAACTGGCAGACAACGGCATCAAAGCTTGCGTCGTCGAACGGCAGCGCCATCGCATCAGCGGTCTGCCAGCACACGGGCCGAGAGGTACCGATGGTCATCGCACGGTCGATCATCGGTTGGCTGAGATCGGTGGCGGTGATCGACACCGACTCCGGCAACAATGCCGCCATCGACCGGGTCACCGCACCGGTTCCGGCTGCGACCTCAAGCACCCGTTGCGCTCCGGTCGCGCTGACGCGGTGGGCAAGGTCTCTCGCGTAGTACTTGAAGATCATGGGGACGAGATAGGTGTCGTACAGGTCTGGCACCGAGCCGGCGAACCCCATGTTTGGTTCGCTTGCTTTGCTCATGGAGCACCTCCGCAATTCCGTTGTCGAAGGCCTCTCTGCTTGACGTTGTACTCCTGCGGCAGGCGCTCTGCCCGGTGAACGAGGAGAAGGGGATGTATCTACTGCTCAGCTGCCCCACGAGGGCATCACGTCCATGGCGGGGTCGGTCGTGATCTGTGTCGGTCCGCTCCCGTCCGCGTTCATGACGTAGACGTCGAAGTTGCCCGAGCGATTTGATCCGAACGCAAGGCGGGTACCGTCCGGCGACCACGTCGGATTGACCTCTGCGCCCGCATCATCGGTGAGCCGGACGAGGTGCGTCCCGTCGGGGTTCATCAGATAGATGTCGACATTGCCACCGACCGTCGCCTCGAAGGCGATCCGTGTGCCATCGGGCGACCACGAGGGGTTGCCGGCCGACTTGTGGAGGAACACCGGCTCGCCAGTGCCGTCGGCGTTCCTGAGCCAGAGATCGAAGTCGCCGGCGTCGCCCTGGGCCGACGCATAGGCGATCTTCGTCCCGTTCGGTGACCAACTCGGCCAGCCGTCGTACGAGGCCTCCTTCGTGAGGCTGCGCACGCCCGTTGTGCTCCAGATGACGATGCCGGGTGGCTGGCCCGATCCGTACACGGCGCGGTACGCGATGGCCGTGCCATCGGGCGACCAGCCGAGGCCACCGTCACCGCAGCACGCCAGCTGTCGGTCGCCGCTGCCGTCGGCATTCATCACGTAGAGGCCTCCCTCGTCACCCTCGTCGCGGTTGAGCATGTACGCGATCCTCGTGCCAGCGGGAGACCACTGTGGCTCGAAGGCACCCGATTGGGTTCCGACGCGCTGAACGTCAGAACCGTCCGGGTTGATGGAATAGATGCGGAACTCACCGGATCGATCGGAGGAGAACAGCAGTCGGCCGCCAAGGGTGGGACCGCTGTTTGCGACAGGGTTCGAGTCCGAGTTACCGCTGCCGCACCCGGCGATGAGCAGCACACTCGCCGCAACAGCCAGACAGGGTCGACGCAGTGCGAGAGCCATATTCCTGTTGTATTCCCGATGTGGCGCGGGGCCCAGTGCCGATAGTCCCGTTGCGCGTACTCAGCTGCTGAACGCAGACGTGTTCCGATATGCGACAATGAGGCGAGGGGAATTGATGCGAAAGACGCGGGGCAGGTTCGTGCTATTTGCCGCTTTCTCGGCAGTGTTGCTGCCCGGAGTCGCGGCGCCGTCGGCCTTCTCGGCCGACCTGCTTCCTGCCGAGACCCCAGTAACAGAACCCGCCGCCCCAATCGAGATTCAACCCGTCGTGAGCGCCGGCACCGAGCACTCGTGCGCACTGCAAACCGACGGCACGATGAGTTGCTGGGGCAGTAACGCCTCCTTCGAGTCGGTGCCTGCAAGCGGGTCGTTCGTGTCGCTCGGAGCCGGCGACCACGCCACCTGCGCTGTTCGCGTCGACCTCACGCTCCAGTGCTGGGGCTCGGGATACGGCGACTCGTTGGTCACTCCGGCCGGGACGTTCACCAGCGTGAGCATGGGGACCCGCTTCTCCTGCGCGGTTCGCACGACGGGTGTGGTGCTGTGCTGGGGCGAGCACACAGATTGGTCGGTTGGGACGGCAGACGAGGGGTACACGAGCATTAGCGTTGGCCCGGACAGCTGGCACGGGTGCGGCCTGCGTGCTGATGACACCGTTGGTTGTTGGGAGGCCAGCCTGGGGGCCAGTCGAAGGTTGGTGCCACCGGCGGGCACCTTTCTCAGCGTGAGTGTCGGGAACCGCTTCGCCTGCGGGGTGCGCACCAATGCGACAATGGTGTGCTGGGCAGATGTCTCCTGGGCGCAAGTCGACGCACCGTCGGGGTTGTTCGTCAGCGTCACGGCGGGCGCCACTCACGCGTGCGGTTTGCGCCTCTCGGGAGAGGTGACGTGCTGGGGCACGGGCAGCGCTGGGGTGTTGCGGCCCCCGAGCGGCACGTTCCTGAACATCGACTCCGGTGACGATCATGTGTGCGGGATGCGCACCGACGGCGCGGCCGTCTGCTGGGGTGCGGACAACGCGGCTGGCGAATTGACGCCGCCGGCGGTGGTCGCCAGCGTGAGCGTCGGCTACGAACACACGTGTATCCTGCGCACGAACGGAACCATCCGTTGCTTCGGGTTGAGCACCACAGGAGCCACTGCGGCGCCCGGCGGCGTGTTCCGCAGCGTCAGCGCCGGGTCTTCGCACACCTGCGGGATTCGTCTGAGCGGAGCAGCGGTGTGCTGGGGCAACAACTACTCGGGCCAGGCGCGGCCACCATCGGGGTCGTTCGCCAGTGTGAGCGCCGGAACGCAACAGACCTGCGCACTGCGCACGAACGGGACCGTCGCTTGCTGGGGGTACGACGAGAACGGCGCGTCGAGTCCGCCTGCAGGGACGTTCGTGTCGGTAAGCGCCGGTGGGTACTACGCGTGCGGCGTTCGTCAGGATCATGCACTGGTGTGCTGGGGCGACCAGACGAACATCCTCGGCACCGTATGGGGTGTGCCCCCTCCTCCCGGTGGCACGTTCACCGAGGTGAGTTCGGGGTACTTCCACGCCTGCGCCCTGCGCACCGATGAAACGATCGCGTGCTGGGGGGAGAACCAGTGGGGGCAGTCCGATCCACCGTCCGGGACGTTCACGAGCGTGGCCGCCGGCGTGGACCAGTCGTGCGGAGTACGCACGTCGGGAGCAGTGGTGTGCTGGGGGTACCCATCCTCCGGTGCCGCTCCGCCCGGCGGAGTCTTCACGAGCGTGACGGCCGGGTCCCTGCGTGGGTGCGCCCTTCGTAACGACTCGGTGTTCCAGTGCTGGGGCGTCAACGCGCAGTTGGGCGAACCGATGCGCGCCCCAATTGGTTCGGCCGGTTGGGGCCCGTTGCGGATCAAGAAGGCGGGAAGCGGCTCGGGCACGGTTGCGTCGAATCCGGAGGGGATCACCTGCGGGGCCGTCTGCCGCGCGTGGTTCGGGCCGAGCGGGTCGGTGACGCTCACTGCGCACGCCGCACCGGGGTCTCACTTCGTCGGCTGGAGTGGCGGTGGATGCTCGGGTACGGACGACTGCACCGTTGCAGCGGATCCCGCTCGCGTGTTGACTGCGCGCTTCGCGAAGGACCCGAGCGCCACTGCGGGGAACACACGGGTGACGCTTGCGTGGCCCGGCGATGCGTGGGCGGCGATCGCAAAGCCGACTGGGTTCGTTGTCGAGCAGAACACCGACGGCGAGGTTTGGACACGCGTCCGGTCGCTCGGTGGGGCCGCGAGGAGCTTGACCGTGTCGGGGCTCACGAACTGGACCGAGTACCGCTTCCGTATGGCCGCAACCGGCGGTGGGTTGCAGAGCGAGTGGTTTGAGCTTGCGCCGGTGGTGCCCCAGGCCAGGGCGAGCGCGGTGCGCAATCTCCGGGTGGTCCCTCGCGACGGTCGCTTGCTGCTCGACTGGGATGCGCCGCTGAACGACGGCGGGGCGCCGATCACGGATTACGTGGTCCAGTTCACGCGGACGGGTAAGGCGTGGATCACCTTTGCCGACGGGGTCTCTACCGCAACCGAGGCAACCGTGACGGACGTGGTCAACTTCCGCTGGTACTCCCTGCGGGTCCTCGCAGTGAACGCTGCGGGCCCGGGCAAGGCGTCACCCGTGGTCAAGAAGATGCCGCGCCGATTGCCGCCCGGCAGGCCCACCCACCTCGCGGTCGTTGCGGATGATGGCCGCATCGAGGTCACATGGGCGGCTCCTGCCGACGACGGCGGCACGGTGGTCACCGACTATCGAATCCAGTACTCGACCAATGGGCGGACGTGGACCACCGTTCCCGACGGAACATCGGTGGCTACCTCGGCCTCCATCACGGGTCTTGTCAGCGGCTCCACCTACTGGGTGCGCATCGCCGCGATCAACGCTGCTGGTACTGGCGGCAACGTCTCGCTGCGCATCAACGGTTAACCCGTAGGCCACCTCTCCACCACCCCGAAGAACGAACAATCCGAACCCCACTGAGGGTTCGGACCGTTTCCGATGTCTCGCGGCATCACATTCGTGGGGTGTTTCCGAAAATCTGTAGTCGCAGGTCAGCTTGGGCACCGCAGCCGGTCCGAACAGGCGGCTGCACACGCTGATCTGTGAGAGTTCACACGGGCGTGGCGGGGGGCCGGCGAGGATCCGCTCGGCGGCGGTTGAGCTGTGTCCGCCGGATTACGACGCGGTGGAACGTCGACCGAGCGGCTGGGAGAAACGCAGGAGATAACCGTCGGGGTCACGTACCAGCAACTCACGCTGGCCTTCCTCGGTAGTCCCATCGAGTCGATACCAGGTGTCCGTCGCAGGTCGGAACACCGAATGACCCTCCTGGCGGAGCGACTCCTCGATAGCCGCGCAGTCTCGTACCTCGATCTGCAGGTTGATTCCCCTGCCGAACGGGTGCTCGAGAGGGGCGACGTTCCACCGACTGCCGTGTTCCTGCTCGAGCATCAGCTGCGCTGGTCCGAGGTCGATATACGCGAACCGTGGCTGATCCCGTTCGAACCGCACGGCGAACCCGACCGCTCGGTAGAAGCGCAGCGACGCTTCGAAATCGGTCACGGTGAGCTCGGGCACCAATGCCGCCCACTCGTACGACCGTCCAACGTTCATACACGCATGTATAGCGACGTGCCGGTGGAAGAAGCTCACACCCCTGAGTGGGATCAGGCGGTCAGGTTCCCGTTTCGACGAAGTCGGGATGGACGAGCCGCCGATCGGCCGCCGACGCGCCCGCTGGCCACTACGGGTCATTTTCGGGAGAGGGTGTCCCCGATTTTCGGGAACACCCCTTCGTGGAGCTGGGGGGAATCGAACCCCCGTCCGCCAGGCGGGAACCGCCCGTGATACGACCATTCCCGACTTCGACACGACGGCGCGTCATCGGCGGGTCGACTGACCCACTCTTACGAGAGGGTCACCGGGACGTCTTTCCGTCCGGCCAGTGTTCTTCCACACCTCCAGTGGTCTTTCCCACCGTCACCCCCCGCTTCTGTTGCCGGGCTGCGAGGAGCTGGCCCCGTGTGACCTTGCGGCTCACGATGTCTGTCACAACCTGAAGATCAGGCGGCGACAGCAAACTGCGTGTTGGCAGTTGTATTGGTTGCCCCGTTTTTCGAGTCTGAGCAACTCGGGTCGCACGCTCGGCCGCCGAAACTGACGTCGAAACCTGTCAGCCCCCTTGGTTGCTTGCACCTAGAACAATAGCCCCGGGGTGTCGCTTTATTCCCCCGGGCCCGGTTCACAGCAAATCTCAAGGTTTCTCGCACGTCTGTTCAAGACAGTTCGGTCATCCTGACGGTATGAATCTCCGTCTCCGACGTTCCCGTGCCCTGTCCGTTGCGGCCCTAGGCGCCGTGCTGGCGCTTGCCGTATCGGCCTGCGGTGGCGCCGCGACCAGCAAGGCCAAGGTGGCCACCCTGTCGTCGGGTCCGCTCGGCACCGATGTCACCGACTCCACCACGCCGGCCAACGACCAGGAGACGATCCTCAAGTTCGTCGCGTGCCTGCGCACCGAGGGCCTCGACGTACCGGATCCGAAGTTCGATGCGAACGGAAACCTCGATACCCGCATCTTCGAACGAGGCGGAGCGATCGACCCGCGAAGCGACACCACCCGAACGGCGGTCGACAAGTGCCGCGGCCTCATCGGCAACGTGCGCCTCGGGCCCGGTGGTGGTCGCTTCGACCCGCAGAAGATGCAAGCAGCGTTCAACGATTTCACCTCGTGCCTGCGCTCCAAGGGCCTTGACGTGGAGGATGTGAACTTCGCCCGCCGCGGCGGCAACGGCACTGGCCCCAACGGAGGCAACGGCAACGGAGGCAACGGTGCAAGCGGCGCCGATGGTCCGCGCGACGGTTTCGGTCCGCCGCCCGGAGAATCAGGTCCCCGTGGTGGTCAGGGCTTCGACCCCACACGCCGGCTGATGCGAGAACTCAACCTCGACGAGACCGACCCGAAGGTGACGGCCGCCGTGGATGCCTGCGAGCCGGCACTTACCGCGTCCATCACAGACGCCACCAACACCTCGACCACCGTCGCCAACTGACCATGCGCAACACCACCAAGGCCGCTGTCGTGGTTGCGCTCGTCGGTGGCGCAGCAGCAGGTGTGATCACCTGGGCCGTCAACCGCAACTCCACGCCGTCCACACAGGCTGCAGCCGTCTCACTGAGCACGACGAAGGTGCAGCGCAAGGATCTCGTCACCTACGACGAGACCGTCGCAACACTCGGCTTCGTCGAATCGTTCACGGTGTCCTCGCCGCTCGATGGCACGGTGACCTCCATAGTGAACGCTGGCGACACCGTCGATGCGGGCACCGTGATCGCCTATCTCGATGGTGCCCCCGTGGTTGCCTTGGTGGGCGACATCCCCACCTTCCGGGCGTTGTCCACCTCGTCCACTGACGGGTCCGACATCCGCCAGTTCGAACAGAACCTCGTGCTGTTGGGCTACGACCCCGACGGGGCGATCTCCGTCGACAATCATTTCGACACGGCGACGGCGACGGCGGTGAAGCGTTGGCAGGCAGACCTCGGCGTGACCGAGGACGGCGCAGTGCCAAAGACCCGCGTGGTGTACGTCCCCGGCCGTTTGCTCGTGGACACCGTGGCGGCAACCGTGGGCAGCCACGTCGCTTCGGGCGGATCGCTCGCCGTCGGCCGTGTGGTGGAGCGCAAGGTACTCGTTGCATCGACAGTCTCGGCGCATGGAGCAATCACCAACCTGGCAACCCCCGATACACCTATCGTCACCGGCACGGTGCTCTTCGTCGACAACGCCGTGCCCGTGGTTGCGATCGAGGG
Organism: Acidimicrobiales bacterium; assembly: GCA_947465505.1. GTDB lineage: Bacteria > Actinomycetota > Acidimicrobiia > Acidimicrobiales > Ilumatobacteraceae > WLJO01. The sequence continues at coordinate 11,939 of CANIBN010000018.1, read as the reverse complement.
GGACGCCGCTGCCCTGCCTGGTCTGGTGCGTGACCTCAAGGTGGGCGTCAGCGACGGGGCAGACGTCAAACTGCTGGAGCGCGCGCTCGCAGACCTCGGCTTCGACCCGAACAGCACGATGACCGTCGACGATCACTTCGACGATGCGACAGCGGCCGTGGTCGCTGCGTGGCAGACGAAGATCGGTGCGACGGTTGCCGAGCCAGTCTCTGTTCCTGCGGGTTCGTTCGTCGTTGTTCCGAGTGGATTGTTCATGGGCGCCGGGTGGATTGCCGAGGGCGTGGCGATCACGGGGGATTCCGTGGTCGCCACACTCACGGTGCCGGCCCGGGAGGTGAGCACCACGGCACCCGTCGGCGACGACACGTTCGTGCTCGGCGCATCGATCGAGGTGGAGTTCCCCGACGGAACGCTCCAGACCGGAACGGTGGTGGAGGTAGGCACCACGGCCACCAACACGTCGAACACCCCCGGAGCGACCCCGAGCGTGCCGATCACGATCCGCGTCGACAGCATCCCGGCGAGCGTCGACTCGTTCGTGCAGATCCCCGTCACCCTGCGCGTGGTGTCCGACGAGGCGAAGAACGCCTTCGTGGTGCCCGTGGGCGCTCTCGTGGCGCTCGCCGAGGGCGGATACGCCGTGGAGATTGTTGACGCGAAGAATCCCGACGGAACCTTCACCGGCCACCTCGTGGGCGTCACCACCGGTCTGTTCGCCGACGGATTTGTTGCGGTTACGGGCGAACAGCTTTCCGAGAGCCAAACCGTGGTGGTGCCGTCGTGAGCAGCGAGGCCCACGCCCCGTCGCTCGAGCTCGTGGACATCGTCAAGGAGTACGGCGGTGAACCCCCGGTTCGTGCTCTCGACGGAGTGACGCTTCGCATCGAGCAGGGAGAACTCGCTGCCCTGGTTGGCCCGTCGGGCTCGGGCAAGTCCACGCTGCTCCACATCATCGGCACACTCGACCGACCCACGAGTGGATTGGTCCGCATTGCCGGTGTGGAGGTGTCGCACCTGTCCGATCGACAGCTCTCCGCCGTTCGTTCGCAACTGATCGGGTTCGTGTTCCAACAGTTCTTCCTCATCGACGGCGTCACTGCGCTCGAGAACGTGGCGAACGGCCTGCTGTACCGCGGTACGTCGCCCGTCGAGCGGCGGCGTCTCGCCGGGGAGGCGCTCGAGCGCGTTGGACTCGGTCACCGCCTGGAGCATGTGCCGAGCAAACTCTCGGGTGGCGAGCGCCAGCGGGTGGCGATCGCACGCGCCATCGTGCACCGCCCCTCGATCGTTCTTGCGGACGAACCCACCGGCAACCTCGACACCAAGTCGGGCGCGGGGGTGATGGACCTGCTTCGTGAGCTCCATGCAGAGGGCAGGACGATCCTCGTGGTCACCCATGATCGAGACCTCGCAGACTCGCTGCCGCGCAAGATCTCGATGCGCGACGGTGTGGTCGAGTCCGACACCGCCCAGGTGCCCGCATCATGACGGCCGCCGCGTTCGACGGACACGAGATCCCCCGCTCGCGCCTGCGGGTGGGCGATGTGCTGCGCGTCGGCTCGCTCGGCCTGCGCACGAGGCGCTTGCGCACCGGGCTGTCCACCCTCGGTGTCGCCATCGGCATTGCCGCAATGGTCGGGGTGCTCGGGCTCTCAGCGTCGTCCCGAGAGGACCTGCAGTCCAAGATCCGTGCGCTCGGCACGAACCTGCTCGAGGTGCAGGCCGGTCAGGGACTTGGCCGGGGGAGCGGAACCCTGCCCACTACCTCCGTGGGGATGATCGGACGCATCGGCCCCGTTACCGCTGTGAGTTCCATCGCCACGGTGAACGTCAACGTGCGCCGCACCGACGCCGTGTCGTCCGGTATCACCGGCGGCATCTCGGTGTTCGCAGTGGACGACGGACTGCTCACCACGCTGCGCGCCACCATGCTGCAGGGCAAGTGGTTCGATGCGGCTACGGCGAAGTACCCCGCGGTCATCCTCGGCACCACGGCGGCGGCGAAACTCGGGATCACCAACGTGGGTGACGGTGTGCGCGTGTATCTGGGCGAGCAATGGTTCTCCGTGATCGGCATCATGTCGCCGAACACGGTTGCTACGGGTCTTGACCGGGCTGCCGTGGTGGGTATCGAGGCGGCACAGACGTACCTCACTGATGCAGAGATACCTCCGGAGACGATTTATCTGCGCACGCTCGATGGGGCGACCAACGATGTCCGCAATGTGCTCGCTGCAACGGTGAACCCACAGACACCCGATGAGGTGCAGGTATCGAGACCCTCTGATGCACTTGCGGCCGAGGACGCTGCGAACAACACGTTCACCTCGTTGCTGCTCGGCCTGGGCGCAGTTGCATTGCTGGTAGGAGGCATCGGTATTGCGAACGTGATGGTGATCGCGGTCATCGAGCGCCGCACCGAGATCGGTCTGCGCCGAGCGCTCGGCGCAACCAAGGCTCACATCCGTCGGCAGTTCCTCACGGAGGCCGTGCTGCTCGCCGGCGCAGGAGGCGTAGTGGGGGTGGTGCTCGGCGCCGGTGTCACTGCGGTGTACTCGTCCATCAAGGACTGGGCCGTCGTGGTACCACCCATCTCGCTCGTCGGAGGGTTCGCCGCTGCTGTCGTGATCGGCGGATTCGCAGGGCTCTATCCGGCCGCACGTGCGTCGCGGTTGGCCCCTACCGACGCACTGAGGGGTAGTTGACATGGCGGAGCAGATGAACAAGAGGTCCCGTTCGACCGTACGTGCTCTGGTGAGCACGCTTGCCGTGGCTGCCGTGATCGTTGCGGTGGTCCTGGTGGTCTCGACTGCCACGGATAACAGCACCTCGACGCCGATCACGACCGTGTCTCCCTTGTCGCCACAAACCGTGCGCCGCGGCGCGCTGGTGAAGACCGACAAGGTGGACGGAACCCTCGAGTATTCCGACACCATCACGGTGAGGCACCGCATCTCCGGTCAGCCTGCTCAGACCACGAGTGCTACCTCGCAGGGCGGCAACGAAGCCAACAGCCGCAGTGCTGTACCTCAGGGCGGCCCCTCTCGAGCGGCGCATCGACCAGCCGCCAGCGGTCCCAGCACCACGGTGTGCACACCCGCCTCCACCGCTCCACCGAGCAGCAGCGAACCTCCGTCGAGCGGTGCTGCTCCGGTCACCACTGCTCCGTGTTCGTCCGGCGGTGGCGGCGGTGGCGGCGGTGCGACAAGACCGGGTGGCGGCGCTGCGCGAACCTCTGGTGGCAGCGCCACTGTGGCGCGGATCACCCAGATCGTCACCTCCGTGATCGGGGTTGGCGCTGCAGTCGGCAACGGTGACGTGCTGTACACCATCGACAGCCAGCCAACGGTTGCACTGCTCGGCGCACTGCCGGCGTGGCGCACACTCTCGACGGCATCAACTGCCGGTGCCGACATTCAGCAACTCGAGGCCGCCCTCGTGTCACTCGGCTACGACGCCGACCAGACCGTCACCGTGGACACGAGGTTCGACACCGATACCGAGGCCATGGTGAAACGCTGGCAGACGGGTCTCGGCGTGAGTGTCACCGGCAAGGTTGCGCTGGGCTCGGTGGTGTTCATCCCGAAGGCGTCGACGGTTGCGTCGCTGTCGAAGAAGGTTGGCGATTCGGTGGGTGATGCGGATTCGATGATTTCGCTTGCAGGAGCGTCGCAACGCATCATCATCGACGTGCCGTCGGGTGACGAGCAGTACTTCGTGCCGGGTCTGTCCGTACGGCTGGAGGGTGGTGTCGATGGAACGGTGACACTGCTGCAGTCGGTGAGTAGGAACAGCACCGCAGTGGTGCAGGCCGTCATCGTTCCGGACAGCCCGATCGAGAATGCGAGCAACGGAGCCACCATCACCGTAAACGCAGATCTCCAGATCGCCGACGACGTCTTTGTCGTCCCCGCGCAGGCGCTCGTGTCGCGTCTCGACGGCACTTACTCCATCCAGGTGCAGGCCGGCGATGGGTCGGTGACGTGGCAGGACGTGACACTGGTTGGTGTTGCTGGCCCCGATGCTGGGGTGTCCAGCGAGGGTCTAGCGGACGGTGCCATCGTCCTCACCCCGTCGGCCTGAGCGAGGGCTACACCAAGCCGGCCAGCACGTTGATCGACGTGGCGATGATGACCGCGCCAAACAGGTACGACATCAGGCAATGAACCAGCGCCGTGCGTCGGATACGCCGTGAGGTAAACGAGTTGTCGGACACCTGGAACGTCATGCCGAGCGTGAAGGCCACATACGCAAAGTCGATGTAGTCGGGCTCCTCGTCGCCCGGGAACGTCACACCGTGCCCTCCGGTCGAGTAGTAGATGTGCGCGTAGCGCAGCACGTACACCGTGTGCACGACGGTCCACGACAGGGCGACGCCGGTGATCACCCCGGTGGTCATCCAGAAGCGCAGGCCGCCGTGAGAGAGGTTGGCCTTGTGCAGGCAGAAGGCCACTCCGACCAGGCTTGCCGTCGACGCGGCGAGCAGCACGAAGCCGCTCCAGTGACGTGTGTTGTCCTCGACGGTGGACATCGATGCTGTCTGCTGGGCGGTGAATCGCCCGATGGTGAGCCAGATGAGCGCAACGTAGGTCAGCATCGCCGTGTTCCACCCGGCGAGCACCGTGAGTTGCCATGGCGCGCCGGCGAGGCCAGCGATGAGTGCGGCGACGCCACCGGCAGCGCCGGACACGAGTAGTCGCCGGATCGCTGGTGTGTGGCGCTCCACCTACTTGCCCTTCCTCGCTCGGCCGAGTTCGCGCCGGATGTCCTGCTCGGCATCGCGTTTGGCGAGTGCCTGGCGCTTGTCACCGCGCGTGCGGCCCTTCGCCAGGCCCATCAACACCTTCACCTTGCCGTCCTTCAGGTAGAGCGACAGCGGGATCAGCGTGAGGTGTTCCTGGTTGACGCGGGAGGCCAGCCGTGCGATCTCCGCGCGGTGCAGGAGCAGTTTGCGCGGGCCATCGGGAACGTGTGCCCCGAATCCCGTTGCATGGCTGTACGCAGGGATGTGCATGCCCTCCAGCCACATCTGGCCGTCGGTGATGCGGGCGAACGCCTCGGTGATGCGCCCCATGCCGAGCCGCAGGCTCTTTACCTCGCTTCCGCGCAGCACGATGCCCGCCTCCACCTCGTCGAGGATCGAGTAGTCGTGGTATGCCTTGCGGTTCGAGGCGACGGGTTTGGTTCCGGCGGGGGACATGAGTGGGTTCAGGCTAGCCATCGTGGGGGAGCGGTAGCCTCGCAGCACTGTGTCCACCGATCCCGCTGACGACCGTTTGACCCTTGCGGCCGATGCGCGCACGGGCATGGTTGCCCACGCGTACCGCTGTTTCCCCGAGGAGATGTGTGGACTGATCGCCGGTGCGCCGGGAAGCGGGAGGGTGGAGCAGTTCTACCCCTGCACGAACGACGCAGCGTCGGCTCGGGTGTACACCATCAACCCGAAGGACCACCTCCGCGCCGAGCGCGATGCGGAGGATCGCGGCTGGGAGATCCTCGGGTGCGTGCATTCGCACACCCACACCGAGCCCTACCCGAGCCCCACCGACGTGGCGCAGGCACCCGATCCGTCGTGGTACTACGTCATCGTGAGCCTGAAGCGCGACGCTCCAGAGATCCGTGGCTACCGCATCGTGGGCCCAGACCCTGCGACGTCCATCGCCGAGATCGACCTGCTCGTCGAGTAGTCACAGAGCGATGACCGACCTGCCCTTCGGCGATCGACCGCTCCCGCAGTGGTACGACGACATCAAGTTCGGCATCTTCATCCACTGGGGTGCCTGGACGGTCCCCTGCTTCGCACCCGTGGACCGCGACATGGGCGAGATGATGCACGCAGGCGACTGGCGGGCGGTCTTCCGCAACAGCCCGTACAGCGAGTGGTACCTCAATTCGCTGGAACTCGAGGGGAGTCCCGTGCAGCGGCACCACCTTGAGTACTACGGCGACCGAACGTACGACTCGTTCGTCGAGGAGTTCCACGAACGCTCCCGCGGGGTCGACACCGCTTCGTGGGTGGACCTGTTCGAGATGGCCGGGGCACGGTATGTCGTGCCGGTCACCAAGCACCACGACGGGTTCCTGCTCTGGCACAGCGATCTGCCCAACCCACACCGTACGAACTGGATGTCCGAGGCGGACCACATCGACCGGTTGGCAACCGCCGTGCGGGCGAGGGGCATGCGTTTCGGGCTCTACTACTCCGGCGGGCTGGACTGGACGTTTCGCGAGCCACCCATTCGCGACCTGCGCTCACTCATCGACAACATCCCCTCAACGGACACGTACGGTGAGTACGCAACGGCGCACTACCACGAGCTCATCGAGCGCTTCCGCCCCGACGTGCTGTGGAACGACATCGGCTGGCCGTCGAACCTCGATCCCAACGACCTCCTTGCGCACTACTACGCACAGGTTCCGCATGGCGTCGTAAACGACCGGTTCAACATGCTCGCGACAAAGACGGGCCGTCTCCATGCGGACTTCTTCACGCCCGAGTACTCCACGACGGCGAGCGAGAAGAAGTGGGAAGTGTGCCGGGGCATCGGCAGGAGCTTCGGCTACAACCGCATGGAGAACGACTCCACGTTTCCCTCGGTGGACGAGACCATCTGGATGCTGGCCGACATCGTGAGCCGTGGCGGCAACCTGCTCCTCAACGTTGGCCCCACTGCCGACGGGGTCATCCCCATGGTGCAGGCAATGCACCTCACGACGCTTGGTTGGTGGCTGCGGGTGAACGGCGAGGCCATCTTCGGCACCCGTCCGGGCGGCACCCTTACCGCCGCCGACGGCCGGCCCGTGGGGATGACTCATACCGAGACGACGACGTTCCTCCTGGCGAAGGGTGCCCCGAGCGGAGAGCTCCGGGTTGAGGCGCCTCAGCCCTCGAGCCAGTGGGAGGTACGCATGCTCGGCAGCAGCCGTGTGCTTCCGAGCTCCTGGCGGGACGGCGAGCTGCGCATCCAGCTACCTGATCATCTGCCGCCTTCGCCGGTCACCGTGTTTTCGATCGAAGCCTGACCGGTCCGGTGCGCGGGACGCTCGGCGATCAGCCGCGAGCGCCCGGCTTGGCGGCTCGGCCCTCGCAGTAGTCGAGGAGTGCCTCGATGCCGGAGGCGAACGACTTGCGGTTGATCGTGTCCACGGCGTTGTCGTCCCGGTACAGGCGATCCAGTACCGGATGGTCCACCGACCGGAACCGTGCTCGGCGCGCGGTGAGGTGAGGAGGAGCGCAAGCGCGGTGGGGTCGAGTCCGAGTTTCTCGCCGAGGGTCTTAGCGGTGAGCCCGGCCGCGCCCTGCTCGTCCACGCACTCGAGCGCTGCTGCCACATAGTCATCCGGCGTGAGCCCGCGCTTTCCCCGCATTCTGCCGGGTGTAGGACGCGGCCTCTATGCAGGTGGAATGCTTGGGCTGCGCTCCGCGTTGCGCCCCCGTGAGCCAGAAGCAGACCGCCGCTAGCATTGTTGACAAGTTCAGTCGGAGTTGCGTCGGCACTGGCGCAGTTCCCGAGGCCGAGAGGGGGCGATGTCATGACAGTGTTCGAGAACGTGCTCGACATGATCGGCAACACCCCGATGGTCGATGTCAGCGTGCTGTCGCCCAACCCCCGCGTGCGCATCATCGCGAAACTCGAGAGCCAGAACCCGTTCGGGTCGGTGAAGGACCGCATCGCCAAGGCCATGATCGAGTCGGCCGAGAAGAACGGCCAATTGGCCCCCGGCCAGCAGATCGTCGAGCCGTCGTCGGGCAATACCGGTATCGCTCTCGCCGCCATTGCGCAGGTCAAGGGCTATCCCATCAAGATCTTGATGCCCACTTCGGTGTCCATCGAGCGTCGTCAGATGCTCGAGATCTTTGGCGCCGAGATCATCCTCACGCCCGGTGAGGAGGGCTCGAACGGGGCGGTGAAGCGCGCCCTCGAGTTGCACGCCCAGCACCCCGACTGGTTCATGCCGTACCAGTACGCGAACGACGCAAACCCCCGCGCCCACTACGAGGGAACCGGCCCCGAGATCCTGCGCGAGTGCCCGGAGATCACCCACTTCGTCGCAGGTCTGGGCACCAGCGGAACGCTCATGGGCACCGGACGCTTCCTGAAGGAGCACAAGCCGGGCGTGAAGGTCATCGCAGTGGAGCCACCACTGGGAGAGCGTGTCGAGGGCCTGCGCAACCTCGACGAGGGGTACATCCCGCCGGTGTTCGACGCCTGGGGCGGCCAGAGCATCCTCGACCGCAAGCGTGTCGTTCGGCCGCGTGAGTCCATCGAGTGGACCCGTCGCATCGTGAAGGAGTGCAGCATTTTCGCCGGCATCTCCACGGGCGCTGCTCTGGCTGGTGCTGCCAAGGTGGCGAGCGAGATCGACGAGGGCACCATTGTGTTCATCGTGTGTGACGGTGGTTGGAAGTACCTCTCCACCGGTGCCTACACCGACGACCTCGATGCGGCCGAGGCCAAGGCCGAGAAGATCATCTACTTCTAGGTCGCGTCTCGATGCCCGCAGCAACGCTGCTCGCTCTCGCTGCGGCAGTGCTGCACGCCGGATGGAACCTCGTTGCCAAGCGAAGCCGAGATCGATTCGGCGCACTGTGGGGACAGTTCGTGGTTGCGGGAGTGCTCTGCGCACTAGCGCTTTCGTTCACCGGACTTCCGTCCGGGCCTTCGCTGTGGTTCGCAGCGCTGTCGGGTGTGGTGCACATTCCCTACGTGGTGTTCCTCGCCCGGGCATACGACCGGGGGGAGTTTTCCGTTGCGTACCCGATCGCGCGCGGTGGTGGGGTGCTCGTCGGCGCGATCGGTGGCGTGCTGTTCCTGAACGACCACCTGCACGCGCTGTCCTGGTGCGCCCTCGCAGTGATTGCTTCCGGGATCGTGTGGTTGGGCGTCGGTGCTGCCCGGCGCGTGCCAGTCGCACATGCCGTGGGGGACGCGCTCGCCGTGGCGATCACCATTGGCGTGTACTCCACGAGCGACGCGCACGGATCGAGGTTGGCGAAGTCCGACGCAAGTTACGTGCTCGCCGAGTTCGTGCTGCTTGCTGTCGCGGTATCGCTGTTCGCGGTGCTGTCAGGCAGGGGAGCAGCACTGCGCCGGGCATTCACCAGTCCGGACGGTTCGCCTCGGCGCCAGGCGCCGTTCATGGTGGTCGGCTCAGGCATCGCCACCGTCGTCACCTACGCCATGGTGGTCGCAGCGTTCCGCCGGGCCCCCGTCGGCTACGTAACGGGCCTGCGAGAGTCCAGCGTGGTGATCGCATCCCTCGTGGGATGGCGCTTCTTGGGGGAGGGCGACGGCCGACGGCGCCTCGTTTCGGCTGCCGCAATCGTCGTGGGCATCGTGTTGCTCGTTGCCGCGCGCTGAGGGTCGTTAGCGTGAGCACCATGGCAACTGCTTCCTCGCGTCCCGACGGCCGCGCCCACAACGAACTCCGGCCCATCACCTTCGAGCGTGACTTCACCGAGATGGCCGACGGATCCGTGCTCGTCACCTTCGGTCGCACGAAGGTGCTGTGCACCGCCTCCATCGACGAGGACGTGCCGCGCTGGATGAAGGGCTCGGGCAAGGGATGGGTCACCGCCGAGTACTCGATGCTGCCCGGTTCGTCGCCCGAGCGTGTTGATCGAGAGGCAGCGAAGGGTAAGCAGAGTGGCCGCACGGTGGAGATTCAGCGGCTCATCGGGCGCTCGCTTCGTGCCGCCTGCGACATGGTTCTGCTCGGCGAGCGCCAGATCGTCGTGGACTGCGACGTGCTGCAGGCCGACGGCGGAACCCGTACAGCCAGCATCTGCGGGGGCTACCTCGCGCTGCACGATGCAGTGACGCGTCTCGTGCAGAACGGCAACATCAAGACCCATCCGCTGCACAGCCGCTGTGCCGCGATCAGTGTGGGCATCGTGAAGGGCATCCCGGCCCTCGACCTGCCGTACATCGAGGACTCCACCGCCGAGGTGGACATGAACGTCGTCATGCTGCAGCCCAACGATGGTGGCGAGCCGCGTTTCGTGGAAGTACAGGGCACCGCCGAGGGTATGGCGTTCTCCCGAGGTGAGCTCGACGACCTGCTGGCGCTTGCCTCCGGCGGTCTCGCAGAGATCTTCGACCTGCAGGAACAGCTCACGGCGATGGCGCCCGATCGTCGCGCCATCGGCACCGCCAAGCGGTGAGCCGTTTCCTTCGTCTGGTCTGTGGCTCGGCGAATCCCGACAAGGTGGTCGAGATCGAGGCGGTGCTCAACGACGCGGGTCGGGAGTATGGCCTCACGGTCGAACTCCTCCCCCGGCCGGCGGACCTCGGGGAAGTGGTAGAGGACGCGGACACCCTGGAGGGCAACGCCCGGCTGAAGGCGATGGCCGTAGCCGCCGCTTCGGGGCTCCCGGCCATCGCGGACGACACCGGCCTTGAGGTCACCGCACTCGGTGGCGAGCCGGGCGTCTACTCGGCCCGCTACGCCGGACCCGACGCCACCTATGCCGACAACCGTCGCAAGTTGCTCGCAGAACTCGCCGCGTCCGGTTCGACCGATCGTCGTGCCGAGTTCGCCACCGTCGCGATGGTGTGCTGGCCGGGAGGTGGCACGGTCTCGGCACGAGGCGTGTGCCAGGGCCACATTGCTGAGGCCGAACGTGGTGCTCGCGGCTTTGGCTACGACCCATTGTTCGCACCCGACAGCGATGCGGCGGGCAGGACGTTTGCCGAGATGTCCGACGCCGAGAAGAACGCGGTGTCGCACCGTGGCCGGGCGTTCCGGAACCTCGTGAAAATCCTCGTCCAGTACCCCGAACCCGGAACCGGGCAGTGGTCCGCCGTGTCGCCTGCCAGCGACTGACCCTCGAACGCATCGGTTCGGGTCTGGGATTTGGTGCGGGTGGAGGGACTCGAACCCTCACTCCGGAGAACAGGAACCTAAATCCTGCGCGTCTGCCAGTTCCGCCACACCCGCGAGCCGCACGATCGTACCCCCGCAGCAGGCCCAGACTCCCGGGATCGCCGGGGACTACCGTGCGCTCCGTGGCAGCTGCACGATTCTCCGGTTTCCCCGCCGATGCCTTTGCGTTCTACGAGGGCCTTGAGGCCGACAACAGCAAGGCGTTCTGGCAGGCGAACAAGGAGCGTTACAAGGACGTCGTACGTGGCCCGATGGACGCCCTGCTTGCACTTGTCGACGTCGAGTTCGGGCCGTTCCACGTGTTCCGGCCCTATGTCGATGTGCGGTTCTCGAAGAACAAGGCCCCCTACAAGACCCACATCGGTGCCTACGGCGAGTCCGAGGGGGGAGCAGGGTTCTACGTCCAGGTGAGCGCCTCGGGCATGCTCGCCGCCACCGGCTACTACGCCATGGCGTCGGACCAACTCGACCGCTTCCGGCGGGCGGTGGATGACGAGGCCCGGGGCACCGAACTGGAGGGCTTGGTGCGCCAGGCCGAGAAGGGCGGCTTCTCGATTGGGGCCATCAGCGAGTTGAAGACTGCTCCTCGCGGGGTACCCAAGGACCATCCCCGCATCGCGTTGCTCCGTCGTAAAGGCCTCATGGGGTCGAAGACATGGACCCCGGCTACCTGGATGCACACGGCCAAGTCCGCCGATCGCGTGGTGGCCGTGTGGAGGGCGTTTGCCCCGGTGAACGAGTGGCTCGATGCCCACGTGGGTCCGTCGACACTGCCGCCCGACGACGTCCGCGGGTTCTGAAACAGGCGGGCCGGACCCCGTCGGCAAGAAATTTCTTGGGGTGCTGATGAAGCCTTCGAAACACTCATATTTCGTCATCTACCTGCAATAATCCCGCCATGTGTGGTGCTGCCGCCACTCTCAAGTAGAGGTTGAGGGTTACAAAACCCTAGACAAGCACTTGAGGTGTTGGTAGAACCACGGTGCGTGAGAACGCACGTCGTGAAGGGACGATCATGAACAAGATGTCGAAGACCGCACTCGCCGCTGCAG
>CANIBN010000017.1 GCA_947465505.1 Acidimicrobiales bacterium | reverse complement strand
CCGAACTCGCCGTCGGGTGTGCTGAGGATGATGACCGGGAAGTGCCAGAGGTAGATGCCGTACGAGCGGGCTCCGATCCAGCGCATGGGCCGGCACCCGAGCAGCGGTCCGATGCGCGACGACGGATGTGCCAGCGATGCGACCACCGCAGCAGTGGCGATCGACAGCAGCGCGAAGCCACCGCGGTACAGGAACGCCGCACTGTCGCGCACCGTGAGGAACATCACCGCGATCACCACGAGACCGACAACACCGGCTCCGTCGACCACGGTACGTGCCTGCGCCCGAACGGTCGAGCGCAGGTGCTCGCTCGGCCACATCGCGGCGAGCGCCGCACCAACGAGCAGTTCTGAGGCCCGTGTGTCGGTGCCGTAGTACACCCGTGACGGGTCCGAGCCAGGGTTGAACAGCATGGCCATGAGCACCGTTGACACCGCTGCGAGTCCGAGGATGCTCAGTGCGAGACGGGGACGGACCGGACGCATGTCGCTCTCGCGTACGTAGCGGGCAAGCACGAGCAGCACGAGGGGCCAAACGATGTAGAACTGCTCCTCCACTGCGAGCGACCAGAGGTGGTTCAGCACGCCGGGGTGGTCGAACTGGGCGAAGTAGGACACCTTCTTCGCCACCTGCCACCAGTTGTTCACATACAGGCTCGACGTTCCTGCAGCGGCCCGGAACGAATCGCTCTGCCTCGGGCCGATCACGGTCACCCAAGCCATCACGGTGACGAGCATGAGGAACATGGCCGGGAGCAGGCGCCTGCCGCGCGCGAGCCAGAACGAGCGCAGGGAGAACTCGCCCTTCGATGTGCGGGTGAGGATGAGGTCGCTGATGAGGTAGCCCGACAGCGTGAAGAACACGCTCACACCGAGGAAACCGCCGGGAATGGCGGCGATACCGAGGTGATAGGCGAGTACACCGAGCACGGCAACGGCACGCAGGCCGTCGAGGCCCGGCATGTACCTGCGGTCGGACTTCAGGGGTTCAGGCAACGATGTCCCCGACAAGCACGGATCGAAACTACCCGGGGTCAGCCCGCGGGCGCGAGCGCCTCAACCAGCTCGTCGGCCGACTGGGGGTGCCCGGGCGCGGGGTTGGCGGCGACGATGACGTGGTCAACACCGGCATCGCGGAACTCGTCGAGACGCGACCGCAGTACGTCGAGGCTTCCCCACGCCACATTGGCATCCACGAGGCGATCGCTGCCGCCGTTGGTCCAGTCTGATTCGTCGAATCCGCTGCGGCGCCAGCCGCGGTGGTAGGCGGGAAGCGGCAGGTACACGCTGAGCGCCTTGCGGCCGGCGGCACGACCGGCATCGGGGTCCTCGGTGAGGCACATTGGGAGCAGCAGGTTCAGTGTCTTGTCCGGCCCGAGGATCTTGCGTGCCTCGGCACAGCGCGCGGGTGTCTGCATGTAGATGTTCGCCCCGTCAGCCACCTCGGCGGCCACGGCGAGCATCTTGGGGCCGTGTGCGGCGAGATACACCGGCACCGGCGCCGGGTTGCCTGTGCGGCGGATGGGAAGGTCTCCCCGCAGGGCAGACAGGTACGTGCGCGCCTTGGTTGCCGGGTCCTCCCACTCGACGCCGCGGAGTGCCGCGCCACTGGGGTGCGACAGGCCGAGACCCTGGATGAAGCGGCCGTCGTAGAACTCGGAAAGAGTGCGAGCGGCCTGTGCACTCGCGATTGCGTCGCGGCCGTAGATGTGGGCGATGCCGGTAGCAACCTTGATGCGCTCGGTGTTAGCGAGGATGAAGCCGGCCGTGACGTACACCTCGCGGCCGAAGATGTCGGCAATCCAGATCGAGTCGTAGCCGAGACGCTCGAGATACCTCGCTCGGTCGACCAGTTGCGCGGGTGTGAAGAAGTCTGCGGGGGTCATGACCGCAGTGACGAACGAGGTGGTGCCGGGCGCAGTTGCCATGTGTCGACCCTAGTCCCGGTCGCCCGGGTGGCTGTCGCTTGCGCGCGGGAGTTGGTTACAGCGCGTGACGCTGCAGATCGCTCAGTGACACGAAGTCGAGGGTGGAGAAGTGCGTGGCCTCGAGGACCACGTTCGGCGCGGCGTCTGCCTCGAACGCCTCGGCCCAGCGCGAGGCACACAGGCACCACTGGTCGCCGGGCTTCAGGCCGGCAAAGCCGTACTGCGGCATCGGCGTGGACAGGTCGTTGCCCATGGCCTTGGAGAACTCGAGGAACTCGGCGGTCATCACGGCGCACACGGTGTGCACGCCATAGTCATCGCCGCCGGTGTTGCAGCAACCGTCGCGGTAATACCCGGTGAGGGGGTCGAGGGAGCAGGGGAGGAGGTCGCCGCCGAGCACGTTCTTGGCCATACGGGAAGCCTACGGGTGTGTGTACCCGCCGGTTCGATGACCGCGCTGTCGTAGTGTGACCACGTGGCTCAGGGCTTCGTCGGGATCATTGGGTATCAGGTCGACGTCGTGGACGATCCCGCAGACGGCACCGCGGTGCCGCATCTCGCCGTGATGGACATGTACGTGAAGGCCGTGGCTCGCGCGGGTGGTCGTCCGGTTGTGGTCCCCGTGCTCGATCCGGCCGACGCCTCGGGGATCGTTGCCGACTTTGCTGCAGTGGTCGTTACCGGCGGCACCGACGTCGATCCGCTTCGGTACGGCCAACCACGTTCGCCACGCACGCTTGATCCAGACCCACGTCGTGATGACGCCGAACTAGCGGTGTGTCGTGCCGCCGTGACCGCAGACCGGCCACTGCTCGCCATCTGTCGCGGTTCGCAGGTGCTCAATGTGGCCCTCGGTGGAACGCTCATCCAGCACCTCGATCACCACATGCGTCGAGACCTCTACAACGAGGACGTGCACCGGGTCACCATTGCCGCCGACTCAGGTCTGGCTGCGCTGGTGGGCACCTCGATCGGGACGAACTCGTTGCACCACCAGGCCATCGACGCCATTGCGCCGAATGCACGGGCAGTGGCCTGGGCTGCAGACGGCACCATTGAGGCCATCGAGGTACCCGGTGCGCCGAGGGTGCGTGGTGTGCAATGGCATCCGGAGCTGCTGCGGCATCGTGAGGAACATCTTGCGCTGTTCCGCGACCTGCTCCGGTGATCAGCCGACGATCTCGAAGTAACGGTTCAGTTCCCAGTCCGTAGTTGCGTCGGCCAGAGGGTCCCCGCCGGTGGAGTTGAACATCAGCCACTCCCACTCGCGGCTGTTCGCCCAGAACGAGCAGAACGCATCACCGAGCAGCTCGGGCAGCAGACGGTCGGCGCGCAGTGCCGCAACTGCGGACGAGAGCGAGTCGGGCACCCGTGGTGTTCCGGGCGGGAGTGCCCAGCCCACACCACCCGATGGTGGCGGTGGGTCTAGCTGGTTCTTCAGGCCGTAGTGCCCGCTCGCGAGCACGAGCGCAAGCAGGTAGTACGGGTTCGTGTCGCCGGCGCCAACGCGGTACTCGATGCGCGACGACCGGGCACCTTCGGCGAGCACGCGAACGGCAACGGTCTTGTCGTTGTCGGCCCAGCGCGGGTGCGTGGGGGCTGCGCTGAACGCAGTGAAGCGGCGGTACGAATTGATCGTGGGTGCGGCGATCGACACCCCGGGTACGAGCGTTTGCATCAGGCCGGCGAGCCAGTGCATGCGCGAGGCATCATGGGCCATCAGGTTCTCGTCGCCGCTCCAGACCGAATGGTGCACGTGCGTACCGTTTCCGTACTCGGGGCTCGGCTTGGCCATGAACGTGACGCTGTAGCCGAGGTCGTATGCAGTTTCACGCACGATGGCGCGTGCGCGCACGAGGTGATCGCACGCGGTGACCGCATCTGCCGGTCGGAAGTTCAACTCGATCTGTCCGGGGGCGGCCTCGTCGTTCCAGCCGTCCCACGGCACGCCGGCAAGGTCGAGCCTGCGGAGCACCTCGTCCATGAACGGAGCCTGCTGGTGGGCGTTGTACGACAGGTAGCTGAGCGGTACGGGCAGGCCGAGTGGCGTGAGCGTGCGGTAGCCATTCCTGCGGGCCTCGGCGAACGACTCATGGAACGCAAGGAACTCGAGCTCGAAGGCAGCAACTGCACGCAGGCCGTCCGCAGCAAGGCGGTCAGTGACTCGCTGCAGCATGCTTCGGGGACACACCGGGTGCTCAGACCCATCGCCCAGTCGATGGCTGCAGAGGGCCATGGCCACGCCCGGACGATTCGCCACCAGAGCGAGCGTGGACGGATCGGGTACCTGCAACGCGTCCGAGAGGCCCACACTGCGCCACTCGTCCCACCACGCCAGGTACGGGGCACCGGCGTAGTCGAAGCCGAACGCAATGTCGCTCACTGCCGAGCCGTGGTCGAGCGCGCTGAGGAACTTGTCTCGAGACAGGTGCTTGCCGATCGGCATGCCGTCGTGGTTGATGCCGTCGATTCGAACGAGGTGGATGTTGTGCTGGTCGAGCCAGGCGGTGGTCTGTGCGCGGTCCATGTCAGCCGCCCAACGAGTAGCGCAAGCCGGCGCCGGTGAGTACAGCGAGATGATTCAGCGGGCCGACGGCGAAGAGTTTGCCTGCGAAGGCGCGTTCGCCGAGTGTGGTGTTGCCGCAGAACAGGTTCCGCAGTTCGAATGCCGAAGCGTGCACCTCGCACGCGGTTTGTCCGCCGAGCCGCAGTTCGCTCGCGTCGTCGAGACAGCGAACCAGAATCCCGCTTGGCATGCCCGTGCCGGTGCTCGTGTGCTGCCAGAAGCGGGCAGCCTCCTCCTGCCACGTGCCGTACTTCGGTGTGAGCGCCTTGGACACGCCGAGAGCGAAGAGCAAGTGCGCCTCAGCGCCCTCCACCTTCGGCCTCGGGGCGTCTGGCTCGTTCATGAGCGCAAGGTCCGCAGTAATCGTGACCTTTGCGGGCCCGTTCGCACCGCGCGAGAGGTGCACAGAACCTCGGCCGAAACGAATGGTGGCCGCCTGCGGGTCGTTGGCCGACTTGAATACGAGCGTTCCGTTCATCCGCGCAACAGCGCGGGAGTGCGACGGTGTCTCGCAGGACCGGCGGATCGTGGTGGCGAGCACGCGCACGATGGGAGTCGGATCGTCCTCCGTGGTCACCGTGATCACGTTGCGAACTTAGCCGTGAGGCAGGCTCGGCACACGGGCGCGGTAGCGTAGAAGGGTGACCCAGCGGCCTCTGCGTGTGCGATTCGCCCCGTCCCCCACGGGCATGTTCCACGTGGGCTCGGCCCGCTCAGCGCTGTTCAACTGGTGCCTCGCGAAGCAGTCTGGCGGCACGTTCATCCTGCGCATCGAGGACACCGACGAGTCCCGCAACCGTCCCGAGTGGACTCAGGGGATCATCGATGCGATGGCTTGGTTGGGTATGGGTACCTCGGACCCGTGTTTCGAGGGGCCGTACTTCCAGTCGTCGTATGCGGGTGAGCACGTTGCTGCCGCCCATCGGCTGCTCTCGTCGGGCAGTGCGTATTACTGCGACTGCACCCGGGACGATGTGGTGGCGCGCACCGGTGACGGCAACCTCGGCTACGACCGTCACTGCCGCGATCGTGGCCTCGACGTCGCTGAAGGCCGCGCGCTGCGCTTCCGTGTTCCGACGGGTCACACCGTGGTGCAAGACCGTGTGCGCGGCACTGTCGAGTTCGACAACGACCTCATCGAGGACTTCGTGTTGCTCCGCGGCAACGGCTCCCCGATGTTCCTCCTCGCAAATGTGGTCGACGACCTCCAGATGGGTGTCACGCTCGTGGTGCGCGCCGAGGAACACCTGCCGAACACGCCCAAGCAACAGCTCATCTGGGATGCGCTTGGCGCCGCCCACCCCGCCTGGGCTCACGTACCGGTGCTGGTGAACGAACAGCGCAAGAAGCTCTCGAAGCGACGCGACAAGGTTGCGCTCGAGATGTACAAGGACGAAGGTTTCCTCCCCGAGGCGATGCGGAACTACCTCATGACCCTCGGCTGGTCGCCCGGCGGCGACGTCGAGATCCTGCCGTGGGACGACATCGTTGCGTCGTTCCGCCTCGAGGACGTCAACCACTCGCCTGCCTTCTTCGACCTGAAGAAGCTCGAGGCCTTCAATGGTGACTACATCCGTGCGCTGGGCGTCGACGCGTTCGTCGCCGCGTGCGAGCCGTGGACACGATCCGTCGAGGGGTTCAACGAGGCGCTGTTCCGCAAGATCGCCCCGCACGTGCAGTTGCGGCTCGTCCGCCTCAGCGATGTTGCAGATGCAGTTGACTTCCTCTTTCGAGTGGACCCGATTGTCGACGAGGACTCGTGGACCAAGGTGATGACTACCGATATCGCCGCGGCGGTGCTGCGTGCATCGCTCGCCGAATACGAGCGCTGTCCATGGGACGCAGAGTCGATGAAGGCTGCGCTCGAACGGATCGGTGAGGGTCTCGGACTGAAGCTCGGCAAGACGCAGGCGCCCGTTCGGGTGGCCGTCACCGGTCGCAGCGTCGGGCTGCCGCTGTTCGAGTCGCTCGAGGTGCTCGGCCGCGACGAATCGTTGCGACGCCTTCGTGCCGCAGCGGGTCGTCTGGGAGTTGCATGACCGACGACTCGGCGTGGCGCCGGCCCGACCCGATGTCGGTGCCCGACCCCGATTTCATCGATGATGCCGGCGAACCGACCATCGAGTTCGAGGGGCTTCCCGCCGATCGGTTCGCGGCGTTCCAGAGCGCCGGCGACCTCGACGTGTTTGACGACGTGCACCCCACGCCCGTCGAGGGGGTTCCGCTCGTGAGCCGAAAGGCGCGTCGCCGACGCAGGTGGCTCGTGCGCACGTTGCTGGGTATCGCCGCCGCACTCCTGCTGCTCGTGGGCTACTACGGCATCACGCTCTATCAAGTGTGGTCGACGGGTCATCACCGCCAGAACCGCCAGGCGGATGCCATCGTGGTGCTCGGCGCTGCGCAGTACGACGGCCGGCCGTCGCCGCTCCTGAAGGCCCGCCTCGATCACGCCATCACGCTCTACGACCAGAAGCTCGCCCCGGTGATCGTGGTGACCGGTGGCAAGCTGTCAGGAGACCGTTTCACCGAGGCATACGCATCCCGCAAGTACCTCCGCCAGCACGGTGTGCCGGCCTCGGCGATCCTGTCCGAGTCGGAGGGCCACAGCACCTGGCAATCGCTCGACGGTGTGGCGTCACTGCTCGCAAAGCGCACGAAGCGGCCGACGGTGCTCCTCGTCACGGACCCGTTCCACTCCCTCCGGGCGAAGTTGATCGCTGAGGAACTGCATCTGCGGGCCTACGTGTCGGCCACCACCACGAGCCCGTGGGGGAGCGGCACACAGTTCCGCAAGTCGCTCAAGGAGGCAGCGGGCATCTCCCTCGGGCGCATCATTGGGTTCCAACGGCTGTGGAAGGTCACTGGCTGACCTGCGTCTTTGTGCTGCTCGGCGCCTCACGGTGCGAACGACGGTCATATCTCGCTATCCTCGGGGCCGCTCCATGGGGAGTGGTGTAACTGGCAACACAGCAGATTCTGGTTCTGTTATTCAGGGTTCGATTCCTTGCTCCCCAGCTCGACCGCAGCAAGCGGTTTGCGTGTACGGCGTGTGCCGAGGTACGGCGGTTGGCTCGTAGGGCCCCTGCTGTTACCATCGAAAGGCGCTACTCGGTCCCTTCGTCTAGTGGCCTAGGACACCACCCTCTCAAGGTGGCGGCACGGGTTCGAATCCCGTAGGGACTGCCAAGCACCCCCGAGAAGCCCCAACCGGAAACGGTCAGTGGGCGGCTCGGGGGGTGTGACTCGTCGGGCCTTGCTGCGATGCACTGTGACGCTGCCCGCGCCTCACGAGCACGATCGTCGCCACCAGTAGGGCTATGCCTGCCACCACCAGGACTCCAGGGGCCTTCAGCGACCCGCCGAACCACCGTGTCACGGCGAACGTGAGATAGGCGAGCAGACCGATCACCCCGAACCCGGTGAATGCGAAACGGTGTGTGCGCGCCCCGTAGACGAGCAGTGTGACGGCAACCGCCAACCCGAGTACCGGTGCCCATCGGTCGAAACTGCCGCTCGTGATAGCGGGTCCTACGAGTACGCCAACGAGACCGAGGAGGCCAGCAGTCTCCTGGGGCGGCACGAGGTCCCGCGCTGCAGCAGCGAGCCACGCAGCACTGAGGACCAACACGGTCAGGCCGGCAGCACCGGCGCCGATCCACCAGCCCATCGCGGTTGCGACTGCCACGAGCGAGCCGGCAAGTGCTGTTGCCTGCTGCGCTGGGCGATCCCGTCGGGCCCAGAGCACCGAGCTGTAGAGCGCAACGATGAGCCCGACGCTGATGGCTACCGGCTGATTGCGCCAGTCGAAGGTGTCGACCACGACCACTGCGGTGCACCCTGCAAGCGCACCCGTCGACAACAGCAGCACGAAGTTGCGCAGACGCCAGAGCACTACTTCGTCCTCGTTGTGAAGCAGGAGACCGACGGTGAGGAGCACCGCAGTGAGGCCGGCAAGCATGCCGATGCGGCCGCCCTGTCCGATATCCGACCAAGAACGACCGACGAGGAATCCCATGCCCACGAGTGCGAGCACGGAGCCGAGGTAGCCGATCGCCTCGACAGTGGCCGAGGCAACGCGTCGTTGGCGACCGTGCTGATGCGTCAATGCCTCGGCAGCGACGCGTTCTGCCTCGGCGTCGAGGATCGCCCGCATGGTGTCCGCCGAAAGCTGCCCGCGCTCGACAGCGCGGTTCAGCACGGCCGGTACCGAGGTGTCGAGCGGAGCAGCGGACCCGGCCATCGCTGGTCCGCGTGCGCCTCGTTCGTGACGGCTTGAGGTGAGCGTTCGGTCGCCGTATTGGGCGGGCATTCGGTGTCGCGCCATGGCCACGCCGAAGATCACCACCGCCACAATTACCAGAAGTGCAAGACCACCGATCATGAGGTACCCCAACCGTCTCGAGTGTTGTCGAGCATTGTTGCGGTGAGGGCGGCCATTCCATAGGGCCGGAAGTCCCCGGGGCGTGCCACGATCTGTCCCTGCCCCAGCGAGCGGGAGAGGCCGAGTATCGGATGAAAATCAGATTTGCCGTGGCGCCGGGGCTCGGCGACTTCTCGGCCGACGCGCTCGACGGGCTGCTCGACGCGTGCGAGTCACTCGGGTTCGACACCCTCTGGCTCTCGGACATCCCGCTCGGAGTAATCGGGGACCCGCTCGTCAGCCTCACCTACGCCGCCGCACGCACCACGAAGCTGAAGCTCGGCGCCAACGTGGTGCCGCTCGGACGAAACCCGATGCTGTTGGCGAAAGAACTCGCCCAGATGGACCGGCTGTCCCGCGGTCGCCTGCTGCTGTCGTTCGTGCCCGGCCTGAACCAGCCGGGGGAGTCCGAGGCGCTCGGTATCCGTCCCGGCGGGCCCGGCCGCCTGGGCGTGGTCGACGAGATCATCCCGTTGCTGCGCCGTTGGTGGGCAGGCGAGTCGGTCACACACCACTCGGACCGCTATTCGTTCACCGAGGTCTCGGTGGTGCCCACGCCGCAGCAGTCTCCGCTCGAGATCTGGCTCGGGGGCCACGGGCCGGAGGCCATGCGGCGCACGGGTCGCCTTGCCGACGGCTGGCTGACGGCAGCCATGGGACCGGAGGAAGCGGGAGAGGGACGCCGGGCCATCGAGGCCGCCGCGCGCGAGGCGGGTCGTGAGATCGACGGTGAGCACTTCGGTATCTCGATGCCGTATGCGCGTGTCGAGCCGCCTGCGACCGTGGCAGCGGGAATACGTCAGCGCCGCCCGGAGGCAAACGTCGACGACGTTCTGGCCGTCGGTAGGGAACACCTCGTGTCGTTGGTCAAGCGGCACATCGACGCTGGTCTCACGAAGTTCGTCCTGCGCCCGGTAACCCCCGCTGCGAGCGTGACCGAGGAGCTGCGCTGGCTCGCTGACGCAGTACTCAGCCTGCAGACGTGAGGACGTCGCACCCGTTCGGGGTGCAGACGACGTCGTCCTCGATACGCACCCCGATCCCGCGGAGTGGTGCGGGAACGGTGTCGTCGTTGTCCTGCAGGTAGAGCCCGGGCTCGATGGTGAACACCATTCCCGGTGACAGCGTGCCTGCCCGGTACTCGGTGGCGATCACCTGGGAGTCGTGCACGTCGAGGCCGAGCATGTGCGACGTTCGGTGCAGTGTGTAGCGACGGTGCAGCATGGTGTTGGGGTCGAGTGCCTCGTCACGCTGATCGGGCCGGAACACACCGAGGTCAATGAGGCCGTCGACGAGCACCGACCACGCAACGTCCTGCGAATCGTGGAAACCGTCGCCGGGCTTGATGGACGCAATGGCTGCGTCGTGCGCGGCCTGGACGATGTCGAACACCGACTGCTGCGCGGGCGTGAACGTGGCTCCGGTGGGGTAGGTGCGGGTGATGTCGGCGGTGTAGTGATCGCGGTTCTCCACGGCGGCGTCGACAAGCACGACGTCGCCGTGGCGCACCGGGCCATCGTTGCGGTGCCAGTGCAGGATGCAAGCGTGTGCGCCTGCGCCGACGATGGGCCAGTACCCGGGACCAGAGCCAGAAGTAGAGCAACGCCGCAGGAACGTTCCCTCCAGCCAGCGCTCGCCGCCTGCACGGATTGCCTCGGGGATCGCTGCACGGAGTTCTTCGTGCCCGAGGAGACTCGCCGCCGCTGCATCGCGCAGGCTGGCCAGCTCGAACGGGTCCTTCACGAGCCGCAGGCGCGCAACTGCCTTGGACACCTCGATGCCGAGCTCGGGAGCATCGGTCTCGGGAAGACCCGCTCCCGCAAGCTCGCCGGGGAGCTCGGTAAGTGGGCGCACGGGCAGGCCGAAGCGAATCGCCAGTTCCTCAGGAACCGGTTGTGGCCCGGCCCAGAGCGGGCTGCGGGCCGCATCGGTGAACCACTGCACGTCCCCACGCAGGTGTGGTGCATGGACGAACAGCTCGGCGTCGCCGCCGGGATGGATGACGAGCACGGCATCGGGCTCGTCGGCACCACACAGGTAGATGAAGTCGCTGTGGGCACGGAACGAATAGCTGGTGGTGCCGTTGCGTACCACCTCATGGCCGGAGTGCACTACGAGCGTCTGGTCGGGGAACGCTGCGGCGAGACGTCGACGTCGAACCCGCCATGCGCTCACTCGCGCATCCGGCGTCGGCGGCGAGTGATCTGGGTCTGTCCAACCCTGCGACAGGAAGTCGAGCAGGCGTTGCGGTACGGGATTGGCGGCCACGCACGGAACGGTACCGCTGGTCCCGGACACCCGGAGCCATTGGCGTTGTCGCTGCGTAGCCTAGGAATATGGCCGAAGCGATCCGTTTCCATCTCGATCCCCGTTGCCCCTGGTGCTGGCAGACCTCCAAGTGGGTGCGTCGCCTCCACGAGATCGGCGAGGTGAACGCGAGTTGGGGACTGTTCAGCCTCGAGGTGGTCAACTTCACGCGACCCATCGAGGAGTTCGACATGACGACCTCCATCGCTGCGCCGTCGCAGCGCACGTTCGTGTCCGTGCGCGAGTCGCTGGGACAGGATGCAGCGAGTAAGTACTACGAGACCCTCGGCCACCGTTACTTCGAGCTCGAGCAGGACCTCCAGCAGGAGTCAACGGTGAAGGGCGCGCTGAGCGATGCCGGTATCGACACCGCGCACTACGACACTGCCATGGCCGACCCGGCCACGTGGGAGGTCGTGCTCGGCGAGCACCTCGATCTCGTCAACAACTCGCGGTCATTCGGTGTACCGACCATTCGCCTCGACGGCGGCAGTGGTCCGGCCATCTTCGGTCCGGTCATCTCGAACCCGCCCACCAACGACGACGACGCGGTGAACCTCTGGAAGAGCATCGCGTGGTTGACGCGCTACGAGAACTTCAGCGAGCTGAAGCGCAACCGAACCATCGATCCTGATCTGGCGCTGTACCGCACCTACACGGGCAAGCAGGCGGGCAAGAAGTAGGGATTCAAGATCCCCTGGCGATGATTCAGGTCTGCCAGGGGATAACGGTGACTGCCGCTTCCTCGAGGTGGGCCACCCAATCGTTGGCCGTGCGCGGCTCGTTGAGCGGCAGGATGACGAACTTCGAGGTGCCGACGTCCACGAATCGGCGGACCAGCGCGCCGAGTTGCTCCCAGTTCGAGGGGATCAGCTCGTTGATGTCTGCAAGGTCCGGTCGTCTGGCTCGCAATCCGTCCAGCACTGCGGCCGGCACCTCACCGTTCGCGTAGGGGATGAGCACCCCGTAGTGCTCGTCCTCGATCTCGCGGTCGTGTTGCTTGGCGACCTCCTCGATGACGACTCGCGCGCGCTCCACATCAGCGGGTGTGACGAACGAGGGGAGCCAACCGTCTGCGAGGCGCCCGACCCGCTTCAACTCGGACGGAGCGATACCGCCGAGCCATACATCGGGAGGGTTCTGGCGCGGCTTGGGCTCGACGCGCAGGTCGTCGTAGTGGAAGAAGCGTCCCGAGTGCGTGACGCGCTCCTGCGTCCAGCACGCACGCATCACGGACAGCGCCTCATCGAAGATTGCCGCACGCTCGGTGCGTTCGACGCCGAACGCCTGCTGCTCGTGTCCGTCTGCAACCCCGAGGCCGAAGGCAGGGAGCAGACGACCGCCCGACATGCGGTCGAGGGTGGCGAGTTCCTTCGCGAGGATCACGGGGTTGCGGCCCGGCAGCACCATGACGCTCATGCCGAATTTCAGCTTGGTAGTGCGCCCCGCTGCGTACGACATCGCCACCAGAGGATCGGGCGCAGCGCCACCGATGCGCTCAGAGAGCCAGAGGGAGTCGAAGCGGAGCCGTTCGAGCGCATCGACAACAGTGCCGAAGGACTCGTCGTTGAGGGTGGTCCGTACGCCGAATCCGTAACCGATGCGAACCTTCATGGCGTTCGTCAGGCCTTGGCGAGACGTACGAGAATGTCGGCGGTCTCGACGGGCTTGGAGGCGAACGGCGAGTGGTCGGTCTCAAGCGTGACGACATTCGTGCAGCGAGAGGACATGGCGCGCTGGTGCTCGATCGGGATCGCACCGTCAAGCGTGCACTCGACGTAGGTGGAGGCGATGTTCTTCCGCGGTGAACCCGTGACGGGCTGGAAGAACGTGACGAAGGGCTGTGCGCACAGGCGCGGGTTGGCCGCCTCGGCAGTTCCCTTGGGGCACTCGCCGTAGAACGACACTTCGGAGTGCGCCGGGTCGATCGTGGAGAATGCGCCGTCCTCGCTCGGCCGGATGGCGGCTCCAAGCGGAACCTGAACAGGCGGCAGACTCTGGATGAAGGGCATCACGGCCTCCCCCTCGTCCAACGCAAGCGCGGTGAGGAAGACGAGGTGATCAACGTTGGCCGAGTGACGCGAGGCCGCCTCGGTGATCACCGCGCCGCCGTAGCTGTGGCCGACGAGTACCACGGGGCCGTCGATGCGGGCCAGCGCATCAGCAACGTGCTGTGCATCGCCGTGAAGGTCGGAGAAGGGAAGCGGCGACAGTCCGTGACCCGGCAGGTCGATGGCGAGCGACGGCACACCACGGCGGTCGAGTTCGGCTTGCAGCGAAGCCCAACACCAGGCGCCGTGCCAGGCACCGTGCACGAGGAGAACAGTCTTGGTGGTCATGGCTTCATGTTGTCACGTTTAGGCACCTAGCCTCGCCGGCATGGCCGACTCCGTACCCGTCAATCCCTTTTCCCTCTTCCGTCTTGACGGCAAGGTGGCCATCGTCACCGGAGCCTCGTCCGGTCTCGGCGAGCGGTTCGCCCGTGTGCTCCACGCAGCCGGGGCTCGTGTGGTGGTGGCTGCCCGCCGCAAGGAACGCCTCGACGCACTGGTGGCCGAGTTGCCGGGCTCGCTCGCCGTGTCCTGCGATCTGGCAGTGGAGGCCCAGCGCGTGAACCTCGTGGCAGAGGCGGTGGCGCACTTCGGCAGGGTGGACATCCTCGTGAACAACGCAGGGATCACCCAGGTGGTGGGAATCGAGCGCGAAGAGATCGACTTCTTCCGTGAGGCCATGGAGGTCAACGTCACAGCGGTGTGGCACCTCTGCAAATTGGTCGGTCCGCACATGCTGGCCAACGGCGGGGGCAGCGTGATCAACATCGCGTCCATGCTCGGACTCGTCGGTGGTACGCCGGTGAAGCAGGCGAACTACTGCGCCAGCAAGGGCGCCGTGGTGAACATGACTCGCGAACTGGCTCTTCAGTGGGGACGCAAGGGCATCCGTGTGAACGCCATCTGCCCGGGCTGGTTCCCGTCGGAGATGACCGAGCCCATGGAGGACGACGATGCCTCACAGCGGTTCATCAAGCAGAACTCACCAATCCCGCGCATGGGCGAGCCCCAGGAGCTCGACGGTCCGCTGCTGCTCCTCGCGAGCGACGCTGGTGGGTTCATGACCGGACACATGCTCGTGGTGGACGGCGGCTGGACCGCGCACTGAGCCCCAGAAAGCCGACGCCTCTCGCGCGAAGCGCAATTTCCAGCGGGAAATCCGCTGAGGCTTCGCCGGGACACAGCGCTCGTGGCTACCGTCCCGCAGCAGTGCGAACGGCGTCGGCGAGAGCCGGAGGTGCCGACGCAATCACGCCGTCGACATCCTGAGAGGCTCGGTTCTGGCTGAGCTTCGACTTCCCCTCGATCCGGTCGATGAGGATGTCGATGCCGACGATGGCTTTGAGTTGTCCCTCGATGAACTCGGCCGGTGCATCGCTCACTTTCCAGTTCGAGCCGATGCGCTGCTCGTGCACGTCGGTGAGGTGCTCCACCACCTCGCGAATCCAACTGCTCTCCTGATGGGCGTGAAGGGTGCCGTGGACATGAACGGTGATGTAGTTCCACGTGGGAACGACCTTGCCATGTTCCTGCTTTGACGGATACCACGAGGGTGAGACGTATCCGTCGAGCGGTGTGAAGATGGCGAGCACCGGTCCCGTTCGCTTCCAGATCGGGTTCCCGCGCGCGACGTGACCGACCAGCGAGTTGCCGCGGAGCACGAGTGGGAGAACCGTTGCGTCGAGACCGACGCTCGGGTCGTGTGTGATCAGGTGCGCAGCTCCACTTGCTGAGATGCACGAACGGGCGTCATCCTCAGTCATCGCGAAGGACGTGGGCAGATACATGAGAGAAGTATGCCGAGTTGCTCCGGACCGGCTTCAGCAATTTCGGCGAGCGTGGCGAGGGAAGCGCTAGCGACGAGCCACACGAGGGCTATGCCGAAGCGGAGCGGAGGCTATGCCCGAGCATCAGCACGGCCCGAGCATGAGTAACACCGTGGCGAGGGAAGCGCTAGCGACGAGCCACACGAGGGCTATGCCGAAGCGGAGCGGAGGCTATGCCCGAGCATTAGTACGGCCGGCGGTGCGACCACGGCGCAGCAAGCTCGAGTTGACTCGCCACCCGGATCAGCAGGTCCTCGCGTGCGTACGCCGCAACCAACTGCACGCCGACGGGTAGTCCATCGGGTGTCCAGTGCATCGGCAGGCTGATTGCAGGCTGATAGCTGGCGTTGAACGCAGCGGTGAACGGCACGTACGGTCCCGACTTCGCAAACGGTGCGAGCGGCTTGTCGGGCGTGTTCTCCAGAAACCGCACAGGCGCGGGCGGTGCTGCCATCGTGGGTGTGAGCAACAGGTCCCATCCATCGCTCGCCCACCAGGCCTGCAGCGTGCGGCGGAACTGCGCCACACTCCCGAGCGCTGTGGCGTACGCCTCGGCAGAGAGGCTGTTTGCGAAGTCGGCGAGCGCCCAGTTGATCGGCTCCACCTCGTCGATGGCGAGAGGCCGACCGAGCAGGTCACCGGTGCGGGCGCGGTGCACCGCCATGTTCGCTGCCCACAGCGTGGAGAACTGCTTGGGGAACACCTCGTCGGCGAGCGCTGCCGGATACGCAGGCTCGACGTGATGGCCGAGCGACTCGAGTATGCGCGCAGTGTTGCGCACTGCCTTCACGCACTCGTCATGCACGTCGAACCCGCGCGGGTGGAAGTCGAGCACGCCGATACGTAGCCGTCCGGTGTCGGCGCCCACCTCGTCGACATAGGGACGAGCCGGCGCAGCGGCGATCACGGTGTCGCCAACTCCGGGGCCTTGTGCGATGTCGAGCACCAACGCGGTATCGCGCACGGTTCGGGAGACACAGAGTTCGACGCCGAGACCGCTCTCGTCGCGCAACGGCCCGGCGGTGATTCGTCCCTGACTGGTCTTGAGCCCAACGAGGCCACAGCACGAGGCGGGGATGCGGATGGATCCACCTCCGTCGCTGGCATGTGCGATCGGCACCATTCCTGCGGCTACCGCTGATGCCGAGCCACCTGACGATCCGCCGGGGGAGTGGTCGAGGCTCCACGGATTCCTGGTGATCCCGAACGCGAGCGGTTCGGTGCTCGGAAGACTTCCCCATTCGGGGCTTGCGCCGCGCCCGAGGATGGACAGGCCGGCGGCCTCGAAGCGGTCAACGAGCCACGTGCTCGAGGTAGACACGTGCCCGGCAGCCTTGAGGGCGCGGTTTCCGTTGGTGATCGGGTGCCCTGCGTAGTTGGCCCACAGGTCCTTGAGGAGGAAGGGCACCCCGCGCAGCGGACCGCTCCCGAGCGAATCGTTTCGAGCACGCTCGATCGCACGCTCAAACCAGCGAAGGTTGACGGCGTTGAGTTCGGAGTCGATGTGCTCGATGCGCTCCGCCGCCGCAACGGTGGGTTCCTCGGGGGCGAGGTCTCCTCGACGGACGAGTTCGGCGAGCGCCGTGGCATCCAGCCAGTGCAGTTGTTCCCCAAGCGTCCCCACGCCCGCAGAGTAGGCTCTTTTCGTCATGGATGCGCCTGCCGCCGCTACTCCGTCGGCTGGCTCGGTACTCAAGGACCGCTACGTCCGCCTGGTCCTGTCCGGCTCGTTCCTGCATGCCGGGGCGGTCATTGCGCAGTTCACTGCGATCGGAAAGCTTGTCTACGACCTCAGCCACCGGGCGTTCGACCTGGGTTGGCTCGGGCTTGCCGAGTTCGCACCCGCCCTCGTGTTCGTCACGCTTACCGGCAGCGTGGCCGACCGCTTCGACCGCCGGCGTGTCGCAGCGATCGCCTTCGTCCTCGAGGCCGCTTGCTCGATTGGGATTGGGCTGTACGCACACAGCCAGGCCACTGCAATCTGGCCGATCTACCTCTTGGCGATCGGGTTCGGTTCGTGCCGAGCCTTTGCCAT
This sequence comes from Acidimicrobiales bacterium, assembly GCA_947465505.1. Classification (GTDB taxonomy): domain Bacteria; phylum Actinomycetota; class Acidimicrobiia; order Acidimicrobiales; family Ilumatobacteraceae; genus WLJO01. The sequence continues at coordinate 4,881 of CANIBN010000017.1, read as the reverse complement.
CCCGGCGGCGCGCTCGATGCCGGTGAACGTGGCTCCCGACGGGCAGTTGCCCCGTGTGGCGGCGCTCTCGTCCACGGCGTGGCAGGCAGCCTCCATCGTCGGACCGGTACTCGGCGGTGTGGCGTACGCACTCGGCCGTACCTGGCCGTTCATCATCGCGGCGGCGATGTGTCTCTGCTCTGCCACTTGCTACACCTTCGTGCAGTTCCGTCGGCCGCAGGAGATCCGAAAGGACCGACCGACGTTCCATGCCGCTGTCGCCGGTTTTCGTTTCGTTCGCCACACGCCACTGCTCCTCGGTGCGATCGCACTCGATCTCTTCGCCGTGCTGTTCGGCGGCGCAGTCGCCCTACTGCCGATCATTGCCGACGAGCGTCTCGGCGTGGGTGCCGTGGGGCTGGGGTTCCTGCGTGCGGCTGGAGGGATTGGAGCCGCTGCGGTGTCGGTGGCGCTTGCGTGGCGACCGTTCAGCCGCAAGCTGGGGCGCAAGCTGCTCGTGGCAGTCGGCATCTTCGGCCTCGGCACCATCCTGCTCGGTGCCACCCGGCAGTACTGGGTGGCGTTCCTCGCGATGGTGGTGCTCATGGGTGCCGACATGGTGAGCGTGTTCATCCGCGGCACCATCGTCCCCCTCGCCACACCCGACGACATGCGTGGTCGGGTGCTCGCTGTGGAGAACCTGTTCATCGGCGGATCGAACGAACTCGGTGCGTGGGAGAGCGGTATGGCAGGCCAGTGGCTGGGTGTGCCGTGGGCGGTGGCCGGCGGGGGAATCGCCACGCTGGTCATCGTAGGGTTCTGGTGGGTGGTGTTCCCCGATCTGCGCGACGTCGACCGTTTCGAGGACGTCGCAGTCACCAAGTAGCGGCACACCGGTCTGTGCTGCAGGGCTAATGCGGTACGGGTATTCCTCGTCTGGGCCGCTCCTGCGTGGTCTACTGACCGCATGAAGCGATTCATCAAGGAATTCCGGGACTTCATTGCAACCGGCAACGTGATCGAACTTGCGGTCGCCGTGGTGCTCGGTGCCGCCGTGAAGTCGGTGATTGACAAGTTCATGGAGTCGGTCGTCAACCCGCTGATCGGCATGATCCTCGGCAAGCCGAACCTCGACAGCCTGCTCACCATCACGCGTCACAAGGGTCAGCCCGACGAGTCGGTGATCTCCTTCGGTGCCGTGCTTACCCAGATGATCAATCTCGTCATGGTGGGACTGGTGCTGTTCCTGTGCGTGAAGGCGTACAACCGCATGCGCAAACCGAAGGAATCGGCGCCGCCCGCTCCGGCAGGCCCTACCGAGGTTGAATTGCTCACCGAGATTCGCGACAGCCTGCGCGATCGCTGACCCTCCGGCGGCGTAGCCTCGAAAGCCGTGCTGCAGGTATCTGGTCTTTCGGTAGAGGTGGGTGGACGTGTCGTGCTTGAGGGCGCGTCGTTCACCATCATGCCCAAGGACAAGGTTGGTCTCGTCGGCCGCAACGGTGCAGGCAAGACCAGCCTGTTCCGCACGTTGGGTGGAGAACTGCCGGCTGCAGCGGGCACCATCGTGAAGAAGGGTGGGTTCGGTTACCTGCCCCAGGATCCGCGCACTGCCGGTGCCATGGACGGTCGCACGGCGGTCACACACATCCTTTCGGGCCGCGGTGTCGACGACGACCTCGTGCGCATCGAGAAGCTGCGCATCGCAATGGAGGAGGACCCGAACGAGCGCAACGTCCGCCGGTTCTCGAAGGCCGAGGAGGAGTTCGCCGCCAAGGGTGGCTACGCCGCCGAGAGCGAAGCGCGTTCCATCGCTGCCGGTCTCGGGCTGAAGGCCGACCGTCTCGATCTGCCGGTGAAGGATCTCTCGGGTGGTGAGCGCCGTCGTGTCGAACTGTCGCGCATCCTTTTCGCTGGTTCCGACGTGCTGCTGCTCGACGAACCCACAAACCACCTCGACGTCGATGCGAAGAGCTGGTTGATGGGCTTCCTGCGTACGTACCGCGGTGCACTGCTCGTCATCTCCCACGACCTCGACCTGCTCGACGAGGCCATTACCCGCGTGATCCACCTCGACCGAGCCGGTGAGGATGCTCTCGGAGAGGTGTTCGAGTACCGAGGCACCTACAGCCAGTACCACGCAGCACGCGCGAAGGACGAGGAGCGCCTCGCCAAGATGGCGGCCGCTCAGGCCAAGGAGATCGCCCGCCTGCAGGGCATCGTTGATCGTTTCGGTGCAAAGGCCACCAAGGCGGCCATGGCACACAGCATCGAGAAGCGCATCACCCGCCTTGAGAGCACGGGCGTGTCCGAGGGGCCGAAGGCCTCACGGTCGATGCGCGTGAAGTTTCCCGAGCCACCGCCGTGCGGTTCCACCGTGCTCACCGTGTCCAACCTCTCAAAGTCGTACGGCGGGCCGAAGGTGTTCGACAAGGTGTCGTTCGACCTCGGCAGGGGAGAACGCATCCTCGTGCTCGGACTCAACGGCGCCGGCAAGACGAGCCTGCTGCGCATCCTCGCTGGGGAGACCCAGCCAGAGAGCGGCACGTTCTCGTTCGGTCATCAGGTGTCTGCCGGGTACTACGCGCAGGAGCACGACAACCTCGACCCCAACGCGTCGCTGCTCGACAACATCCGCCGCGATGCGCCCCCCGGGCCGCACGTCACCGAGACCTACTTGCGCGGACTGCTCGGCATGTTTGGACTGTCGGGCGAGAAGGTGTTCCAGGAGTCCGGCACGCTGTCGGGTGGCGAGAAGACCAAGTTGGCCCTAGCCATGCTCATGGTGGGCCGCAACAACCTGCTCCTGCTCGACGAGCCCACCAACAACCTCGACCCCGGCTCGCGCCAATCGGTTGCCGATGCCCTCACCGAGTGGAAGGGCTCGATGGTGCTCGTGAGCCACGACACTGAGTTCGTCGAGGCACTGTCGCCCACCAAGGTGCTGCTGATGCCCGACGGTCAGGTGGACTACTTCAACGACGACTGGCTGGAACTGGTGCTCCTGGCGTGAGCCGACGGCGCATTTGGGCAGGTACCGTGCATGCCCATGCGCATCGGACTCGTCAGCAACGCCATCGGAACCGGATCCCTCGAGGACGTCATCGAGGAGGCCCGTGAGGCCGCCGCAGACGGATTCCACACCTTCTGGTCGTCGCAGATCTTCGGCTTCGACGCACTCACTGCACTCGCGCTCGTGGGCCGTGAGGTGCCCGGTATCGAACTCGGCACCGCCGTGGTGCCCACCTACCCCCGCCATCCGATGATGCTCGCCCAGCAGGCGCTCACCGTGCAGGCAGCCACCGGCGGTCGCTTGGCGCTCGGTATCGGCCTCAGCCACCAGATCGTGGTCGAGAACATGTGGGGCATCTCGTTCGACAAGCCGGTTCGCCACATGCGCGAGTACCTCAATGTGCTCATGCCGATGCTCGACGGAAAGCCCGTCGCCTTCGACGGCGAGACCTACAAGGTGAACGCCGCAGCACAGGTGGTCGGCGGCTCACGCCCGTCAGTGCTCGTCGCTGCGCTCGGTGCTCAGATGTTGCGCCTCTGCGGTGCGCTCACCGACGGCACCTCCACGTGGTGCGTCGGGCCCGAGACGCTGCGCTCGTTTACCGTCCCCACGCTGCGCGAGGCCGCCGAGGCCGCCGGTCGCCCGGCACCGCGTGTCGAGGCATCGTTCCCCGTGTGCGTCACCGACGACCCGGACGCCGCCCGTGCACGTGCGGCCAAGCTGTTCGCCATCTACGCACAGCTGCCCAGCTACCGGGCGATGATGGACAAGGAAGGCGTCGCCGATGCGAGCGGCCTCGCCATCGTCGGCAGCGAGGCCGAGGTGTCCGACCGCATCAAGGATCTCGCGTCGGCCGGTGTCACCGACTTTGCCGCAGCCGCCTTCCCGTCGAACCCCGACGAAGCCGGCCGCACCCGTGCGGTCCTGAAGTCGCTCATCTGAGCCGCAACCGGGTGGCATGACGGTGGGTCCTTCGTTCGTCCTGCTCGCTGCAGGAATCGGCCGTCGCTACGGCGGCCTCAAGCAACTAGCGCCAGTCGGCCCGAATGGTGAGGCGATGATCGACCTCACCATCGCCGACGCCGCAGCGGCAGGCTTCGAGGAGGTGGTGGCGATCGTTCGCCACTCCATCGCCGACGAGATCCGCACACACATCGAGCAGCGCAGCCCGATCCCGCTTCGGCTGGCGTTCCAGGACGACCTGCTGCCCCAGCGGGCCAAGCCGTGGGGCACTGCACATGCGCTCGTCAGCGCGGCGCCATTGCTCGCCGACCGGCCGTTCGGCATTGCCAATGCCGACGACTACTACGACGTCGACGGCATCGCGAAGCTTGCGGACTGGCTCACGAACCGCCGTCGACCCAATGCAGCGTGCCTCGTGGCGTATCGCCTCGGCGACACACTGTCAGACCGCGGCACCGTGAGCCGCGGCATCTGTGAGGTGGGCGCGAGCGGCGAGCTGCTGCAGTGCGTGGAGAACCTGAAGATCGCACGCGAGGCCGACGGTGTGGTGCGCTCCGAGAACGGTGTGCTGGCCGACGATGCAGCGGCTTCGATGAACTTGTTCGGCTTCGATCCGAGCGTGCTCGATCTCGTGCGCGCCGAGTGGGAGGCGTGGATTCCCGGCAAGGTGCACGACGAGGAGGACGAGTGCCGTCTTCCGGAGGTGCTCAACGATCTCGTCGCCACCGGACGGGCCGCCGTGGACGTCGTGCGCACCACGGGGTCGTGGATGGGGATCACCTATACCGAGGACCTCGAGCCCACCCGAGCCACCCTCGCCCACCGCTTCGCATAGCGCTCGGTGCGGGGCTCGCCGGGCTCCCTACCGCAAAGTCCGCGCCTCGCTCACCCGAGACTCGCAGGCTCGCTCGTACGTTCGCTCGCCT
>CANIBN010000016.1 GCA_947465505.1 Acidimicrobiales bacterium | reverse complement strand
TCGAGCACCGTGTTGATGCCCACCTCGTGCAACGCCGCCCGGCGCTTCTCCCCGACTCCCTTGATCCGCTCGACGTCGATGAGGGCCAGGTCGCGGAACGACAGCCCGGTCACGGCCTATTCGACCCCGACGAGATAGGGGTACAGCGGCTGACCGCCCTTGTGCACCTCAACCTCGGCGCCGGGCCGGTGCTCACTGAGCCAATCGAGCAGTGCGACGGTGTCGGCCGATTGCGCGTCGGCTCCCTCGATGAGGGTGACCAACTCGGACGACGCGCCGACGATGTGATCAAGCAGTCCCATCATCGACTCGACGACGCCTGCGGCGACCGACACGATGCCATCGCCGCGCACCAGACCGATCCAGTCACCGGCGCGCACCTCGCCCACCGCTGTCGTCACGTCCCGCACGGCCTGAGTGACCTCGCCGGTGACAACACTCGCTGCAGCATCGGTCATCTCGGCGGCGTTCGACTCGGCATCGGCCACGGGGTCGTAGAGCACGAGCGCTGCCAGAGCCTCCGGCATCGACTGTGTGGGCACGACGCGCACGGTCTTGTCGGTCAGCGCATCGACCTGCTGCGCAACGGGGATGATGTTCTTGTTGTTGGGCAGCAGCACCACTTCGCGGGCGTTCACGTGGGCCACCGCTTCGAGCAGTTCTGCCGTCGAAGGATTCATGGTCTGCCCGCCGGTGACGATGCCCTGGACACCCAGTTGCCAGAACAGTTCGGCGAGGCCGTCGCCGCTGCACACCGCAACGATTGCGGTGGTGACCGCGGGCAGCCCCACCGCCGGGGCAAGGCCGCCATTGAGTTGGGCCTCGCGGGCCGCATGCTCCTCGCCAACTTCCTCGAACAAGTCGGTGACCCGAATCTTGCGCGGACGGCCGCCAAGGTCGAGCGCAACCTCTACAGCAGCACCGATGTCGTTGGTGTGCACATGACAGTTCCAGATGCCGTCACCGCCGACCACCACGATCGAGCCGCCAATCGCACCCCAACCCTGCTTGAAGTCCTCAATGAGGCCGTCGTCGAGATCGAGGAAATACATCACCTCGTATCGCAGGTCGGACACGTCGTCATCGCCTCGGTGCGCCACGTGCTCGAACTGCTCGAGGGACGGGCCGGCCACCACCTCGGGCTCGGGGATCGGGTCACCAGCAACCACATTCAGAGCCGCATCGAGCAGCAGGAGGAACCCTGCCCCGCCAGCGTCCACCACGCCGGCCTCTTTGAGGACCGGCAATTGGTTCGGGGTGTCGGCAAGCGCCTCCCTGCCGGCCGATCGGGCCTCGCGCAGCACGTCGACGAGGCGTCCGCCCCGGTCAGCCGCACGGCGGGCCCCCAGCGAAGCCTTCTTCGTGACCGTGAGGATCGTGCCCTCGATCGGTTTGAGTACGGCCTTGTACGCCGAAGCCGATGCGGCCTCAAACGCCTCCGCCACCCGTTCGCCGGTGAGGTCCCCGGTGGCGCCGAGCTTCTCGAGCACCCCCACAAAGCCACGCAGGATCTGGCTGAGGATGACCCCAGAATTACCGCGTGCACCCATGAGCGAACCATGGGCGATGGCCTTGCAGGTGGACCCGAGGTCGTCGTCGGCGCTTTCTACCTCTCCCACCACCGCATCGAGCGTGCGGGCCATGTTTGTGCCGGTGTCACCATCGGGTACCGGATAGACGTTGAGGCGGTTGATGCCTTCCTGGTGTGCCTTTACGGCATCCCGGAACGTGGTCATGATGTCCCGCAGGCCATCTGCCCCCAACCGCTCAAGTGCCGCCACGTGGGGAATCGTACTGAGGTGGGGGCTCGGCGCCCGGCACTGTTCACCTATCGGTTGGACAGATGACACCTATGTGTCCGATCTGTTCACGAACCGTGGGGAACTCGCCCAAGTCGCCGGTAGGGTTGCCGAACTATGGCAGCTGTCTGCGAAGTCTGTGGCAAGCACCCGTCGTGGGGCATGACGGTGTCGCACTCGCACCGTCGCACCAAGCGTCGGTGGAATCCGAACATCCAACGTGTCCGTGCACTGGTCAACGGGGCGCCCAAGCGCGTCTACGTCTGCACCGGTTGCATCAAGTCGGGCAAGATCGTCAAAGCGGGCCACTGACCCGCCATGCAAGGCGTCATCAAGGCCTACGACCCGGTCACCAAGGACGGCGTGGTCCTGACCGATACGGACCTTTCAGAGTACGACCTCGCCCACGACGCTCTCGACGGATCGGTGTTCCGCATGCTGCGGCCCGGTCAACGCGTGATTTTTGACCTCAACGAGTCGGGCTATGCAACGCGCCTGCGACTCGGTTCTGAGGTCGACATGGGTACGCCCAGCGTCTGAGCTGGCCGCGTCCCACCCCCACCCAATCCAACCGGCAGACCCGATCCCAGGAGCAGTCGCGACCATGACCGCCATTACCACGAACAGCCGCCTCCAGCAGTGGGTGTCGGACTGGGCAGCAGTATTCGAACCTGCGGCAGTGGTGTGGTGTGACGGATCCGCCGAAGAGTACGACCGCCTGTGCGCGGAATTGGTAGCTGCTGGAACGTTCGTCAAGCTCGACGATGCCAAGCGCCCCAACTCCTACTGGGCACACTCCGACCCGGGCGACGTTGCCCGCGTGGAGGACCGCACGTTCATCTGCACGAACAACCCTGCGGACGCCGGCCCGAACAACAACTGGCGCGAACCGGCAGTCATGCGTGAGGAAATGACCTCGCTGTACCGCGGCGCGATGCGCGGACGCACGATGTACGTCGTACCGTTCTCCATGGGCCCGCTCGGTTCGCCCATCGCTCATATCGGCGTGCAGCTCACCGACTCGGCGTACGTGGCAGTCAGCATGCGCATCATGACCCGCATGGGTCAGGGCGCTCTCGACGTGCTCGGCAAGGACGGCGAGTGGGTGCCCTGCCTCCACTCCGTCGGCGCTCCCCTCGCACCCGGCCAGCAGGATTCTGCCTGGCCGTGCAATCCCGACAACAAGTACATCGTGCACTTCCCCGAGACCCGCGAGATCTGGTCGTACGGCTCCGGCTACGGCGGTAACGCCCTGCTCGGAAAGAAGTGTTTTGCGTTGCGCATCGCCTCGGTGATGGCCCGCGACAACGGTTGGCTCGCCGAGCACATGCTCATCCTGAAGCTCACTTCGCCCAGCAAGGACGTCAAGTACGTCGCAGCGGCGTTCCCGTCTGCCTGCGGGAAGACGAACCTCGCCATGCTGGTGCCCACCGTTCCGGGTTGGTCCGTCGAGACGGTCGGCGACGACATCTGCTGGATGAAGTTCGGCCCCGACGGACGGCTGTACGCCATCAACCCGGAGGCGGGCTTCTTCGGTGTTGCACCGGGTACCGGTGACGACACGAACCCCAACGCCATGAAGACCCTCTGGGGCAACGCCATCTTCACGAACACGGCGCTCACTCCCGACGGCGACACGTGGTGGGAGGGCATGAGCGAGCAGCCGCCAGCTTCTGCTACCGACTGGCGCGGCAACGCCTGGACCCCGTCCTCGGAGACCCCGGCTGCGCACCCCAATGCCCGGTTCACGGTTTCGGCCAGCCAGTGCCCGTCCATCGCCCCCGAGTGGGAGGATCCCAAGGGTGTCCCGATCTCGGCGATCCTGTTCGGCGGTCGCCGACGCACCACCGTTCCGCTCGTGAACGAGGCGCGCGACTGGGAGCACGGAGTGTTCCTCGGTTCGATTATGGCGAGCGAGACCACTGCTGCTGCGGCTGGCGCCGTTGGCCAGTTGCGCTTCGACCCGATGGCCATGCTGCCGTTCTGCGGCTACGACATGGGCTCCTACTTCAAGCACTGGCTGAGCGTCGGCGGTTCGACGGATGCGTCGAACCTTCCCCGCATCTTCTTCGTCAACTGGTTCCGCCGCGACGACAACGGCCGTTTCCTCTGGCCGGGCTACGGCGAGAACAGCCGTGTGCTGAAGTGGGTATTCGAGCGTGTTTCGGGCACCGGCAAGGCCGTCGAGACCTCGATCGGATTGCTCCCCGCCGCTGGCGAGATCGACACGGCCGGCCTCGAGGTCACCGAGTCGGACATGCAGGAACTGCTCTCCGTCGACCGTTCGGGCTGGCAGGCAGCGATCCCGCAGATCCGTGAGCACTTCGCCAAGTTCGGCGACCGCCTCCCGGTCGAGCTCGTCGACCAGCTTGACGGCCTCGAGAAGGCCCTCGCCCAGGGCTGAGCACGGCCCCCCGGCTACGCCATCAAGCGGTAGCCCAAACCTCGAACCGTCACGATGAGCTTCGGGTCGTCTGGCTGATCCTCCAGTTTCACCCGTAGGCGCCGTACGTGGGCGTCTACGAGACGGGAATCCCCGAGGTATTCGTAGCCCCAGACGAGTTCGAGCAGTTGATCTCGTGAGAGCACTGCACCGGCGTGATCCGCGAACTCGCAGACGAGACGGTATTCCGTCTTGGTGAGGCTGAGTTCCCGCCCGGCCTTGAGCACGATGCCCTGTTCCCGCCGAAGTTCGACGTCACCGAACACCGACACTCGGGAAGGAACCGCAGGTGCTTCGTGCAGTTGGACCCGGCGCAACAGCGCGCGAATACGCGCCGCCAGTTCCTTGGCGATCACCGGCTTGGTGACGTAGTCGTCCGCCCCTGCCTCGAGTCCGGCAACGAGGTCGTACGTGTCGGTCTGGGCCGTCACGATGATGATCGGCACAATGCTCGTGGCTCGGATAGCCCGACACACCTCGAAGCCAGACAGGTCCGGAAGTCGCAGGTCGAGGAGCACCAACTCGGGTTCTTTCGCATGAAATGCGTCAAGCCCCGCTCGCCCGGTAGGCGCCTCGCGGACGCTGTACCCCTCGTCCTCAAGGGCAAGCGTGAGTGCCAGACGGATGTGGTCGTCGTCCTCGATGAAGAGCAGTTCGTGCACAGTGCGCTCATTCTGGCCTCGTCCCGACAGAAATCCGTTTTGTTACAGAACGCGCACAATACGGAAGTTGGTCTGTCACAGAGGGCCCGCATCATGAAGTTGTTCACGCTGCTCCGGTGAGGTGCCTTCCTCCCCCTGGTGCCTCACCGGCCAGCGAGAAACCCCGAGCAAGAAGTCGCAGTTCCCGCCCATTGTGCGCCGGGAACACCCGATTGTGGAGCATGCTGGAGTAGTGCCCGTGCTCACCCGCCTCCCCCGCTTGCGCCTCCTGCGCCGCAAGCCCGGTCTGAGGGCTCAGGTCACGTTGTTCTTTCTGCTCACCGGCCTTGTGGTGTCGATGTCGCTCTCGATCATCACCTACGCAGTTGCCCGCAACTACCTGCTGAACCAACGGCAAAGCACCGCTCGCAGCCAGGCATTCGCCAACGCTGCCCTCGTCCAGACACGCGTGCGCGACCTTCAAGACCGGGGCCTGTCGAGGGCGCGTGCCATCGACAGCATCACGACGGAGCGAGACGGCTTCGCCCTCCTCGTGCTCACCGAGGGGAACACGGTGAGCAGGTTCTCCAACCGACCGCCGCTCGAGTCCACACTCCCCGCCGAACTCCTCAACAACGTCGGCGTACAGCGAGTCAGCGGGTCACAGCAGTTCACGCTTCGATCGCCCTCACCCAAATTCGCATCGCTGGACGGTGACCCCTACGTCGCCGTCGGTATCGCGGTTCCGGGCATCTCGGCCACCTACTACGAGGCGTTCTCGCTCGCCGGCATCCAGCGCACCCTGCGGGTCATTGCCACATCGCTCATCATCGCCTCCGTGGTCACCACAGCCGCAGCAGCAGGCCTTGGTATCTGGAACAGCCGCCGACTCATGAGACCGTTGTCCCGCGTCGCAGACGCGGCAGGCGAACTTGCCTCGGGCGCGCTCGACGTCCGGATGGAGCGCGAGAACGACGAGGACCTCGATCGGCTTGCCGACTCGTTCAACGCAATGGCCGACGCAGTCCAGACGCGCATCGAACGCGAAGCGCGTTTCGCGTCGGACGTCAGCCACGAGTTGCGCTCCCCGATCACTGCATTGAGCGCTGCTGTCGACATGCTCGACGCCCGGCGCGACGAATTTCCGGGACGGACCGGACAGGCACTCGACGTAGTCGTTACACAGGTACGCCGATTCGACCGCATGGTTCTCGATCTCCTCGAACTCTCACGTATCGATGCGGGTGCAACCGAAGTGAATCTCGAGCCCCTCCGACCCGAGGACACGATCCGTCGAATCGCCCAGCGATACGGCTATCAGGACGTTCCGATCGAAATCACGCCCCACGCAACCGAACCCGTGTCACTCGACAAACTCAGGCTCGAGAGAATCGTGGGCAACCTGCTCGACAACGCCAAACACCACGGCGGCGGGCCGACCGGCATTGCGATCGATCGAATCGACGGTGAGTTGCGCATCGCCGTAGAGGACACCGGACCAGGAGTGAGCGATGACGAGAAGCTGCGCATCTTCGAACGCTTTGCCCGCGGTACCGCTGCTCGACATCGCGTAGGAACTGGGCTCGGGCTCGCGCTCGTCGCAGAGCACACCGCTGCACTTGGCGGCCATGCGTGGGTAGAGGACCGCGCCGGTGGAGGCGCTCGTTTCGTCGTCACGATCCCCGCAGGGGTGCCCCGATGAAGCGCGTCGCTGCCATTCTGCTCGCGCTCGTCGGCATCACCGCGTGCAGCGTCATGGACTCGGGAGAGTTCCGACAGATCCCAGACAACGAGTTCCCGGCGGGCCTGCGGGTCACACTGCCACCCACCACAACCACCACAACAACACCTGTCACCGAACCAGCCCCCACCACCACGCAGCCGAAGACAACGCAGCCAAGCACACCGATAGAGGTGGTGCAGGTGTTCTACGTCCAGGGAACCGGCGTTCGCGCTGTTTCCTTTGAGGAACGAGTTCCCGTGCTCACCCAACGGAAGCTCTTCAACCTCACCGACCGCCGTGGCATGGTGTCGAGCCAATTGCGTCTCGCCACAGTGCTCGAGCGGGGCGCGATCTTGGCGGGCACGCTCGATCGAGGGGTCACCATCATCGAACTGGGATCCACGCTGGAGAACGTGTTACCCGAAGACCTCCCGCTGTTCTTCGCACAGGTTGTTCTGACGGCACTCGCTCCGAGTCGTCAGGGGCAGGTGGTTTTCACGCAGGATGGCAAGCCGTACTCACCGGTCAAGGCCGACCAGACAGTGCTCGAGCCGGGCGCGGCCGTCGCTTGGGAGGACTACTCCGACCTCATTCTTGGCGACCCGCTCCCGCCGGTATCCACCAGCACGACACTCCTCAGCCCGCCCTAAGCCCACTCGCCTGGATCAGTAGCCGAGGCGTTCCACCCGATCGGGACGTCGCTGCCAGTCCTTGTCCACCTTCACGTGGAGTTCGATGAACACACCCGGGGGAAGCTGCTTGCGAGTCGCCTCACCGACAGCTTTCAGGATCGCTCCGCCCTTCCCGATGACCATGCCTTTTTGACTCTCGCGCTCCACGATGATCTCGCAACGCACACGAGGCCACTCCCACTCCGTCACCCGGGTGGCAATCGAGTAGGGCAGCTCGTCGTGGGTGACGGCAAGCAACTGTTCACGCACGAGCTCGGCTACCCACTCCTCGTCGGGAAGGTCGCTCACGACATCGTCGGGGAAATAGAGCGGGCCTTCCGGCATGCGAAGCGACAGGAACTCCACCAGCGCCGCCACTCCCTCACCCGTGCGGGCAGAGACCGGGAAATACGCCTCGGCTCCGAGCTCGGACGCTCGTTGCAGCTGTGCCAACAACTCTTTGCGACCCACACGGTCGATCTTGTTGACCACCACGACGGCCTTGCTGATGTCGAAGCGGTCCGCCACCCACTGATCGCCCTTGCCGACCTGCTGGGTGGCATCCACGACGAGACACACCACATCAACATCACCCGTTGACTCGAGCGCGGTGGCATTAACACGTTCGCCCAGTGCGGTCACTGGCTTATGCAGACCGGGAGTGTCGACGAAGATGATCTGCGCCTCTGGACGGGTGAGCACTCCACGCACGCGCACTCTCGTGGTCTGCGGCTTATTCGAGACAATCGAGACCTTCTGCCCACAGATCGAGTTCACGAGGCTGGACTTGCCCACGTTGGGCCGACCCACCAGAGCGACGAATCCGGACCTCACGCCCCCACCTCGGGAGCGGCGTTGTCGCCTCGGTCGCTCTCACCATCTCGTGAGCCAGCGATTCCCGATTGGCTGTCCGGGGAGAGCACGATCCTCACTTTGCGGATACGTCGACCGAGCATCTCTTCGACGGTAATGCGCCATCCGGAGAACTCCACCGACTCACCCAGGCTCGGCACGTGGCCAAGCTTCCCGAAAACGTACCCACCGATGGTTGCCCATTCCGTGTCGGGAAGCGTGAGCGACAGCAGTTCATTGACGTCGCCGATGCTGGTGCCGCCTTCGATGACGTAGTCGCCACCGGAACGTCGCTCGACGTCGAGTTCTTCGGTATCGAACTCGTCGGCGATGTCGCCCACAAGTTCCTCGATGCAGTCCTCGAGTGTTACGAGACCGGAGAACTCGCCGTACTCATCGGCCACCATCGTCATGTGCGATTTCTCCGCCTGCATCTCGCGCATGATGTCGCCGACAGGCTTGTTCTCCGGCACGAACCGGATCGGGTGTGCCAGTTCGGTCACGTTGATCGCGCCGCGCCCCTCACGCTCGGCCTTCATCAGGTCTTTGGCGTACACGACGCCGACGAGATCGTCCTCCTCGTCATTCAGGACGGGCAGGCGGGAGTAGCCGTGTTCAATGGCGACATCAAGCGCCGCCGTGACATCGTCGAAAGCCGACACCGTGACGATGTCTGGTCTCGGTGTCATGACCTCGCGAACGGTGGTGTCGCCGAACGTGATGATGCTCTCGATGAGGCGCCGTTCCTCGTGCTCGATCACCGAATCCTCGGCGGCCGCCTCCACGATGCCGAGCAATTCCTGCTCGGAGACGAAGGGGCCCTTGACGAGTCCCTTTCCGGGCATGATCCAGTTCGTCAGACCGATGAGGCCCTTCGACATGATCCGGACGGGTGGGAACCGGGCAATCGTGAGCGTCGGCCGCGCAGAGATCAGCGCTGCCTTGTCCGGGAAGAGCACTGCGTACGTCTTCGGGATCGACTCGGCGAGAATGAAGAACACCACCACGTTGGCCACGAGGCCGACAACGGCGCCGCCCGCCCCGAAGTTGCTTGCCACGATGCCCGTAAGGAATGCCTGCACGGTCTGCAGGACATTGATCGTGAGAAGAACCGGGTTGACCCACTTCTCCGGATCGCTCGCAAGCCTCACCAGTGCGTTGCCTGAAGGGTGGCCTTGCTCGGCCAGCGCTGTTGCCTTCGGCTTGGTCATCCGCGACAGACCCATCTCGGCGAGCGAGAGAAACGCGAGCAGCACCAAGATCACTGCAACGGCAACCAACATCCAGATGTCGCCACCGGAGAGTTTCGAGGCGTACATCAGGAGGGGTGTTCCTGTCTGAAGCCTTCGGGAACCGGTCCACGCCAGTGGTGAGCCGACAGCAGCCGCAACTCCTCAGCGCGCATCCGAGCAGCTTCCTGTTCCTCGGCGTGGTCGTGGCCCATGACGTGCAGCACACCGTGAACGACCAAGAGAGCGAACTCGTCATCGAGGTTGCCGGCATGCGACGGAGCCTGAGCCCTCGCAACCTCGGGACAGATCACCACATCGCCGAGCAGGAGGGGCAGCTCTGACGTGTCGGGTTCCACCCTGGAGGGCCCCTTGCTCGAGCTTCCGGGACCGGCAGCGATCTCGACGTCGTTGGCATCGATCGGAAATGCCAACACATCGGTCGGGCCGACCGAACCCAGATACTCCTCGTTGAGGGCCGCGATTTCCTCTGCGTTCACGAACAGCAACGACAACTCGGCAGCGCCACGGACTCCCAGATCGGTGAGGACATTGGCTGCCAGTTCCCGCCAACGCTCGAGATCTACCTGCACCTCTCCCTGCTCGTCGGCAGCGAACACCTCAACCTCTCCGTCGCCCCCCACTCGAGAGGTACCGGACCGTCGGGGTCGGTGGTCGTCATTCACGATTTGGCCTCGTTGCGTTCATAGGCGGCGACGATGTCGCCGACAATCCGGTGTCGGACGACGTCCTTGCTCGTGAGGTGGACGAACGCAAGTCCCTCAATGCCATGGAGAATGCGTTCGAGCCCAATCAGACCGCTGCGGCCTCCGGGCACGTCCACCTGGGACACGTCACCCGTGACCACCACCCGCGAGCCGAAACCGATTCGGGTGAGGAACATCTTCATCTGCTCGGGTGTGGTGTTCTGAGCCTCGTCGAGAATGATGAAGCTGTTGTTGAGGGTGCGTCCACGCATGAACGCAAGCGGGGCAACCTCCACCGACCCCTTCTCAATCAGTCTCTGAGCCCCCTCAGCCTCGACCATGTCGTAGAGCGCGTCGTACAGCGGCCGCAGGTAGGGATCGATCTTCGCCATGAGGTCACCCGGCAGGAACCCGAGTCGCTCGCCTGCTTCCACCGCCGGGCGGGTGAGGATGATGCGGGCTACCTCCTTCGACTGCAGCGCGTGGACGGCCATGGCAACCGCCAGCCAACTCTTGCCAGTACCTGCGGGGCCGATCCCGAACGTGATGACGTTCTCGCGGATCGCGTCGACATAGCGCTTCTGGCCGGCCGTCTTGGGGCGGACCGGCTTGCCCTTAGCACCTCGCATCAGTTGCTCCGTGAGCACGGCACTCGGGCGTTGGTCCTCGCTCACCATGTCCATTGACCGACGAAGCGCGGTGGCGTCAAGCGTGTGGCCCTGCTGGACGAGCATGACGAGCTCTTCGAAGAGGCGCCCTACCTGCTCGGCGTTGACCCCTGAGATGGTCACCTCGTTGCCGCGGACGGAGATCTCGGTACCGGGGAACGCTGTCTCGATCTGACGGAGATGCTCGTCGCGATGCCCGAGGAGCGGTGCCATGAGATGACTAGCGGGGACAACAACCGTGGCGGTTGGGGTGGAGCTGGTCATCGTGGGGATCGGCAGGATTGCAACATGCTTTCCCCACGGTAGCGGCCCTGCACGAGGGAGCGACGTAACCTCGTGGCATGGCGTCGCAACCGGTTTCCGAAATCTTTGACCCTGCTGCGTGGCGGGAGGTTCCTGGCTTCGACTTCCAGGACATCACCTATCACCGGGCACTCGACCAGGGAACGGTTCGGATCGCATTCAACCGTCCCGAGGTACGTAACGCGTTCCGTCCCGGAACGGTGGACGAGCTCTACCGCGCACTTGACCACGCCCGGATGAGTACCGACGTCGGCTGTGTGCTCCTCACGGGCAATGGACCCTCCCCCAAAGACGGCGGGTGGGCGTTCTGCTCCGGTGGCGACCAGCGCATCCGGGGCAGGGACGGTTACCGATACGCAGAGGGCACCACCTCAGACTCGATCGACCCGGCTCGCACGGGCCGACTGCACATCCTCGAGGTCCAGCGGCTGATCCGCTTCATGCCCAAGGTCGTCATCTGTGTGGTGCCGGGTTGGGCCGCCGGCGGTGGGCACTCGCTCCATGTGGTGTGCGACCTCACGCTTGCGTCAAGGGAACACGCTCGCTTCAAGCAAACCGACTCCGACGTCGCTTCGTTCGACGGCGGATTCGGCTCGGCCTATCTCGCCCGTCAGGTGGGGCAGAAGTTTGCACGCGAGATCTTCTTCCTCGGCGACGAGTACTCGGCCGAGGATGCACACCGCATGGGCATGGTCAACGCAGTCGCCAACCACGCCGACCTCGAGCGCTTGGCTCTTGAGTGGGCACGAAAGATCAACGGCAAGAGCCCAACCGCCCAACGGATGCTGAAGTTCGCGTTCAATCTCATCGACGATGGCCTCGTCGGTCAGCAGCTGTTCGCCGGCGAGGCAACGCGACTTGCCTACGGAACCGATGAGGCCCAGGAGGGCCGGGACTCATTTCTCCAGAAGCGAGATCCGGACTGGTCGGCGTACCCCTATCACTTCTAACTCGTCGACCCCATCGTGAACGGCACTGGCTAGATGAACGAGCAGGAGCCCATAACACCGGGCGGCATACGTCTTGACCCGACATGTCTCTCGTGGCGCTTCACCCGATCGTCGGGGCCGGGCGGGCAGCACGTAAACACCACGGCTAGTCGGGTCGAGCTGCGCTGTGACCTCTCGGCCGCAGGATTACCGGCGTCTCTTCTCGAACGCCTCACCGGCGCACTGGGTGGGACCGACGTGCGTGTGGTGTGCAGTACGGAACGTTCGCAGCTGCGAAATCGACGTGTTGCACTGGAGCGACTGGCGAACCGTCTCGACGACGCAGCAGAGATTCCGGCCGAGCGCCGTGCGACGCGACCGAGTCGTTCGCAGAGGCAGTCTCGTCTGGACGACAAAAAGCGACACGCCACGCGCAAGGCTGACCGACGGTGGCGCCCGAGTGGCGACTGACGCCGAGGTCCCGCCAGCATCCGTGACAGACTCAATAGTCGTTAGTACCGAAAGGAATACCTCCCATGCCCGCACCTGATCTCGCTCTTCTTGGACCCCTGGGTGCACTCGCAGGCACGTGGGAAGGGACCAAGGGCCTCGACGTCTCGTTCCACAACGAGGAGCAGGAGATCGGCGACACCATCTACCGCGAGCGCGTCATCCTGAATCCGTTCGGTCCCGTCGACAACGGCCAGCAGACGCTGTACGGCCTCGACTACCGCATGTCTGCCTGGAGGAACGACGAGCAAGACCCATTTCATACCGAGGTCGGCTACTGGTTGTGGGACGCGGATGCGAATCAGGTGATGCGTTGTTTCACGATTCCCCGCGGATCGGTGCTCATCGCTGGTGGCGCTGCTGCTGCCGACGCCAAGTCGTTCAGCATGCAGAGCACGCTCGGCTCGCAGACCTACGGCATCCTCTCGAACATCTATCTGGATGCCATGGCGCGCACGACGGCGTATCAGGTAACCATCAACGTCCACGACGACGATTCGTGGAGTTACGACGAGACCACCTGGGTGTACCTCGAGGCACTCAACCGTCTCATCCCTCACACCGACCAGAACCGCCTGTACCGGGTGGCCTGACAGCGCAGTGCTCGAGCACCTCGCCCACCAACGCACGAGTGTCGTCCTTGCCCACGGGTTCGGCGCTCCGCGCATCCTCTACTGGGGCTCGAGACTGCCCGACGACGTCGACCTCGCGGCACTGTGCAACGCGCTCGACCGCGGCCACTCCCACGGCCGGATGGACGACGAGGATCCTCTCAGCGTCGTGCCCGAGCATGCTCGGGGCTTCCTCGGGCGTCCCGGACTCCTCGGTTCACGCATTGATGGCACTGCTTGGGCACCGAGATTTGACGAGCGCGAGCGCACTCGCGTAGGCAACCGCATCTCAACCTTCGCGACGGACGAGGTCGCAGACCTCTCGCTGCAGTGCACCATTGATCTCTCCGACGTGCTCACGCTCACTGTTGAGATCGTCAACGACGGAACGACTCCCTACCTGCTCCAGATGCTCGCCCCCGCTCTTCCGCTCCCCCGCCATGCTGGGGAGTTGTTGACCTTCACGGGCAGATGGGCGCTCGAGATGCAACCGCGCCGCCACACGTGGACGGAGGGAGTGCACACCAGCGAGAACCGGGCCGGTCGTACCTCCCACGACCGTCCGCCGCTGATCCTCGCCGGGACACCGGGGTTTGGCGAATGGCGAGGCGAGGTGTGGGCGGTTCACGTTGCGTGGAGCGGCAATCATTTCTGGAGCGCCGAGGCGCTCGCTGACGGCCGGAGATACGTCCAGGCCGGCGAACTGCTCCACCCCGGAGAGGTGATCCTCCAACCGGGTGAGCGCTACACCGCCCCGACTGTGCTGGCGGCGTACTCGCCCTCGGGGACCAATGAGGTCTCTTGGGGCTTCCACCGACTTGCACGAGCACTCCCCACCTCACCGAAGCGACCTCGACGCGTGCTGCTGAACACGTGGGAGGCCGTGTACTTCGATCACGACACTCCCCGGCTGATGGCACTCGCGGATCAGGCGGCGGCGTGCGGGGTCGAACTGTTCGTGCTGGACGACGGGTGGTTCTCGTCACGCAGGAGCGACCACTCTGGTCTGGGCGATTGGCACGTGTCACCAGACGCGTACCCTGCCGGACTCGCTCCCCTGATCGACCATGTACGTACTCTCGGTATGGACTTCGGGATCTGGGTGGAACCCGAGATGGCGAACCCCGATTCAGAACTCGTGCGCGCACACCCCGACTGGGTGCTCGCGACCTCCGGGTATTCGTCGCCAACGGGACGGAATCAGGTAGTGGTCGACCTCACGAATCCCGCTGCCTTCCGGCACGTATTCGACGCACTCAATCGTCTGCTCTCCCAGCACGACATCTCGTTCGTGAAGTGGGACATGAACCGCAACCACGTACAGGCATCAGCAACCGACGGTCGTGCGGGCACGCATCGCCAAACCCTGGCGGTGTATCGAATGCTGCACGAACTCCGTGTGCTGCACCCCACTGTCGAGTTTGAGTCCTGCGCGTCGGGTGGGGGAAGGATCGATCACGCAATGCTCTCGCTTGTAGAGCGGGTGTGGACCTCGGACTCCAACGATGCACTCGACCGCCAATGCATCCAGCACTCGCTCTCGCTGCTCGTCCCACCCGAACGGATGGGTGCACACATCGGCTCACCGCGGGCACACACCACAGGCCGACAGCATTCGCTTTCGTTCCGCGCCACAACCGCGTTCTTCGGCCACCTCGGTATTGAGTGGAACCTCTTGGAGGCAACGGAGGACGAACGCTCCCAACTTCGACGAGTCATCGAACTCCACAAAACGTTTCGCTCTCTGCTGCACAGTGGAGATTGGATTCGCTTCGACCGCCCCGACCACCCCGACCACCCCGACCACACGGTGCTGGCCGTGGGCGTCTACTCCACGGATCGCGGCGAAGCACTGATCTCTCTGGCTCGGCTTGCGTCGGGAGTGGCCACGGAATCGTCACCGCTACGTCTTCCTGGACTCGACCCCGAGACCCAATACGACCTCGCGCTGCTCCAACTCGTTGAACAGAACGCCTTCGGCCCGGCCGTCGCCCAGCCGGGCTGGGTCCATACAGGAGTACGCCTGTCGGGTGCTCAACTTGCGCTGCACGGGATCCAGCCACCGATCATGTGGCCAGAGTCCGCCGTGCTGCTCCATCTCCGGCGGGTGGCGCTGTGAGCAGCATCGTCATCGTTGGCGCAGGCATCGTCGGCTACGCGACCGGAGTCGCTCTTGCAGAGCACGGACATCAGGTTGAGTTCGTCGATGCCTCGGAGCAGCGACGCAGCGATCTCCGGATGGCTGGCTGGAGGGCCACAGCGAGTCTCGAGCCCACGAGCGGGCTACACACAGTTTTCCTCTGCGTGCCAACGCCGGCAGACGAACGGGGCTACGACCTCAGCGCTCTCGAAGAGGCCGTGCGGTCCACAGTGCGATCGTCAGCGCAACACTCCGGGACAATCGATCTCGTGGTGAGGTCTACGGTTCCACCGGGGACGTGCGACAGACGAGTGGAAGCCTGGGTGGCCGACGAAGCTCGGGTGTCCGGCCACACACGATTTCATGTTGTCCACTGTCCGGAGTTCCTGCGTCAGGAACACTCCATCGAAGACGCTCTTCATCCGAGGACCATCGTCATCGGTGCCACTAGTGCTTCAGGCCGTGAACGCGTCGGGAAGATGATGTCGACCTTCGACGCACCCGTCGAACTGTTCGAGACAGCCACCGCTGCGGAGCTCGTGAAGTGTGCCCACAACGCCTACAACGCCACGAAGATCAGCTTCTGGAACGAGATCTACGTACTCGCAACAACGCTGGGCGTCGACGCGGAGCCGCTCGCCGATGTCGTCAGCAACACTGCGGAGGCGTCGTGGAATCCTCGATATGGCATACGTGGCGGACGTCCGTATGCCGGGGCGTGCCTTCCCAAGGATGTCATCGGACTCATCGCCGAGTCCCGATCTCTCGGCGTCGATCCGATTCTTCTCGCTGCAGTTCACGAGCGCAACAGACGAGCGTCGGAGCCGACTCCTTGAACAGGACTGCCGCCATCGGCGCGATCGTGATCGTCGAACCCTGGGCACACCGACCCAATGGACATTTTCCCAATCGTTTCGCAGAGCTGGCCGATGCCTTTACGGAACTTGGTCTACCGGTCGCTGTGCTCACTTCCGATGGTTGGCATGCCCAATCGATGAGACAAACCGACTGGGCGGTGCACTCCTACAGCAACAGGGCACGGAAGGTAATCGCTCGTGCGGAGCGCATTTCCCTTCGATGGCAACGCCGCCGGCCGAGGGTCAAGGCATTAGCGCGACTCGTGGCGTGTGTTACTGGAATCCATCAAGCGAGGCATGTCGCTCGAATCATCGAACGAACAAACCCGAACACCATCGCCGGGATCGTGACGCTCGACTATCAGTGTTCCCCGTTGCTGCTCGATCTCTTCAGCGGCTCACGTCCGTGGATTCAACACATTTTTGCCGAGGGCCCGCCGTTCGCCAGTCTTCGGCCCCTCGCAGTCGCCGTAGCGCAGCTCCGGCGACTGCGAGGCCGCTCCCGCTCACGCGTCGCGATGGCCCTCTCCACCGAAGGCTGGATCGGGCCGATGAGGTCAGCAGCGCCAAACCCACACCCCGTACTGCTCCGACTTGCAGGGACGCGACCGGTACCTGGGGAGGGCGACAATCCGAGAGTCCGGCTTGCTCTCCGCGGCGATCTACCCGTTGCGCTTCACTTCGGTTCAACGTCGGTGGATCGCAGGCCTGTGACAGTGGCGAAGGCCTTCGCCGGCCGCAACGACTGGCAACTCCTCCTCGTCGGCGAGATGGCAGAGGTGCTCGCCGATCCCGACCTAGAAGGCACAGCATGGGCCGTCCCGCCGGTCGCCCTCGGCGGAATCGTCAGTGACGAAATACGTTCTCTGGTGTTTTCTGCAGCAGACCTCGTGATCCTGTCGTTCCGGCCCGGATTCGACAGGAACTCAGGAACGTTGATGGATGCCATCTCTTTCGGCAAGCCAGTCGTCGTGTCGGGCCCGTCGTATCCCGCCGATCTCGTCTCCGAATTGGGGATAGGGAGTGTCTATGCCTCGGAGGACCCGTACGAACTCGGCAAGGCATTGGATGCGCTCACCCTCACAACAACCTCGGGTGCGTTGGCCGATGCCCGCCAACGGTTCTCCAATAGCGCTATTGCTCGCGCCCACTTTGAACTGCTGGTCGATCTTGCCAACGACAACGAGGACGCCGCAGGGCAGTGGTTAACGATCGTCAGACCGTGAAGGTCGCCCCGTCGAAACGCTCGGACCAGGTGAACGACTCGACAGGTTGACGGCTCAGCTTCTTGGGCAGGCGCTCCGGCCACCCAACGAGTAACAACGCCGCCAGCGCCCAACCCTCGGGTGCAGCAACGAGTTCGCGCACCGACGACTCCTCCTCCGACAGCAGCGTGGTGATTCGTGTGCCGAGCCCCTCTGCGCGCGCCGCGAGTTGTACGTTCTGGATGAACGGGAACACCGAACCACCGGCGACGACACTCGGTCGATCGGCGTTGGCGTCAGTTACTGCCACCACGGACATATCGAGCCACACCAAGAGGTGCACAGGCACCTCGTGCATTGACTCGGCCATGCGTGTTGCCTCCTCGACACGACGCTTGCGGTCGTCACTCATCGAGTCGTCCGTGCCGTAGTGCTCACGCACGTATCGCATCCACGGAGCCAGATAAAGGTCGCGCAGCGCACGCTTCGTTGCTTCGTTGCGCACGACCGCCACGCGCCATCCCTGACGATTGCCCCCGCTCGGCGCAAACCGGGCGCTGTCGAGGACACGGTGAATTACCGCGTCCTCGACCTGCGCATCGAGGTATTCGCGACAGCCCGGTGTGTGCCGCATAGCGGCCACGAGGTCTGTCTCGGCAAGCCCACCAGTGGTGGGCAGGTGACCGTTCTCAGACATTCAGGTAGTTCAGCTTTGCCCCGGCGCACTTCCACGGCATCGAGAGCAGCTTGCCCGTACCCGACACGGTGACGTATGCGGTCTTGAGGTCCGGACCGCCGAAGCAGATGTTGGTGGTGAGGATGTCGCCAGTCGGGAAGAAATCGACCAACTCGCCCGCCGGCGAGATGACGGAGATCCCACCGTTGACGAGCGTCGCCACGCACACGTTGCCGTCACCGTCCACTGCCAGCGAGTCGAGCAACTGGAAGCCCGGGAATCCGTAGAGGCACTGCCAGGTGTCCACCATGCCGGCCTCGGCGAGCTGTCCCGGACCCTCAACGCGACGGCGCATGATGCGGCCGGTCCAGGTCTCAGCCCAATAGAGCGTCTTGCCGTCCGGCGACAGGCCAATGCCGTTGGGCTCGTGGGCGGGGAACACCACTTCCTGAATCAACGAACCGTCAGCCTTGGCGTAGTAGATGCCCGTAAGCACCGCCGTGCGCTCGTGCGAGTAGCCGTGGTCCGTGAAGTAGAAGCCACCCTCATTGTCGAACACGAGGTCGTTCGGTGCCGCGAGACGCACCCCGTCGCAGTGGGTGTAGAGCGTGGTGACCTTGCCGGTAGCGATATCGACGGTGTCGATGCTGCCGCCGCGGTACAGGTCCGGGCCCGAACCGGCCGGGAACGTGAGGCCGTCCATGTCGACCGGATGGAAGCGAGCACCGTTGTTGCAGACGTAGACCAGGCCGCCGGGGCCGACCGCAGCGCCGTTCGGACCGCCCGGAACCTCGGCAATCACGTGCTTGGTGCCGTCGGGCAGCACACGGGTGAGCCGAGGCCCGAACATCTCCACGAGGATGACCGAGCCATCGGGCATGGCGATCGGGCCCTCGGGGAACGCGAGGCCACTGGTGATTTCGGTGAACTGAGCCATATGGGAATCCCTCCACAGAGCGCCCCGAACCCCTTGCCGGGGGCGTCCCGTGAAGTTACCCCGGGGTCAGTGCCCAGCAAAGTGGCAGCACACGGTTAGTGCGCTACCCGACGACTGCTCGGCATTTACTTCTGCGTCGTCCAGTGTGTAGCGTTCGTCACGTAACGCGCTCGCTGGTTCGGGCGAGCAACGCTTGATACAAAGGGAGAAGGTCATGGCTCAGGAGCCCGATCTCAAGGTACTGCTCAAGGATTCCCCGAAGAACTGGGGCAAGTGGGGCCCCGACGACGAAGTCGGCTCGCTGAACTACCTCACCCCCGAGGTCGTCGTCAAGGCCGCTGGCAGCATCAAATCCGGCAAGGTATTCACCCTCCAGGTGAAGATGGCCAACCCCGAGGGTGACCCGGTGTGGCCGGGCCGTCAGGGAGCTACCCGCATCAACGTCATGGACGCCGGTCACTACCACGCCGGCAAGGGGCCCCTGTTCGCCGGCGGCGCCGAATACGCCGATGACTACATGACCCTCTTCCTCCAGGGCTCCACCCAGTACGACGCCCTTGGTCACGTCTGGTTCGACAACCAGATCTGGAACGGCTACGACTCCAAGACCACCATCGGTGGACTCTCGAAGGCATCGATCCTTCCGATCGCCGAAAAAGGCGTCGTCGGCCGGGGAATCCTGCTCGACATGGCCCGGTTCCGCGGTAAGGAAGTCCTTGACGTCGCTGAGACCTTTACCCACGAGGACCTGCAGGCATGCGCCAAGGCGCAGGGATGCGAGATCCAGAAGCGCGACATTCTCATCGTCCGTACCGGTTGGATCGCCAAGTTCTACAAGGTGAGCCGCGAGGAGTTCTACGGCAACTTCGTGGAGCCGGGCCTCACGCACAGTGACGCTCTCGTGAACTGGTTTGCCGACATGGAGATCCCGAACCTCGTCACCGACACCATCGCCAACGAGGTCACCGTCGACCCGGTGTCGGGAGTCGTTCTGCCGCTCCACAACGCCCTCATGCGTAACCTCGGCGTCACACTCACCGAGATCGCGTGGCTCGACGACCTCGCTGCCGACTGCGCCAAGGACGGCCAGTACACGTTCCTCTACGCCGCCGCACCACTGAAGGTGGTCAATGGCACCGGTGCACCGGTCAACCCGATCGTCATCAAGTAACGAACAACGGATCGCTCTGGGGTCGGCTTCTGTCGGCCCCAGACACGCTCTGGACGGCCTCGTGAGACCATCCAGAACCGGCCGAATGTGACTTTTGTGACATTTGTCCGGCGGCGCAGGGGAGACGCCTCCCACTAGCCGACATCAATTACCATTAGAACGCTCGGTCACCCGACCGGGCAGGGTTCCGAGTCTCGGAACCTGCATCCATTCCAATCAGGGGGATACTTTGACTAAGACGCGTACCAAGCGTATTGCTTCGGTTCTCGCCGTCTCCACCGCCGCTGCGCTCATCGCGGGCGCCTGCGGTTCCAAGAAGACGGAAGAGACCACGACCACGGCTGCTGCCACGGAGACCACGGCTGCTGCAACGGAGACCACCGCTGCCGCAACCGAGACCACCGCTGCCGCAACCGAGACCACGGCCGCAGGCACCACCGCCCCGACCACCCTCAACGAAATGCTCGGCATCAAGAACGACCTGTCGGCCGTTTCCTGCAACGTCGGCGCAGTGCTCGCACTGACGGGCCCCGGCTCGTTCTACGGCAAGACCATGACCGCTGGCATCAACGTCGGCGTCAACGCCATCAAGGCCGCCGGCGGACCCACGCTGAACTTCGAGTACTGGGACCACAAGTCGGGCGACCCGGCTGCTGGTGTTACTGCAATGACCGAGATGGTTTCTAAGGGCATCTCCGTCAAGCTCGCTTCGTACGTGGACGACCTCGGCGCGATGCTCGGCGACACTGCCAAGAACCACGTCTTCACCCTCGACGGTGGCGGCGGAACCTCGATCTTCGGCCAGGGCGTGCCGTTCTTCTGGGGCACCCGTGCAATCACCCCGAACGACACCCTTCCGGGCGTGTTCCAGTGGTTCAAGGAGACCTACCCCGACAAGAAGACCGTCGGAGTCATCGGTTGGGACCTCGGTGGAGACCTCAACAAGCTCATCAAGGACGACTTCCTCGCCAAGGTGGCGGCAGCCGGCCTCGAGTTCAACGAGCTCTACGAACTGAACGCAGTCGGCGCAACCGACTACGCACAGTCGATCTCCAAGATCAAGGCCAACGAGCCGGACCTCCTGCTCGTTTCCATCTACGGTCAGGACCCGGGCCTGTTCGCGAACCAGGCTGCAACCGCCGGCATCAAGTCGGTGCAGGTTGGCTCCGAGTTCACCCCGGACGGCGTCAACGCCTCCAAGGGCACCTGGGAGCAGGGTTGGACCTTCGCATACGACTTCTTCGATGCGCAGAGCCCCACGCTGAACCCGATGGCGAAGCTGTTCGTTGAGGGCTTCTCGGCTGCGAACGACGGCGGCCTGCCGGACTTCTACGCTGCGAACTTCTTCGAGAACACCGTTCGCCTGTGGCAGCTCATGGACCGCGCAAAGACCGCCGGCGTTGCCGACGACAAGCTTTGCAATGGCGACACCCTTGAGGCCCAGATGACGGCTGACCCGACGCTCTCCAGCGTTTACGGTGGTAGCCCGACCGAGGTCGGCACCAGCAGCCACGACCTGAAGACCCACTCGGTGAGCAAGCGCCCCATGGGCATCTTCACCTACGAGGCCGGCAAGGTCACCGCACACGCCTACTTCGGCATCGGCGGAGAGGGCTACACGAAGGCTGGGTGATCCCAGTTTCCGTTAGCTCTGGTAGTTAGTTAGTCCAGGGGCGGGCCGGAAGGCTTTCCGGTCCGCCCTTGGCGCACTCGTATTCAGTTGCGCTCGTGGGGGGCGCTTCTTCCGGAAGGAAATCCACTACATGAATGCCGTTACCATCGGGCGGGAGATCTTTGCTCAGCTCACCGCCAACGGCTTGTTCCGTGGGACGTCCTACGGCCTCCTCGGTGCGGGCTTTGCCCTTATCCTCGGAGTAACCGGGCGGTTCCACTTTGCCTACGGCCTGACCTACACCCTTTGCGCGTACATTGCGTTCACTCTGCATGCGCGCGGTACTTGGGCCGGACCATTCTCCAATGGCATCCCGTTCATCATCGCCGGCATCCTCGGCATCCTGGCCGCATCGTTCGTCGGCGTGGGCATCGAACGGTTTGTCTACCGACCTATTGCTAGACGGGCCGGCGCCACCGCACTGCTAGCGATCTTCATCGCAGCACTCGGTATCGGCATCGCCGGCCAGAGCCTCAT
>CANIBN010000015.1 GCA_947465505.1 Acidimicrobiales bacterium | reverse complement strand
GGGGGCGTATTACGATCGGGTTGCGAAATCCGTGTCTTTGCAGGTCAGGGACGTAGGGACGCGTCGAGCGCAGCCTGCAGGGAGGCCACGTAGGCGTCGCAGACCGCAGTAGCCCCGCTGATTGCGTGGACACTCGCGCCGTTGGATTCCTTCGCCCACGCGTTGAGTCGCGGTACGGCGTACTGCTCGATGCGCAGCGATCGACGGTCTCGCACGTTGTACGTGGCACTCACGTCGCAGATGGTTCCACGGGCGTCCTTGGTGATCGACACCGTGAGCGTTCCGTAGGTACGCCGCCGGTCGCTGATCGACTCGGACGTACCCGCCGTCGTGGTGCCGATACAACCGGGCGCGGGGGCAAGCGTGGTGTCGGTGAGGCCACCGGATACCTGCCCACCGGACCCCTGCGGGTTGATGCCGCCCTCGTCGTCGAAACCGTCGTCGTAACCGTCGTCGCTCCGCTCCTCCCATTCATCGCCGGGGGGTGGCCCTTGGGGGGCCAGCGTCGGAGGGACGGTGGTTTCTACAAGGGTGGGCGAGGTGTTGCTGGTGTCCACCACGGAGTCCACGGGGCCCTCGGCGAAGCCGTCGTTCTCGCCACTCCCGGCAGCGCGATCCAGCACAAAGATGCCGAGCACGCTCGCTCCGGTCAGCGCTACGGCGGGGGTAAGTCGGCGGGCGAGGGAGTGCTTCGTTGGGTTCATCGGGCTACCACCAGGGGAGTTCCATGTGGATGTCGTGTCGTTGTAGTCCTGCCGCGCGCAGGCCGCTGCTCGCTGCGCGCAACAGCGAAGGCGGGCCGCACACGTGCGCGGCGACGCAGCTGGTGTCGCCGATCGCGCCGCGCAACGCCGGTGCCGAGAACGGGTCACGTCCCCTGAGCGACGCAGTGGGCCCGAGCAGCGTGCGTACTCCACCACCGAGTCGTTCGGCGAGCGCAGTGATTTCGTCGAGCAGCGCGATGTCCTCGACGCGCCGCGCCCGCAGGAGTACGAGTGGGCGTGTCTCCATGGGAAGGGCCTGAAGGATTGCGCAGACCGGCGCGATGCCGATACCTCCGGCGATGAACACCGGACGCTTCCCCTCGAAGACGGACACGGTTTGCACGCCGTACGGGCCCTCGACGGCAATGCGGTCGCCGATGCGCACCTTCGACAGCGCACCGCTCGCGTCACCACGCTCTTTCACCGTCACACGGAGCGATGTCCCGTCGGGCGCGGCAGAGAGCGAGAAGGGATTTGCCTTCCACCACTGGCGCTCGCGCAACATGCGAAGCACGACGAACTGTCCGGCTTCGCCAATGATCCGCGCAGCATTCCTCCCGCCGAGCACGATCGACACGGTGTGGTCGGTCTCTCGCTGGATCGCCGTAACGCGAAGCGGGCGGGCGACCGACCGGAGGAGTTTCCACCAGCGGCCCAACAGGGCGGTTGCAAAGGCGAGCGAGACGAGTGTGGTCCAGGTGGCCTGCAGCGCAAGGCTGCCTGCGAGCGTGCTCCCGAGCGTGAGTTGATGGGCGAGCGACAGCGCGAGGCCGAAGTACACGGTGAGGTGGATGAAGTACCAGGTCTCGTACGAGAGCCTCTGGCGTACGGCCCGGAGGCTCGTGATGATGACGATGCCAACCAGCGCAGTGCCGACAGCGGCCAGCGCCATGTACGGCTCTCGGCCCGTCATGTCGAGGATCGAGTTCTTGATGCCGCCCCGGAGTTTCTGCTCGGCGAGCACAGACGTGAGCACGTGGACGACAAGAACCACGCCCATCGCGTCACCGGAGATGCGGTGCCAGACGAAGAGACGATCAAGGCCTGACGAGCGCTCCATCCAACGCAGTCGCGCGGTGAGGAGGAGGCCATACACCGCGCAGAGCGTGGCGAGCATCCCTGAAAGGGATGCGCTGATTCGCCACCACTGGCCGGACGGGTGTGCGAGGAGGTCCAATCCGCCACGAACCGCCCACAGGCCGATCGCGAACACCAGCATTGCCCAGGCGAGTGACACGAGGTCGACACGCAGTACACGCGACGCTCGAACCGGCGGGAGCACCGGCGTCTGGGACGCGATCACCGGGAGGGGCTCAGCCCCGGGCTTTTGCCTTGGCGGCACGGGCGAGGCGACGGGCGGTTCGTCCGGCCGGTTCGATATTGCGGCTGTCGAGGTCCCCAAGTTCCACACCGTTGGCGAAGAGCACTCGATAGCGCTGCCAGTTGAACCCGTTGGCGAGGATCACCTTGCCCTCGGTCCCCACGGGCACGCCGACGATTTCGGCCGTTGAACGGACCCGGTCGCCCATGCGCAACTCCAGTTGGTTCGCGTGCGGCTTGGCGAGGGCATGCGGCTTCCAGATGGTCATACGCCCTCCATCATGCCCTATCGGGACCGCCCACTCCCGAATCCGTCGGTGCCCGTTACACTTCGCCGCCTGTGAAGAGCACGCTGGAACCCCTCGAGGGAAACAAGATCAAGTTGTCCGTCGAGGTAGAAGACGCCGAGTTCGCCAAGGACATCGACGCCGCCTTCCGCAAGCTGGCCCTCGAGGTCCGGCTCCCCGGCTTCCGGCCGGGCAAGGCACCCCGAAAGATCCTCGAGGCCCGCATCGGGCTCGGGCCGGCACGCGAGCAGGCGCTTCGCGACGCCATCCCGCAGTACCTGGCTAAGGCCGTGCGTGAGCATGAGGTCGACCTCATCGCTGCACCCGACCTCGAGATCACCGGGGGCGCCGAGGACGGCGTGGTCACGTTCGACGCCACCTGCGACATTCGACCGGTGGTGGCCGTTCCTGGCTATGCCGGTCTGCGCATCGAACTGCCGAACCCGACTGCCTCCGATGCTGAGGTGCAAGACGCCATGGACTCCGAGCGTCGCCGTCATGGCACGCTTACGGTGGTCGAGCGCCCTGCCGCCAAGGGCGACTTCGTCACGATGGACCTCGAGGCCCACCGTGAGGGCGAGCCCGTTGCCGGCCTGAACACCGAGGACTGGCTCTACGAGGTCGGCCGCGGCTGGGTGGCCGAGGGGTTTGACGATCACCTCATCGGTTCCACGGCCAACGACACGCTCACGTTCACGGCTACGCCCTCAGGCACCGCCGAGGCCGCCGATTTCACGGTGAAGATCGGCAACGTTCAGGAGCTCGTGCTCCCCGAGACCACCGATGAATGGGTTGCCGACAACCTGCCGGAGCACGAGTCGGTGGAGGCGTGGACCCAGAGCGTCCGCGACCGCATTGCTGCCGTCCGGCTGAACCAGGGCCGTCAGGCGCTCATTGATCGCGCCACGACGGCACTTGCTGCCCTTGTCGACGAGGAGCCGCCCCAGGCGATGGTCGACCAGGAACTGCAGGCCCGTGTCGAGAACTTCGTGAAGGACCTCCAGACCCGTGGGATCTCGGTTGACCAGTGGATGTCTGCCACCGGTCAGGACGCCAACACTTTGGTCGAGACGTTCCGCGAGCAGGCCACGAAGGCTGTCGTCGTCGACCTTGCACTTCGTGCGGTCGCTGAGGCCGAGCAGGTCGAGGTTGACGAGTCCGACATCGAGTCCGAGTACGCCCGAATCGCGATGCGCGCCGGCATGAAGTCCAAGGACGTCCGCAAGGCCTACGAGAAGAACGACGCCGTCTTCGACCTCGTTGCCCAGTTGCGCAAGTCCAAGGCGCTCGACTGGCTCCTGCACCACATCGAGATCGTCGACGAGGCCGGCCAGGCCCTCGACCGTGACCTCATTCTGGGTCACACGCACGACGACGACGATCACGACCACGATCACGATCACGCCGAGGAGGCCTGACATGTCCAGCCCGCTGCTCGATCCCGTCCGCAACTACATGGTTCCCAACGTCATCGAACAGACCAGCCGCGGTGAGCGCGGGATGGACCTCTACAGCCGTCTGCTCAAGGAGAACATCATCTTCCTGCAGACGCCGATCGATGACACGATCGCCAGTCTCATCTGCGCACAGTTGATCCACCTGGAGTCCGAGAACCCGGACAAGGACATCAACCTGTACATCAACAGCCCCGGTGGCGACATCACGGCGCTGTTCGCCATCTACGACACGATGCAGTTCATCCGCAACGACATTGCGACGATCTGTCTCGGTCAGGCGGCCTCCGCTGCCGCGGTGTTACTCGCTGCCGGCACGAAGGGCAAGCGCCTAGCGCTCCCGCACGCCCGTGTGCTGCTCCACCAGCCGTACGGCCAAGTTGGATACGGGCAGGTCACCGACCTCGAACTCGCCGCCCGCGAGATCCTGCGTATGCGCGAGTTGCTCGAGGAGATCCTGGCTCACCACACCGGCCAGCCGATCGAGCGTATTCACGCCGATACCGACCGTGACTTCGTAATGGAAGCAAACGCCGCCCTCGAATATGGCATCATCGACACCGTGATCTCGTCCCGGCAGGCTGTCGACCGTTCCGGTCCCATCCGCTGACGAACCATTCTGAGGGGGATCGTTGGCGAAGTTTGGCGACACGGGCGAACTGCTGAAGTGCTCGTTCTGCGGCAAGTCGCAGAAGCAGGTCAAGAAGCTCATCGCCGGCCCCGGCGTCTACATCTGTGATGAGTGCATCGATCTCTGTAACGAGATCATCGAGGAGGAACTCGCAGACACCAGTGAGGTGCACTTCGAGGAACTCCCCACGCCGAAGGAGATCTGCAACTTCCTCGACGATTACGTCGTCGGTCAGGTAGCAGCAAAGAAGATCCTTGCCGTCGCGGTGTACAACCACTACAAGCGCGTCCAGTTCCAGTCGGCAGGCACCGTAGGGCGTCGTGACGATGTCGAACTGCAGAAGTCAAACATCCTCCTGCTCGGCCCCACGGGTTGCGGCAAGACGCACCTCGCGCAGACCCTTGCCCGCATGCTCAACGTGCCCTTCGCTGTCGCCGATGCCACCGCGCTTACCGAGGCCGGCTACGTGGGCGAGGACGTCGAGAACATCCTGCTTAAGCTCATCCAGGCTGCGGATTACGACGTCAAGAAGGCCGAGACCGGGATCATCTACATCGACGAGATCGACAAGATTGCCCGCAAGAGCGAGAACCCGTCGATCACCCGAGACGTCTCGGGCGAGGGCGTGCAGCAGGCGTTGCTGAAGATCCTTGAGGGCACGGTTGCGTCCGTGCCGCCGCAGGGTGGTCGCAAGCACCCACACCAGGAGTTCCTGCAGATCGACACCACCAACGTGTTGTTCATCTGTGGTGGTGCATTCGCCGGCCTTGAGCAGATCATCGAGCAGCGCATCGGTCGTCGCGGTGTCGGTTTCAACGCATCGGTGCTGTCGAAACTCGACAAGGATCCCGGTGAACTGTTCGCGCAGGTACTCCCGGAGGATCTGCTGAAGTTCGGTCTTATCCCCGAGTTCGTTGGTCGTCTGCCGATGATCGGCGCGGTCCACTCGCTCGATCGTGAGTCGCTCGTGCGCATCCTCGTCGAGCCGAAGAATGCTCTGGTGAAGCAGTACCAGAAGTTCTTCGAGATGGAAGAGGTCGAACTCGAGTTCACCGGCGAGGCACTTCAGGCTGTTGCCGACCAGGCGCTGAAGCGCGGCACCGGTGCACGCGGTCTGCGCGCCATCCTCGAAGAGGTGCTGCTCAACACCATGTACGACCTGCCCGGCCGTACCGACGTCGGTCGCGTCATCATCGACGGTCCGTCCGTGAACGAGAAGGTGAACCCCACCTTGATCCCTCGCGAGGTCGTGTCTCGCACCACGCGGCCCCGCCGGGCCGCGAGCTGATCCGCTTCATGCTCTACGCCGACGCGCTCGCCTACCTCGACGCACACGCCACCTACGAAAAGACGGGTCGCATCGACGCGCCGTCGCTCGACCGCATCACCCGCCTCTGCGAGGTGATGGGTGATCCCCAACACTGTGCGCCGGTGGTGCACATCACCGGTACCAACGGCAAGGGCTCCACGTCGCAGATGATCACTCGTCTCCTCATGGAGCAGGGACTCAAGGTAGGCACGTACACGAGCCCGCACCTCGAACGAGTGAACGAGCGTTTGATGATCGACGGCGAGCAGATCTCTGACGAGGCGTTTGCCGAGCAGATTGCTGCCATCGCAGACCTCGAGGTGGTGGCGGGAGTACGACCCGGGTACTTCGAGGCCTGCACCGCCGCGGCGTTCCGTTGGTTTGCGGACGAAGCCGTAGACGCGATGGTGATCGAGGTGGGTCTCCTCGGCGCATGGGACGCCACCAATGTGGTCGACGCCCGAGTGGCGGTCATCACAAACATCGGGCTCGAGCACACGGAGTTCGCCGGTCCGACCAAGGCTCACGTGGCCGCTGAGAAGGCGGGGATCATCAAGCCCGGGTCGACGGTGGTGATCGGGGAGAACGATCCGGAACTCGTGCAGATATTCCTCGACCGACCCCACGAGGTCGCCTGGAGCAGGGGCGAGCATTTCGAGGTGGAAGACAACGAACTCGCGCTCGGTGGCCGGCTGGTGGAACTGCGGACACCACACGGCCGTTACGCCGACCTGTTCGTGCCGCTGCACGGCCGGCATCAGGCAGACAATGCCGTCGTGGCACTGACTGCCGCCGAGAGTTTCTTCGGGGCCCCGCTCGACGAAGAGGTCGTTACCGCAGCGTTCGCCCAGGTGCGGATGCCGGGCCGGTTCGAAGTGGTTGGTTATCAGCCGCTCGTGCTGCTGGACGGGGCGCACAACCCGGCGGGTGCGGACGTGTGTGCCGACGTGTTCTTTACCGACTTCGATCCTGCAGGCCAGCGTGTGCTCGTGGTCGGCTGCCTGCGCGGCAGGGAGCCTGTCGCCATGCTCGAGGCACTGCGCGCCGACGAGTTCGACCTGGTGATCTGTTGCACCGCTCCATCCCCCCGAGGTCTCCCCGGGGCCGAGGTTGCTGCCGCCGCGCGCCAGATCGGCTGCGACGAAGTAGTCGTGGCCGCCACCGTTGAACAGGCCTGTGACCGGGCACTCGAGGAACGGACGGCCGACGACGCTGTCCTCATTACGGGGTCGTTGTACGTGGTGGGTGCCGCCCGCCCGTACCTTCGCCGAGTCCTGCCCTAACCCGCTGTTCCCCCGGGATTTCGGGTCGATTTTTGGCTGTATATCAACCAAAAACCGACCCAGAACTGGTGGTTGGCCGTAGCCTTTCGTGCCTATGTCAGATCGCACCCTCGTTCTCCTGAAGCCCGATGCCGTCGAGCGTGGCCTTTCCGGCCAGATCCTCTCCCGCTTCGAGGCCAAGGGCCTGAAGATCGTCGCAATGGACCTGCGCACGCTCGACCAGGCAACCCTCGCCCGCCACTACGAGGAGCACGTTGGCAAGGGCTTCTACGCCGACCTCGTGGCGTTCATGTCCCGTGGTCCCGTGGTGGCTCTGGCCCTCGAGGGACCGGAGAACACCTGGGAAGTCGTGCGCTCCATGATGGGTGCCACCAACCCGCTGAAGGCTGCACCGGGAACGATCCGCGGCGATCTCTCGGTGTTGTTCACCGAAAACCTCGTGCACGGCAGCGACAGCCTTGAGTCCGCGACCCGCGAACTCGGGATTTTCTTCCCCAATCTGTAACAATCCCGCCACTGGGCTAGGATGAGCCGTACTTTCCGCGGGCTCATTCGGGGTCACTCGTCGCCGTTCGACGTTCCCTCTCGGGCGGATCATCACGGACCAAGACCACCAGGGACAGGGGAGGGAGAGGCAGATGGCACGCAATAACCCGCTCGGACTCGGTCGCGACATCGCCATCGACCTTGGAACCGCGAACACCCTCATTTACGTGCGGGGACTCGGTGTGGTGCTCAACGAGCCTTCGGTCGTGGCGGTCGACGTCAACGACGGTCGACCCGTGGCCGTGGGCATCGAGGCCAAGCGCATGATGGGCCGTACCCCCGGACATATCCGCGCCGTGCGGCCCATGAAGGACGGCGTCATTGCCGACTTCGAGGTCTGCGAAAAGATGCTCCGCTACTTTATCCAGAAGGTGCACCCGAGTCGGTGGAGCAAACCCCGCATGGTGGTGTGCGTGCCGTCTGGTATCACCGGAGTCGAGCAGCGTGCCGTTCAGGACGCCGCCGAATTCGCAGGCGCCCGTAAGCCCGTGTTCATCATCGAAGAACCCATGGCCGCAGCGATCGGCGCCGACCTGCCGGTGCACGAGCCGAGCGGCAACATGATCGTCGATATCGGTGGTGGCACCACCGAGGTTGCTGTCATTTCGCTCGGTGGCATCGTGAGCAGCCTGTCAGTGCGCGTGGCCGGCGACGAACTCGACGAGGCCGTGGCGAACTACATCCGCAAGGAGTACTCGCTCGCTATCGGCGACCGTACGGCCGAGGAAATCAAGGTGCAGATGGGCTCTGCCTGGCCGCTCGCTGAGGAGTTCAGCGCAGAGGTTCGGGGCCGAGACCTCATCACCGGGCTCCCCCGCTCGATCGATCTCACCACGGAACTGGTGCGTGAAGCCATCTCCGAGCCCGTTGCT
Source organism: Acidimicrobiales bacterium (assembly GCA_947465505.1). Classification (GTDB taxonomy): domain Bacteria; phylum Actinomycetota; class Acidimicrobiia; order Acidimicrobiales; family Ilumatobacteraceae; genus WLJO01. The sequence goes on along the minus strand of CANIBN010000015.1, from coordinate 13,932 downwards.
GCCATTGTTGACGCCGTGAAGACGACGCTCGACCGCACCCCTCCGGAACTGGCGGCCGACATCATGCACAGCGGAATCACGGTCACCGGTGGTGGAGCCCTCCTTATGGGACTCGATCGCCGGCTTGCCAGCGAGACCGGTATGCCCATCAATATCGCCCGAGACCCGCTCTACTCGGTGGTGCTCGGTTCCGGCCGGGCCCTCGAGAACATCGACGCGTTGCGCGGCGTGCTCGCCGTCGGTGGCAATGACTGATCCTGTCGGGGGATCGGTGGGCCATCAGCCATGAATCGCTTCTCGCGCCGTCGGGTGATCCTCCTGCTCGTACTGACGAGCGTGCTGTTCATCACGTTCAACAACACGAGCACCGGCCTGATCGGTAATACACGTACTGCGTTCGGTTACGTGTTCCGCCCCTTCCGCGGCGCAACGAAGGTCATCACGAAACCGGTTCGCAACGCGTGGCGGGGCATGAACAATTACAACGAGCTCGAGCGAGAGAACCTCAATCTCCGGGACCAGTTGGCACGTCAAATCGGAAACTCCGCAGCAGCCGAGGCGTTCGTGCAGGAGCACAACGAACTGCTCAAGCTGCAGCAGTTGCCGATTGGCCCCAACATCTCGACGGTCATCGCTCAGGTCATCGGCACTACTCCGCGCGGAGACCAGCAGACCGTCGAGATCAACCAAGGCACCCGTCGTGGCGTTCGAGTGGGCATGCCGGTGGTGAACGGCGCAGGTCTCGTGGGCAAGGTCACCGAGGTGTTCCCTGACGGTGCGATTGTCCGCCTCATCACCGATCCGCAGTTCGTCCTCTCCGTGCGAGTTACCTGTGCGTCGGCAATCCCGGGGGTCATCACGCCGGCTACCACCACCACGACGACCACGACCACCACGATTGCCCCGGTCGTTACCGATCCCGTAGCCGGGCCAACAGGCGCAGACGGATCGCCGCTGCCGGCCACCGCAACCACCACCACGGTGTACAACGCCTTTGCCCCCGGCTCCACCGTTCCGATCGCAGGGTCCGGTGGCACGTCCGTGCGCTGTGACCGTGAGACAGGCAGTATCCGCGGCCGGGGTCGCAACGAGAACCCACTCATCGGTCTGCTCAACGACGATGCGCTCAGCCGGTCCATCAAGGCGGGCGATCAGGTGGTCACGGCAGGTGGAACCGACAGCCTTGCTCCTCCGAACCTGCCTGTGGGTCGAGTGGGCCGCGTCGTGCTTCGCAGGGGCGACAGCCCGATTGTCGAGGTGAAGGTCAACGCCGACCTGACGCACCTGAACTTCGTCGAAGTGCTGCTGTACCTCCCCGTCTCGGAAGTCGGTGGCTGAGCAGTGCTCTACGTGCTGCGCCGCCCCTGGTTTCGATTAGGGGCCGTTGCGCTCATTCTCCTAGCGTTGCAGACCACGATCTGCGCCGACCTCAAGCCGTTCGGCGAGTCCGTGGACCTCATGCTCCTTGCATCGGTGGCCACCGGTTTGGTGGGCGGCTCCCAGTACGGCGCACTTGGTGGGTTCATTTTCGGCGTCGCATTCGACCTCGTGCTGGTTACCCCGTTCGGCCTGTCGCCACTCGTCTACGGGATCGTCGGATTTATCGCCGGGTATTCGCAGAGCCTCACGTTCCAGCAGATGTGGTACCTGCAGTCGGTCATGGTCGCCGCCGGCAGTGCGCTCGGGGTGTTCATCCTCGCTGTCGTGCAGCAGATCATCGGGCCCCGCGCTCCGCTGGGCTCGGAGTTGGTGCAGACTGCGCTCGTTGTCGGGATTGCCAACGGGGTGCTCGCGCCTCTGGCCCTGCCTGTGCAACGCTGGTGCCTCGGTATCAAACGCGTGGTCGTATGACCCAGAGTGCTGGTCGTATTGCCTCGTCAACAAGTCCCATGATGTCGTCGAGTACTCGTATCGCAGGAGGTGACCGTGGCCACTGATCGTCGTAATGCTCGTCTCGGTGCACTCGGCGTGGTGGCCCTCCTGCTATTCGGTGCCATCGGTGTCCGGGTGTGGTTCCTGCAGGTCATCGACGCCTCAACACTGCGCCAGCGCGTGGAGTTCTCGGCGCGACGAACCATCACACTGCTCCCACGCCGCGGCCGAATCTTCGACATCAAGGGTCGCATCCTCGCCGACAACTCCCGCGTGCTGGCCGTGACCATCGATCGATCGGTCATGCCGCCGGTATGTGCCGACACGGCGCCGAAGTCGAGAGAGAAGCGCTACACGAAGTTCTGGAACCTGTTGTCCGGTCCGCTCAACGTGCCGCCGGACGACCTCGAGGCTCGCTTCTGCAGCAACAAATACGTCCCCCAGGAACCGGTCCCCCTCAAAGAGGGCGTGACCGAGGATCAGGCGCTCTACCTCCTCGAACGACGCGAGCAGTATCCGGGTATCGATGTCATCGAGACGTACCGGAGGCAGTACCCCTTCGCTCCGCTGGCCAGCCATGTCATTGGCTATATGGGTTCGATCCCTGCAGACAACAAGGCCACCAAGAAGGTCAATGAGACCGACGTGTTCAAGGAGAAGGGTTACCTGCTCTCCGAGCGCGTCGGTGTCGCCGGAGTCGAGAAGACTTACGAGGACGTGCTCCATGGCACTGCCGGCAAGCGTGTGTACGAGGTGGACGCCAACGGTCGCGTGCTGCGCACGGTGGAGGAGGTTCCCCCTACCAACGGCCAAGACATCCAGTTGTCGATCGACCTTGCGTTCCAGCAGTACGCAGAGCAAACGCTCGAGACAGAACTGCGGTTCCGCCGCACGGTGAACGCGGTGCAGAGCAAGTCAGAACTTGAGCAGTACGGCCGCAAGAAGTATCCGGCGACCGCGGGCTCGGTAATCATCGAGAACTACCAAACCGGCGCGGTCCTGGCGATGGCGTCGTATCCGACGTTCGACAACCGTTGGCTCGACGGCTCGCTGCCTCCCGGCAAGTTCGCTCAGCTCTTCCCGGCCAACGTGCCGCCCGATCAGGCGGCGCTGACGAACCGTGCCATTCAGGGTGGCTACAACGTTGGCTCGTCGTTCAAGCCGTTCACGGCGTACTCCGCGCTTCAGGCGGGGCTTCTGCCGGGTGGTGCGAACTTCAAGTACCTCGACGTCGGCACCTACAAGATCATTGCTTGCCAGCGCGACAAGACCCGTGAGTTGAACCAGAAGTGCAACTTCCGTAACGCGTGGAGTCCGTCGCTCGGCAGGCCGACTCCGTACGGGCTGATCGACATCACTGACGCCCTCACGGTCTCGTCTGACACGTTCTTCTACCAAATCGGTGATGCGTTCCTCGAGCTCACCGGCGGTCAACCGATCTTCCAGAACGAGTTGCGCCAGTTCGGCTTCGGGCAGAAGACGGGTATCGATCTGCCGTTCGAACGAACCGGCATCCTGCCCGACAAGCAGGTGATGGCTGCGCTGCGCAAGAAGAAGGTCATCCTCCCGGACGAGACCTTCACGTCGGGTCAGAGCATCCTGCTCTCCGTGGGACAGGGACTCCTTGCGGTGTCACCGATTCAGCTGGTGAACGCCTACGCCACGCTCGCCAACGGCGGCAGCAGGTTGCAACCCAGCGTGCTCGCAACCATTTATGCACCGGGAACACCGGACTCGTCAGTGACGGGTTATGCCGACCTCACGCAGGGTCAGGTGGTGTTCACCCGCGACCCCAAGGTGATCCAAACGCTCGACATGCGACCCGAACTGCGAGACCCGATCCTGAAGGGTCTGCAGAACGTGGTGCGCAAGGTGGGAGTGAACGGTCACATGTCCACGGGCGGACGGGTGTTCCAGAAGTTCCCCATGGACCGATTGCCACTCGCCGGCAAGACGGGCACCGCGCAGGGCGCTGGCAACCGCTCGGAGAACGACTCGTCGGTGTTCATGGGATTCAGCACCGATCCCGCCGTCCCGTACGTGGTTGGCGCATACCTCGAGCGGGCGGGCTATGGAGCACAAGCCTCGGCCCCCGTCGTCAAGTGCATGTTCTACGCGCTCGGAGGGTTTACCAAACTCGACCCGGTTCGTCAGGCCGATCCGCTCGACCTCACGGCCACGGTTCCTGCGCCTCCACGTCAGATGCCGAGCCAGGGTTGCCTCGACAACTACTCCGTCATCGTGAGCAGAGCGGACCGGGGCTGACGTGGCCTTTACCCAGCGCATAATGCCGCGCATCACCCCGCGGACCCAGGGCTTCGCGGGCCTGCGAGTGTCGCCGGGCGACCCGCGACGCAACATCGACTGGGTGCTCATCGGAGGGATGCTCGGGATCATCTCGATCGGCCTCCCGATCATCTACTCCACCACGTACAAGTTCTTGCCCAGCCGAGCAGTCCCGCTCGATCCTTTCCTCTACATCCAGCGACAGGTGGTATTCCTCATCGTCGGGGGACTCGCCATGGCGTTCGTCATGGCCCTTGATTACGAGTGGTGGAAGGAGCGTTCCCGGTTCCTGTATGGGGCCACCATCTTCGGACTCCTGCTCGTGTTGGGACTCGGGCGGACCACCGGCGGCGCCACGTCCGCCTTCGACGTTGGCCCGATCTCTGTCCAGCCTTCCGAGTTCGGCAAGTTCGCCACGATGTTGTTCCTCGCGACCTATCTCTCCGAGGACCGGGCGCCAAGCGTCGACTACTCCAAGTTCCTCGGCGGGCTCATCCTCGTGGCTGCACCCATGGCGCTCGTGGTCATCGAGCCAGACCTCGGGTCGGCGTCGGTGTACGTCGCGCTTGCCATGGGCGTCTTGCTCGTCGCTGGTGCACGGTTGCGTCACATTGTGATGATCACGGCCATGGCCGTCCTCACGGTTACCGCCGCCGTGCTCGCTGGGCTCGTCAAGCCCTACCAGATCAGCCGTCTCACCGGCTTCCTGAACCAGAGCTCGAGCGACAAGAAGATTCAGGACCTCATCCAGCAGGTGAAGCAGGCCAAGCGCGCCTTTGGTAACGGCGGCCTGTTCGGTAAGGGTTGGTTGGACGGCCCGCTGACGAACAACCGCTCGATCCCCGTCCAGTGGGCCGACTTCCCGTCGACAGCGCTCGCCGAACAGTTCGGCATGCTCGGTGTGGCGGTGCTGCTCGGCCTGTACGCGCTCGTGCTCGTGCGTATCTGGCGGGTGGCGCACCTCTCCAAGGACATGCTCGGCACCTACATCTGTACCGGGGTGTTCGTGATGCTGCTCTGGCACGTGTTCGAGAACATTGGCATGAGCCTCGGCATCATGCCCGTCACGGGTATCCCACTGCCTCTGGTGTCCTACGGCGGATCGTCGGCGGTCTCGTTCATGATGATGCTCGGCATGGTCGAGAACGTCCATATGCGCCGCTTCCGCTGATTGCTCAGCGCGCACGCCGGCTCTGAGCAGGGGAAACAACAGGTGGAGGGGTCCCCGGGGAACGGGCTACCCGCCGGTAAACTCTGCGTACCATGAGGTCGCCCCAGCCGGCATCCGTGTGGTCTCGGCTCGAACCGCTCCTCGGAAAGGTGCAGAAGCCGGCCCGTTACATCGGGTGTGAGGATGGCGCAGTCACCCCTGTCCATACGGACAGCAAGGTGTCCTGGCTGCTCACCTACCCCGATACCTACGAGGTCGGACTGCCCAATCAAGGGCTTCAGATCCTGTACGAGATCCTGAACGAACGCGACGACTCCGTCGCGGAGCGCTCCTACGCGCCCTGGACCGACCTCGAGACACTCCTGCGTCGGCACGGGATCCCGCTGTTCTCGGTGGACACCCACCGTCCGGCTGGCGACTTCGACATCATCGCGTTCAACCTGTCGGCCGAGCTGGTGTACACCAACCTGCTGAACTGCGTGGACCTTGCGGGAGTGCCGGTTCGCTCTGAGGACCGGCGCCCCGAGCACCCGCTCATCGGTGCCGGCGGCCACGCCGCGTTCAACCCTGAACCGCTTGCGGACTACGTCGACTTCTTTGTCATCGGTGAAGGCGAGGAAGTGATTTCCGAGATCACCGCCGTGGTCGGCGAGTGGAAGCGCTCGGGACGCACTGAGGGTTCCCGGGAGCACGTCCTGCACGCACTCGCCCTCATCCCCGGGGTGTACGTACCGGCGATGTATCACGTCGAGTACGACGGCCCTGCGATCGCCTCGGTTACCCCCCGTTACGCAGACGTTCCTGCGAAGGTGGAAAAGCGCACCATCGCCGATCTCTCGGCGTGGCCGTACCCGAAGCGGTTCATCACCCCGCTCACCGAGGTCGTTCACGATCGTCTCAGTGTCGAGGTGTTCCGCGGCTGCACACGAGGCTGTCGTTTCTGCCAGGCGGGCATGATCACCCGGCCGGTGCGCGAGCGGCCCGCTGAACAGGTGCGCACCATGATCTCCGAGGGCTTGCGCCGTACGGGGCAGGACGAGGTGGCACTCACCTCGCTGTCCACCGCCGACTTCAGCGGTATCGAGCAGTTGCTCACCAACGTGGTCACTGACCCCACCTCGTGCGGGCAGCCGACATCGGTTGCGCTGCCGTCGTTACGCGTCGATGCGTTCACGGTTGGCGTTGCGGGGCAGGTGAACAACGGTCGCCGCAGTGGGCTCACCTTCGCACCCGAGGGCGGCAGCTGGCGCCTGCGCAAGGTCATCAACAAACTCGTCACCGAGGAAGACCTCTACGGCGCAGTCGAATCGGCGTTCAGCAACGGCTGGACCCGCATGAAGCTGTACTTCCTCACGGGACTTCCCACCGAGCAGGACGAGGACACGCTCGGCATTGGCGAACTCGCTCGAAACTGCGTATCCATTGGCCGCCGCTATACGAACCGCGCCAGCGTCACCGTGAGCCTCGGTGGTTTCGTGCCCAAGGCGCACACGCCGTTCCAGTGGTTCGGCCAGAACACCGAGGAAGAGCTGCGCCGCAAGATCAATCTGCTGCGCAACAACGTGTACAAGGCCAAGGCCGTGCAGATGAAGTGGCACGACCCGCGTGCCTCCATCGCCGAAGGGCTTGCTTCTCGCGGCGATCGTCGTGTGGGCCGCGTCATCGAACGGGTGTGGCGAGAGGGAGGCACGTTCCAGGAATGGGGCGAGCACTTCCGGCTCGAGCGCTGGGAGTCCGCCATGGCGGCCGAAGGCCTGTCGTTCGACTGGTACGTGCTGCGCCACCGCACCCAGGACGAGATCCTTCCGTGGGACCACATCTCGGCGGGATTGCACAAGGACTTCCTGTGGGACGACTGGCAGGCGGCGCTCGCCGAGCACGGTCTGGAAGATTGCCGCTGGACCCCGTGCTACGACTGCGGAGTCTGCACCGGGTACGGCATCGAACACGTTGTCGCGTCGCCGATCCCGCCCGCCGGTGGCAGTCAGGGCACGGGGCAGAATCTCGAGACGGGTGGAGTGGTGCCCGTACGACTGCAGATCGGCCGTCGCCTTGAGCGTGCCGAATCGCAGGAGCCAGACGACGTTGCGGTACCCGAGCCGGCCCCTCAATCGGCCCCTCAATCGGCCCCTCAATCGGCAGGGTCATCGGCATGAAGGTCCGCATCCGGTATTCGAAACTGGGCAAGGTGCGTTTCCTCGGAAACCTCGACGTCACCAGGATCTGGGAGCGCTCGCTGCGAAAGGCCGCCGTACCGGTGGCCTACAGCACGGGTTTCTCCCCGCGTCCACGGCTCTCGTTCGGGCTGGCGCTGCCATTGGCAGCCGGTTCGATCGCCGAGTACGTGGACATCGAGTTCGCCACCGACGTTCCTCTTGAGGGACTGGCGAGCCGATTGAGCGAGGCACTTCCCGTCGGATTCGACGTGATGGCTCTCGCTGAGAAGTTCCCCGGACAGGTCTCGCTCCAAGAGGACGTCGTGGCCTGCGACTGGGAACTCGAACTCGTCGGCATGTCGCAGGCTCAGGCCAGCGATGCCGTGAGTGGCGCCCTTGCGGCGTCGGAATTGTTGCTGGAGCGAGAGCGCAAGGGCGAGCGGAGCACCGACAACGTGCGCCACTCCATCGAGTCGCTCAGCATCCAGTCGGCCGAGCGCATGGTGCTTGCTGCGCGCTTGGCCACCGTTGGGCGGGGTTTGCGTCCGGCTGAGTTGGTTGGGGTGTTGTTCCCGGGTCTTGAGGACATCACCGAAACCGTTCGCAGCGTGCTGCGAACGGAGCAATGGATCGAACGTGACGGCGCGCGCCAGGAGTTACTCCCGGTGCCTGCGGCCGTCGTTGCGCCGACCGAATTGGTTGGCGCATGAGAAGGGACGACGTACATGGACGAATCACAGGATCTCTCGCCGCTTGGCGAGGTCTCCGGTACCGACACGACGCCTACGGCGCCTGCTGACCCGGTACCGGCCGTTAGCGAGGGCATTGCCGAGCCGAACGGCGGGCAGGAAGGTGCCGAAGCCTCGGAATCGTCCGAGGGTGAGGCAGGAATCGACGGTGCTCCTGGACCGCGCCCGGCGAACAAGAAGCGTCGCCGTGGTTCGCGTGGCGGGAAGCGTCGCAAGAAGCCGGCGGGTGCCGGCGGTGTTGCCGGAGCCGAAGGCGCCGGTGGTGACGACGACGACGACTTCGATGACGACGACAATGACGGTGTCGGCGATATTGCCGACGACAATGACGGTGTCGGCGATGTTGCCGGTGACGGCGATGTTGCGTCCGACATCGAACTCCCCGAGCGGATCAACGAAGGGCGTCCGTCCGTAGACGCGGCCGAGGTGGCCCTCGTTCGGCGGCCGCGCATTGGCGACACCCGTCCGGCCCCCGCTCAGGCACCGGCGCCCGCAGGTGACTCCGGGGCGAGGGAGACCAACGGGGGAGAAGGCGCTAGCGATCGCCCGCAACGCGGGAACCGTCAGGGGGGCGCGGGCAAGGGCCAGCGCCAGGGTTCCGGCCAGCAACGCGACAGCCAGCAACGCGACAGCCAGCGCCAGGCCGGCGAGCGACAGGGTTCGCAGCGTCAACAGGGCGAGCGTCAGGCAGGCGAGCGCAGCCAGCGGTCACCGCAGAAGAGTCAGGCTCCGGCAGCATCGGCCGAGGGTCCCGACACGCCGGCAGCGCGGAACGCCGAAGCCGGCGGCGAGTCTCGCAACAAGCGGAAGCGCAACAGCCGAGGCAAGACCGGAGGCGGCGCCCGTGAGGCGGTGGCACGCGAACTCGTCGAACTGGATGCCGAGACGCTCGAGCGGCGTCGCGGCCGAGAGCGCAATGGGCGGCCTGTCGGCAGGTACATGATGGCTGTCCACGTGGGACATGGCCTCACGCAGGTCGCCGTCATGGAGGGCCGCAACCTCATCGAGCACTACGTCAGCCGGCCCGCCGAGGACGTATCGCACATTCACGGGAACATCTATGTCGGTCGCGTGCAGAACGTACTGCCCGGCATGGAGGCGTGTTTCGTGGACATCGCCACCCCGAAGAACGCAGTGCTCTACGCCGGCGACGTGCAGTACGACGCCGAGGACATCGTCGAGCGCAGTGCAGATCGTCCGCGGATCGAGCAGATCCTGAAGAACAAGCAACTCATCCTTTGTCAGGTCACCAAGAACCCGATCGGGGTGAAGGGTGCTCGCCTCACGCAAGAGGTGTCGCTGCCCGGCCGCTTCGTCGTGCTCATCCCGAACTCGAAGACGTACGGCATCTCGAAACGTCTCCCAGACGATGAGCGCAAGCGTTTGCGTTCGGTGCTCGATCGCGTGAAGGAGCCCGAGCATGGGCTCATCGTGCGTACTGCCGCCGAGAACGCAACCGAGCAGGAGTTGCGTGCCGATGTGCAGCGTCTCAACGAGACGTGGCGCGAGATCGAACGCCGCGCCGAGGCCGCGCGCAAGGCGAATCGCGCGCAATTGCTGTACCGCGAACCAGACCTTGCGGTGCGTGTCATCCGCGAGGAGTTCAACGCCGACTACCGCTCCATCGTCATCGACGACCGTGAGTTGTACGAGGAAGTGCGTGGTTACGTCGAGGTGATGAACCCCGAGCTTGCAGACCGCGTCGAGTTCTACGACCCGGCCGCAGAGGGACTGCCGCTCTATGAGCGGTTCCACATCCACGAGCAACTCCACAAGGCGCTCGACCGCAAGGTGTGGCTGCCCTCAGGTGGCTCGCTCATCATCGAGCACACCGAAGCGCTCTCCGTCATCGACGTGAACACCGGCCGCAACGTCGGCACCTCAAGCCTCGAGGCCACCGTGCTCCAGAACAACCTGGAGGCTGCCGACGAGATCGCCCGCCAACTGCGTCTCCGGGACATCGGCGGCATTATCGTCATCGACTTCATCGATATGGAGATCAAGGAAAACCGCCGCAAGGTGGTGGAAGCGTTCCGCGACGCACTCTCCCGGGACAAGACCCGCAGTCAGGTGTTCGACATTTCCGAACTCGGGTTGGTGGAGATGACCCGAAAGCGCATCGGGGAGGGCCTGCTCCAGTCGTTTGCCACCCAGTGCCCGCATTGCGAGGGCCGTGGTGTCGGGATCAATACCGGGCTCCTCGACTAGCCCGGATCGCCGGAATCGGCCCGCGCGAGCCCGGAATCTGTCTGTGAACTGGGCGATTGTGGCCGGTCATTCCGCCCGGTAGGATCACTTTTCGCTATGTACGCAGTCATCGCCTCCGGCGGAAAACAGGAACGGGTGACCGAGGGCCAGCAGGTGGCACTCGAGCTGCTCGACGCCGAGGTCGGCGCCGAGGTCAGCCTCACTCCGGTGCTCATCGTGGACGGTTCCACCGTTCTCGCCACCCCGAGTCAGCTGTCGGGCGCTCGCGTCACCGGCAAGATCGTCGGCACCCAGAAGGGTCCGAAGATCGACGGCTTCACCTACAAGCGCCGCACCAACCAGCGCCGCCGCTACGGTCACCGTCAGCACTACCACACCGTCGAGATCACCAAGATCACGAAAGGCTGAGCCATGTCAAAGACCAAGGGCGCAGGCTCAACAAAGAACGGCCGCGATTCAAACGCACAGCGCCTCGGCGTGAAGGTGTTCGACGGCACGCTCATTCACTCGGGCACGATCATCGTGCGCCAGCGCGGCACGCGTTTCCACCCGGGACGCAACGTCGGCATCGGCAACGACGACACGCTGTTCGCTACTGCTCACGGCACCGTGAAGTTCGGTGAGCGCCGCGGTCGCAAGATCGTCGACGTGCTCCCTCTCGAACCAGCAGAGTGATCCCGGGGCTCTGGCCCCAACACAGAACGCAGCGAGGACCCCTGGCCCCGGCCAGGGGTCCTCGCCGTTTTCGGCAGCGGCGGATGCGTCGGCATCAGCGGTGTGAGGCGCTTGCGGTTAATTGTTAGTGCTGTTCACCGTCGGGGTGTCCTTTAGGTTGCGGATTGTTCTACGATGGCCACGTCGGGTGCAGGCCGTGCACCCCGAGTGATGAGGCAGGACTCATGCGAGCACGTTGGTTGCGACGGTTCGTCGCGCACGCCACCACGGCAGGGATCGTTGGATCCCTAGCCGTCACCGGAGCGATTGGGGGAGGTGCAGCGCCTGCCTCGGCAGCACTGCCCTCGGGTATCACCCTGCTCGCAGACCTCGGGACGGGCGATTCTGGAAGGGCGGAATACGTCGTGACCCTCGGCGACAAGGGTTTTGTCTCCGGCAGCGACGGCACGCACACCGGTTCGCTGTTCGTGTCCGACGGGAACGGCAACAACTCGCTCGTCAAGGACATCAACCCCGACGGTGACGACGGTGTGACCCCCCTCATCTCGAACGGTTCCAAGGTCCTGTTCTCCGCAAACGACGGTTCCAAAGGCACCGAACTGTGGATCACCGACGGCACCGAGGCGAACACCTCGTTGCTGAAGGACATCGTGACGGGCAGCGACAGCAGTTATCCGGGCTCCCCGTTCCTCGTGGGCTCCACCGTGTACTTCTTCGTCTACGGCAGCGGTGCCTACGACCTCTGGAAGACCGACGGAACATCGGCCGGAACCGTGTTGGTCAAGGCCTCGACGACGTCAGACGTCTACTGGGGCCTGGGTGTGTCGGGCAAGGGCTACTGGATGGGCAACGACCCCACCTACGGCCGCGAGCTGTGGGTCACCGATGGCACCGAGGCCGGCACGAAACTGGTGAAGGACATCTACGCCGGGGGCAGCAACGGCTTTCCCAATCACTTCACCGCATTCGGCACCAAGCTCGCATTCATTGCCGCCGACGAGGCCGGCGATGGGTTGTGGGTGTCCGACGGCACCGAGGCTGGAACCACTCGTCTGTACTCGAGCGGCTCCGTCAACTTCCAGATGACCGGTCTGTCGAATGCGAACGGAACGCTGTACACCGGCACGCTGACCTATAGCTCCTGCACCACGAGCAACGGTTCGCTCATCAAGAGCGACGGCACTGTGGGCGGAACGTCCGTCGTCGTCGACGTTCCGTGTTCGGACTCGGCGAACACCGCCGGCTTCGGCTACTTCGCCTCCATCGGCAGCACTGCGTTCTTCAATCACTACACGAAGGACTACGGCTGGGAGCTGTGGAAGTCCAATGGCACCGCGGGCGGCACCGTGCTCGTCAAAGACATCTACCCAGGTAGCAGCGGCTCGTCCCCCGACTACTGGGTGACGCTCGGGTCGAAATTGCTGTTCGCCGCCAGCACCGAGAACTCTCCCGGCGACGACTACCCCCTGTGGATCACGGACGGCACCTCTGCCGGAACGGTGGAACTGGCACCGTACGGTTGGCACAACAACGTGGACTACAACATCGCAGCAGGCTCGACACAGGTGTTCTTTGCGTCCGACGACGAATCGCACGGTCGCGAACTGTGGGTCACCAAGGGCACTGTTGCGAGCACCAAGATCGCCTATGACCTCAACCGCAAGGGCGATTCCGACCCGGACGACCTGACGGTGCTCGGTTCCAAGGCACTGTTCACCGCGGAGAGTTCGGACTACGGCACCGAACTGTTCATCACCGACGGTACGGCGGCCGGTACGAAGGTCGTCAAGGACATCCGTGCCGGCTCTCAGAACTCCAGTCCGTCGGACTTCTCGGTACTTGGTTCCAAGGCACTGTTCAAGGCCAATGATGGATCGAACGGCTCGGAACTCTGGATCTCCGATGGAACCGCCGGCGGGACGAAGCTGGTCAAGGACATCCGATCGGGCGCGAGCGGTTCAAACCCGGACGCACTCGTGACACTTGGTTCCAAGGTGATCTTCACGGCAAACGATGGCACGAACGGCTACGAACTGTGGGCTACAGACGGCACTGCCGGCGGAACGTCGATGCTCAAAGACATCAGGTCGGGTTCGGGTTCTTCGAATCCGGGACGTCTCACGGTTGCGGGCACCAAGGTGTACTTCTACGCCGACGACGGAACCAACGGCGTCGAGTTGTGGGTGACCGACGGGACTGCAGGGGGCACGTCGCTGTTGAAGGACATCCAAACCGGGTCCGGTAGTTCCTACCCGGGTCAGTTCAAGGCGGCAGGAACGAGCGCCTTCTTCACGGCAAACGATGGCACGAACGGCTACGAACTGTGGTTCACCGACGGCACCTCTGGTGGCACGGTGCTCGTGAAGGACATCCAGTCCGGTTCGAGCGACGGTCTGAGTTCCTATAGCGCGTACATCACGGTGATCGGCAGCACGGCGTACTTCAGCGCCGACGACGGCACCAATGGCGGTGAGCTCTGGAAATCCAACGGCACAAGTGCCGGAACCGAGATCGTCAAGGACATCAATCCCGGCTCGGGCGGTTCGTATCCGTACGAGATTGTGGCGGTAGGGAGCACGCTGTACTTCATTGCTGACGATGGCGTCAGCGGTTACGAACTCTGGAAGTCTGACGGCTCGGGCCCAAGTACCGCACTGGTGAAGGATCTGGAGGTGGGCTCCGGTAGCCCGTCCCTCTACTCCCTTGCCAACGTTGGCGGCAAGCTGTACTTCAGCCTCTGCACGGACGCCGAGGGCTGTGAGTTGTGGACCAGCGATGGCACGGGGGCGAATACGGCTATCGCGTTCGACCTGTG
>CANIBN010000014.1 GCA_947465505.1 Acidimicrobiales bacterium | reverse complement strand
ACGACGACGACTGACGCGTCATGTGGGTTGATCGAACCGGGCGTTGCTCGCCGCTATACGACCCCGTGGGCGAGCATCGCATCGGCAACCTGCCGGAACCCGGCGATGTTTGCGCCGAGCAACAGGTCGCCCGGCCTGCCGAACTCATCGGCCGTGGTCTCACAGGTGTCATGGATCCTTTGCATGATCTCCGCGAGACGTCCCACGGTCTGATCGAACGTCCACTGCTGTCGTGACGCGTTCTGCTGCATCTCGAGACCAGAGGTAGCCACACCGCCGGCGTTGGCTGCCTTGGCCGGACCAAAGGCAACTCCTGCCTGCCGGAGCAGTTCGATCGCCCCGGCCGTGGACGGCATGTTGGCACCCTCCACCACAGCGATGCACCCGTTAGCGATGAGCGACCTGGCATCGGACTCGTCGAGCTCGTTCTGTGTGGCACAGGGCAGCGCCACATCGCACGGGATGGCCCAAGGACGGGCACCTCGGAGGAACGTGGAGCCCGAGCGACGAGCCGCGTATTCGGAGATACGAGCCCGCTCCACTTCTTTCACCTGACGCAGAAGCGCGAGGTCGATACCTGCAGGATCGTGAACCGACCCAGACGAATCAGACACGGCCACCACGCGGGCACCGAGTTCCTCCAGCTTTGCCACGGCGTAGGTGGCTACGTTGCCCGAACCGGACACCGTTGCCGTGAGACCGTCGAGCGTGCGCTTGCGCGAGGCCAGTAAGTGGCTCAGGAAGAACACGGCACCAAAGCCCGTTGCCTCGGTACGGCCGAGCGCACCGCCCCAGCCGACACCCTTGCCGGTCAGCACGCCAGAGTCGTAGGCGTTCGTGAGGCGCTTGTATTGGCCGAACAGGTAGCCGATCTCGCGGCCACCCACGCCGATATCGCCAGCGGGTACGTCGGTGTGCGGGCCGATGTGGCGCACCAGTTCGGTCATGAACGCCTGGCAGAAGCGCATCACCTCGGCGTCCGAACGGCCCTTCGGGTCGAAGTCGCTTCCCCCCTTGCCACCGCCCATCCCGAGGCCGGTGAGCGCGTTCTTGAAGGTCTGCTCGAACCCGAGGAACTTGATGATCCCGAGGTTCACCGAGGGATGGAACCGCAGACCGCCCTTGTACGGGCCGAGGGCACTGTTGAACTGCACCCGGAGGCCCCGGTTCACCTGCACACGCCCGGCGTCGTCCTGCCACACCACACGGAACAGCACCTGCCGATCGGGCTCGCAGACCCGCTCCACGATGCGCTGATCGAGGTACTCCGGCCGGCGCTCCAGCAGTGGCTGCAGCGTGTGCAGCACCTCGGTGATCGCCTGGTGGAACTCGGGCTCGCCTGGGTTTCGGGCAACCACCCGCTCGAGGATGTTGCCAAGAAGATCGTCCACCATGTCGCGCTCCCGCTACCCGGGTTGCGCGTCCCTGCGCCACCCCTGACCCGCATTGTGCATGACTACGTTGAGCACCGCAACGGCTCAAGGTCCCCTTCGCAATAAGCGTTGCTCAGGACACCGGCGGGTTGAAGTTCGCGTGCGACAGCAACCGCCAGGCGCCGTTCTCCCAGAGGAACGTGCTGAGCCGCGGCGCAAGCTTCTTCCCTGTGGCCTGACCGTTCAACACCTCATCGATCTGCAGGGCCCAGCGAACGGTGAGCGTGTTGCCCTCCTGGATCGCAAGAAGGTCCGGTCCGACGACGAAACTGGAGATGTTGATGTCGGCCTCGAGGTATTCGGTTCGGTTGGCTCCGGTGCCGTCGGCGCGCTGGATCTGGAACGCCGCAGCGAGGAAGTCAGCCAGTGCCGCCTGATCCTTGTTCTTCAGGATCGTGATGAACTGTTGTGCAAGTTCGCGACCGGTTGCATTTGCGTCCGTGAGTTCTGGTGCCTCGCTGCTCGCAGGCAGCGCAAAGTTTGCGTGCGACAACAGGTGCCACGCGCCGTTGTGCCAGACGAAGGTGCTCAGACGTGGGGCCTCGCCCTTGCCGATCTCCTTGCCGTTGATGACCACGTTGCCGACGACCGACCAGCGCACGGTCATCACGTCGCCGTTGATCGCTGCAGTGAGTTCCTTGCCGAGGGTGAACGACTTCACGGTGGCCGGGTTCTCGAGGTACTGCGTCTTGTCGGCGCCGGTGCCGTCGGCCCGCTGAAGCTGGAACGCGTCGTCGAGGAACGCCTGCAGAGCCGTCTTGTCTCCGGACTGCAGGATCGTCAGGAACTGCGTGGCGAGTTCCTTGCCCGTTGCCTGAACATCGCTCACCGCCGGCACGGCATCGGATGATTCGTCCTGTGCACACGACGACAGGGCGAGCGCACCAAGCACTACCCCTGCAGCAACGACCAGAGACGAGAAGAGACGATGGGTGCGCACTCGGCGCTGCATCAGATCTCCACTCTTGAGCCGACCTCGAACACCTTGTCGGGAGGCAGGTTGAAGAACCGGCTTGCGCTGTCGGCTGCACGGTTCAGGAGGACGAACAGGTTCTCGGCGAGTGGGTTCATCCCCGGTGCCTTGCCGGCGATGATCGACTCGTGCCCGAGGAAGTAGGTGACGTCTTCCGGGTCGAACTCGAGTCCACGGTGTTGCACGGCCGAGAGTGCCTTGGGGACGTCGGGATCCTCCATGAACCCGAAGTTCAGGAGCACCTGGAACACGCCGGGCGCCACCCTGGTGCATTCGTAGCGTTGCTCCTCGGCCACGTACGGCTCGTCAACCGTGTCGACCGAGACGACCAGCGTGACGCGGTGCAACACCTTGTTGTGCTTCAGGTTGTTCACGAGGGCGGGCGGTGCCTTGCCCGGCTCCTTGAACATGAACACTGCGGTGCCGGACACGCGTGTGCTCTCGGCTTCGTCGAGCACCTCGTCGAGGTTGCGCTCACCACGACGGATCCGCTCTGCCACCAGGGCACGTCCACGGCGCCACGTCTGCATGTTGGTCATGAGGAGGACACCCACGGCGAGCGCAAACCAACCGCCGTGCGGCACCTTGATGAGGTTCGCCCCGAAGAATCCCATCTCGATGACAAACATCGGGCCGCAGACCAAGAGGGCAAGACTCTTGCGCCACTTCCAGCGATCGGTGAGCACTCGATAGAAGATGAGTGTCGTGATGCCCATCGTCATGGTCACGGCAATGCCGTAGGCCGCTGCGAGGTTCGTCGAGGAGCGGAATCCGAGCACGAGACCCACACAGGCCACCATGAGGACCCAGTTCACGAACGGCACGTAAATCTGTCCAGCGTGATCGCGGGACGTGTGGCGAATTGCGATACGGGGCAGGTAGTCCAACTGAACAGCCTGTGCCGTGAGTGAGAACACACCCGAGATGAGCGCCTGCGAGGCGATGATGGTGGCAAGGGTGGCGATGATGACGACAGGAAGTCGCAGCGCGTCGGGTGCCATGCGGAAGAACGCACTCTCGATGGCCTCGGGGTTCTTCAACAGGAATGCGCCCTGGCCCCAATAGTTGAGCAGCAGCGAAGGCAGCACCATGGCGTACCAACCGATCATGATCGGCTTGCGGCCGAAGTGACCCATGTCGGCGTAGAGCGCCTCGCCACCGGTGACGACGAGGAAGATCGACCCGAGCGAGAGGAATGCCTTTCCGCTTTCGTGAGTGAAGAACTGCACGGCGTAGTAGGGGTTGACCGACTGGAAGATCTCCGGTGCGTGGATGATCTTGGAGATGCCGAGCAGGGCGATGGTGGCGAACCAGACGATCATCACCGGACCAAAGACCTTGCCCACGGCTCCGGTACCGCGGCTCTGCACGAGGAACAGGCCAACGATGATGACGATCGCGATCGGGATGACCCACGAGTTGAACGAGGTGGAGACCACCTCAAGCCCCTCGACCGCGCTCAGTACCGAGATCGCTGGGGTGATGATTCCGTCGCCATAGAGCAGTGCCGTGCCGAACACCCCGAGCGAGACAAGAAAGCCAGCCTTCTGCACTCCACGACTTCGTTTCGGCATGACGAGTGCGGTGAGCGCCAGGATTCCGCCCTCGCCGCGGTTGTCTGCCTTCATCACGAAGAGGAGGTACTTCACCGAGATGATGATGAGCAGCGACCAGAAGGCCAGTGAGCAGACACCAAAGATGTTGATGCGGTCCACGGAAAGCACATGAGACTTTTCCGTAAACGCTTCTTTCAGCGAGTAGAGCGGGCTCGTGCCGATGTCGCCGTACACGACGCCGAGCGCTCCGAGTGCAAGGGCCGTGGTGCCGACCGCCGTGTGGTGGCCTCCACCGTGGCCGTCGACTCCCCCCGGAACGTCAGGGTTCTGGCGCTGGTTTCGGTCGAGGAACTGTCGGAAGGTTGCCACCGACTCGGGGCTAACGGTCTTGTCAGAGGACACAGGAAGAACCTACCCGACGGGTCCGAACCCCACGGTTCGTCGCGGCGCTAGCCGCAGCGAACAGGAGGGAGCGGCCAAAGCGAAGCGGAGGCCAGTCCCGACCATCAGCACGTGGCGAGGGAAGCGCTAGCGACGAGCCACAGGAGGCCTATGCCGAAGCGAAGCGGCGGCTATGGCCGACCATAAGTACAGAGCCCAGAGAGGGAATCGAACCCTCGACCTTTTCATTACGAGTGAAATGCTCTGCCGACTGAGCTATCTGGGCGGGCGTGCAAATGCTAGCGACCGTCTGGGGCGCCGCCCACACCGGTCTCGCCCGTCGTGCTGAGTACGTCTGGCAGCCATTCCCAGAGCCGTTGCCAGATGATGTCCTCGCTACGGGCCAGCAGGTGACCGTCGCCGGGAAGCCTCACGAGGTCTCCTGAACCCGCCATGGCAACGACGATCTCGCTCGACTCTGGGGGGAGGATCTCGTCTCGATCTCCGTGGAACAGCAGGAACGGCCGACCCCGAAGGCCACCGGCCACCTCACAGCCGGCCGATTGGGTGGCGAAGGTAACCACGCCGGCCACGTGCTCGGGGAGCGCTACGCCAGCCCTCACTGCCACTGCGCCACCGAAACTGTGGCCCATCACCACTACCCGCTCGGTTCCGGTACCCACGAGCAGTTGGACGCACGCGGCAACGTCGAGGGTGCAGGCGTCGAGATCGTTGGGGCGCCGGTAGCTCACCCGGATGGTTGGCACCCCTTGTGCCGCCAGTGTCTCGCCCAGACGGTGGTACAGGCCGTTGGCTGGACCGAGGAGGCCGCCCATGGCGCCCCCAGCGAGCACTACGGCGCTCGGCGCTGCCTTGGCTGCCTCGCCGGTTGGCTCGTGCCACAGGATCGTGAGCAGGCCTCTCAGCGTGTACAGCTCGAGATGGCGCAGAGAGGGCGTCACCATGACGTCCTGGTTCGCGAGGACACCGAGCGCCTCGAGCGGCGACGTCGTTCCGTCCCCCGGATCGGGCCCAACCTCGCTCATCTGGCTAACTTACAACGATCATGGCTCGCACCAGCCCGGAGCAGGGCACACTCGACAGCCGCATCGGGGCGGCGTGGAAAGAGTTGCGCCGTGGCGCTGCCATGGGCGTGCTGCGCGACCATCTCTTCGGCTCGGGCGAGAACGCCCTCGAGCCCGGCCAGGTGGACACCCTCGAGCTGCTCGTTGCCCGCGACGCCTGGCGGATGAGCGAACTCGCCGATGCGCTCCGCGTTGATCCGTCCACTGCCACCCGTGCAGTGCAGCGACTCGTCAAGGCAGGTATCGCCGAGCGCACCACCTGTGAAGGTGATGCCCGAGTGGTGATGGTGTCGGCAACGTCGGCCGGGCGCGTGCGGCACCGCGCAATCGTCGAGCTTCGTCGGGCAACGCTGAAGGCGATGCTCGAATCGTTCAGTCAGGAAGAGCGCGAGCAGTTCGCTGCGTATCTCGATCGCTTCGTCGCTGCGCTTGACGACTACGTCCGCCAACTCGACGACGGCCAGTAGCCGACGTCGTTACCGCCCTTAGAAGAGGCGGCCTGCAGCGTCCTTGGCGAGCGTGAGCAGCCAGCCGGGGAAGAAGCCGACCACGAGGGTGAAGGCAGCCGAGATGGCCACGGCCAGTCCGGTACCGAACGGGATCGCAACCTTGTCGCCCTCAGCGTCACCTTCTTCGAGGAACATGCTGACGATGATGCGGAGGTAGAGGAACGCACCGATGACTGCCGACAGCATGGCGATGATCGCGATGGCATAGCTGTTCGCATCTGCAGCAGCGGTGATCACGCTGAACTTCGCCACAAATCCGGACGTGAGTGGCACACCGGCTTGAGCGAGCAGGAAGACCGTGAGGGTGAGCGCCAGAAGTGGCCGCTGCTTGCCGAGTCCCTTGTAGGAATCAAGGCTGTGTGCTGCATCGCCACTGCGACCCACGAGTGTCGCCACGGCGAAGGTTCCGCTGACCAGTACGGCGTAGGTCAGCACATAGAACAGGATCGAGGCAACGCCCCGGTTGCCCGACTCGCCGCCGTGTGCCGCGGCCTCGATGCCGACGAGGATGAACCCGGCATGACTGATCGACGAGTACGCAAGCATGCGCTTTACGTTCGTCTGCACTACGGCGAGGATCGACCCGACTACCAGCGTGAGGATGGCGAGCACCCAGATGGCCGGACGCCAGTCGTCGCGCAATTCGGGCATGGAGAGCACGACCGAGCGGAGCAGTGCACCGAATGCCGCCGCCTTCGCGGCCGAAGCCATGAAGCCAGTGACCGGCGTGGGAGCACCCTGATACACATCGGGCGTCCACGAATGGAACGGCACGGCGGCCACCTTGAACGCGAGGCCGACGAGCAGCAGAGCAACGCCAACAACGAGCAGGGCGCGGTTCTTGTCCGTCTCCACCACGAGCGAGAGCGCCGTCTTGATCGACTCGGTTCCACGGAGCTTGGTGGTGCCCGTTGCGCCGTAGATCAGTGCGATGCCGTAGAGGAAGAACGCCGAGGAGAACCCACCGAGTACGAAGTACTTGAGGCCGGCCTCCTGGGACTCGATGCGCTTGCGATGTGCCGCTGCGAGCACGTAGAGCGCAATCGACAGGGTCTCGAGGCCGAGGAACAGCACGATGAGGTCGTTCGATGCCGCCATCACCAGTCCGCCGAGTGCAGCCATGAGATACAGGCCATACACCTCTGGGCTGTCGATGTCCTCACGACGGAGGTAGTTGTCAGTGACGAGCGCCGCAAGCAGGAGCGCCGCGCAGATCGAGATACCGATGAACAGGCTGGGGCCATCGACAACGATGGCGTCCTTCACCAGTGCCTTCGGACCGTGGTGCACGGTGCCGCTCCACAGCACGAACTGCAGGACACCCGCAGCGATAGCGGCGCCGGCCGTCATCGTTGCGTACATGCCGCGCTTCCAAGGGCGGGGGCTGAGCGCAGCGCCGACGAGCAGCACCAGACCAGTTCCGAGCAGCACGAGGAGCGGCGTGAGCGAACCCCAGTTCACACTCGGGGAGGCAAGCTTCTCTGCCTGTTGCATCGGGGCGAGCAGGAGGTTCATTCCTCACCCTCCTTCGGCTCGTGCTCGGCGACAGGCACGGCGACGGGCACCGGTTCCTGATAGCCGGTCTTCTCCTCGACGTGAGCGATCAGTTCCTTCACACTCGGCTCGATTCGGTCGAGCATGGCCTTCGGGTACACGCCGCAGAAGAAGATCGCAGCGATCATCGGAAGGATCACCAGACCCTCACGCAAGGTGAGTTCGCGGAAGGACTTGTTTGCCTCGTCCGGCTCGCCGTGGAAGACGCGCTGGTAGGCCCAGAGCAGATACAGCGCCGCGAGGATGACGCCGGTAGCGGCGACCACGGCCCACCAGCGAGCCGTGAGGAAGGTGCCGATGAGGATGAGGAACTCGCCGACGAAGCCGTTCAGGCCGGGCACACCGATCGAGGAGAGCATCACCACGGTGAACACCACGGCAAAGATCGGTGCGACCTTCTGGAGACCCTTCAGCTGCGAGATCTCGCGTGTGTGGCGGCGCTCGCTGATCATGCCCACCATGAGGAACAACGCGCCGGTGGACACGCCGTGGTTGATCATCTGCATCACGCTGCCACTGGCGGCGCTCGAGGTGAACGCAAAGGTGCCGAGCACGATGAAGCCGAGGTGGGCGACCGAGGAGTACGCCACGAGTCGCTTGAGGTCCTTCTGCATCGTCGCCACCACAGCCCCGTAGAGGATGCCGATGACGGACAGCGTGAGGAGGACCGGGCGGAAGTAGCGGGAGGCCTCGGGGAAGAGGAACACGTTGAACCGCAGCAGGCCGTAGGTGCCCAGCTTCAGCAGCACACCGGCAAGGATGACCGAGCCGGCGGTGGGTGCCTGGGTGTGCGCGTCGGGCAGCCAGGTGTGCAGCGGGAACAGCGGCACCTTGACGGCAAACGCGATGGCGAAGGCCAGGAAAAGCCACCGACCGGTGCTCGCGGCGAAGTGTGATCCTGTTGCGATCTCGTGGATATCGAACGTCATGTGGCCGATGTCGCGTCGAGCGAGCAGCGCCGTGGTAACGAGACCGACCAGCATGAGCGCCGAGCCGACCATGGTGTAGAGGAAGAACTTCGTGGCGGCGTAGATACGGCCCTCGTAGCCCCATCGCCCAATGAGGAAGTACATCGGCACGAGCACGATCTCGAAGAACACGAAGAACAAGAAGAGGTCCTGGCTCATGAACGAGCCCATGACTCCTGCCTGCAGGATGAGTAGCCATGCCGCGTACGGCTTCTCGTCGTGATGGGCATCGGCACCCAGCAGTGCAATGGGCCACAGCAAGCCTGTGAGCACGACGAGGAAGATCGAGATGCCGTCGACACCGAGGTTCCAGGAGATACCCCAGGCCTTGATCCACGAATGTTTCGACACGAACTGCATCCCGGCCTCGCCGGATTTGAACGTGCAAAGCAACCAGATCGACATTGCTGCGGTAATACCGCTGAAGGCGAGCGCTGCGAGCTTCACCAGCTCGGGTCGGCGCTTGCTGATGGCACTGACGACCACGGCCCCAATAGCGGGAGTGAGCACCAGTGCGGTGAGGATCGGGAACGACGTTGACTCGCTCACCCGAACACCCCCACGGCTCGGAGGAAGAACCAGGCGAGCATGAGCACAACACCTCCGCCGATGAGCAACGCGTAGTTGCGCACGAAGCCCGATTGGGTGCGACGGATGACTCCGCCAGTGCGACGAACTGTCGTAGCAACACCGTTTACTGCGCCGTCGACGATCGTGCGGTCTGCCCATGCAGCTGCCTCGAATGCCTGACGGCCGGGCTTGCCCATGAACCACGACACGAAGCGGTCGTAGCGCCAGCCGTCGGCGAGGATCTGCGGCTCGATCGCCTTGATCTTGTTGCGCTGATACACGAGGTAGGCGACGCCCATCGAGGCGATGCAGAGCGCCGCAGTCCCGACTGCGAGCCCCCACTTCACGCCGGCAGAAGCATGGCCCTCGATCTCACCGAAATGGATCACCGGCTCCAGCCACGACAGGAGACGCTTAGTCGAGTCGGTGAACGGCAGGTTCAGCACTCCACCGACGATCGAGAGGCCACAGAGCACCACAAGCGGGAGCAGCATGATGGCGGGCGATTCGTGCGGCTTGAAGTCGCCGTGTGCGCCGTGCTCCTCGGAGTGGTCCTCCCAGCGAGCCTTGCCGAAGAACACCATGATGACCTGGCGGGTCATGTAGAACGCGGTGAGCAGTGCGGTGACGAGCGCAACACCCCAGAGCACGCGGTACAGACCGGTGTTGGTGGGGTGAGCCCACGCAGACAGCAGGATCTCGTCCTTGCTCCAGAAACCTGCGAACGGCGGCACACCAGCGATGGCAAGCCAGCCGATGATGAACGTTCCCGCGGTGATCGGCATCAGCTTGCGCAGAGCACCCATCTTGCGCATGTCCTGCTCGTGGTGCATCCCGTGGATCACCGAGCCAGAGCCGAGGAACAGCAGCGCCTTGAAGAAGGCGTGGGTGATCATGTGGAAGATGGCGGCTGTGTAGGCACCACAACCCACCGCAAGGAACATGAAGCCGAGCTGGCTCACCGTGGAGTACGCGAGCACCTTCTTGATGTCGTTCTGCGCCACCGCGACAGTTGCTGCGAAGAGCGCTGTGGCCGCACCCACGATCGCGATGATGGCCGGGGCCCAGGTGAAGGCCGTGGCGATCACCGGGTTGACGCGCACCATGAGGTAGACGCCCGCAGTAACCATGGTGGCTGCGTGGATGAGCGCCGATACCGGAGTTGGGCCCTCCATGGCGTCTGGGAGCCAGATGTACAGCGGTAGCTGTGCGCTCTTCCCGCAGGCGCCGATGAACAGCATCATCGTGATGGCCGTTCCGGTGGAGCGGGCCAGGGTGCCGCCCTCCGCCGCACTGTTCAGCACGCTGTAGGACAGCGAGCCGACCGCTTGGAACGCGAGGAACATCGCGATCATGAAGCCCCAGTCACCGACGCGGTTGGTGACGAAGGCCTTCTTGCCGGCGGTAGCCGCGCTGTCACGCGTGTGCCAGAAGCTGATGAGCAGGTACGAACACGTGCCCACGCCCTCCCAGCCGAGGAACGTGACCAGCATGTTCTCGCCGAGCACGAGCATGAGCATCGAGAAGGCGAACAGGTTCAGGTAGATGAAGAACTTCGAGAACTTCGGGTCACCGTGCATGTAGCCGATGGCATAGAGGTGGATGAGCGTGCCGATGCCCGTGATGAAGAGCGCCATGGTGATGCTCAACGGGTCGGCGAGGAACGCTGCATCGATCTTCAGCCCGCCGACCGGGATCCACGAGAAGATCGTGGAGACATGGTGGCGCTCCTCCTCGGTCTTGGAGAGGAGGTCGAAATAGGTGGCGAGCGTGAGGATGAACGCGACGCCGCACATCGTTGCGGCGAGGTATCCAGACTTTGGGTCCCCGAGCTTGCGGCCGAGGACCACGTTGATGGCAAAGCCGCTCAGCGGGAGCAGCGGAATCAACCAGATGACGTTGAGCATGATCCGGTCAGCCCTTCAGCTCTGCAATGTCGTCGGCGTTCGCGCTCGGACGGCGCCGGAGGATGGCTACGACGATGCCCAGGCCGACAACCACCTCAGCGGCTGCCACGACGAGCACGAAGAACACCGTGGTCTGGCCCTTGATGTCCCCGTAGGTACGGGAGAAGGCCACGAACGAGAGGTTGACCGCGTTGAGCATCAGTTCGATGCACATGAACATCACGAGCGGGTTGCGGCGAACGAGGACGCCGGTGCAGCCGAGCGCGAACAGCGCTGCAGCCAGCAGGAGGTACCACGTGGGCGTGACGTTGGCGACGGCGATCACGAACTCACCCCGGCCTTCTCACGAGCGGCTTGCAACCCCTTGTTGGGGCGCCGGGCGAGGAGCACGGTGCCAACCACTGCGATCACGAGCAGCACCGAGGTGAGCTCGAAGGCGAACACGTAATCCGAGAAAAGCGAGCGTGCGAGCTGCTTCACGTTGGCGTCGTGGCCGACGGTGTCCAGACCCTCGACACTCTTCACGATGGTGCGGCTTCGTGCGACGAGAATCGCAGCCCCGACGAGGCCGAGCACGCCGACACCGACGAGTGGACCGAGGTAGCGCTGACGGAGCATCGGCTCGGTGCGCAGGTCTTCAGCCTTGTCGACGCCGAGCAACATGATGACGAAGAGGAAGAGCACGACGATTGCACCGGCGTACACGATGACCTGCACGGCTGCGAGGAAGTGGGCCTCCATCGACACGAAGTGCACCGCCACGCCGAACAGCGTGAGCACGAGGCTGAGCGCAGCATGGACGGGGTTGGTGCGCAGGATGACCCCGAGCGCGCCAACGAGCACCATAAGGCTGGCAGCGATGAACACGATGATCTCGATCATCGGCCCACCGCCCGCACCGATTTGGGCGCTGCATCGCGCTCGGGCTGAGCCGGCTCGGGTGCACGCACGCCGTAACCGAGCTCACCGCTCCAGCCAACCTGGCCCTCGTATTCGGCCGCTCCGGCGGGCGCTGTTGCGCGCATCCAAGCCGACGTGTTCTTGTCGTCGCCCTCGCGCCAGTCTTCCCAGGGCATCTGCTGTGGCTTGCCGTCGTCGCCCACAACCAGTTCTGCCTTGGTGTAGATCGCGTCCTTGCGATTGGTGAAGGAGAACTCGAACAACTTGGATTCGGTGATCGCCTCGGTGGGGCATGCCTCTACGCACAGGTCGCAGTGGATGCACCGCAGGTAGTTGATCTCGTAGACGAAACCGAATCGCTCGCCTGGGGAGGTGGGGTTCTCGGGATCGTTGTCCTTGCCGCGCACGTAGATGCACTTTGCGGGGCACACACCGGCACACAGTTCGCAGCCGATGCACTTCTCCATGCCGTCCTCGTACCGGTTGAGCACGTGACGTCCGTGCACCCGATCGGGCTTGGCTTCCTTCTGGTCGTGCTGGTCGCGTGTGCGGCCGCCCGAGTACTCATTGGTGACCCGCTCGCCACCGAAGAACCGGTGCTGGCGTGCGGTGATCGCGAACCCTTCGAGGAGTCCCATCAGAACATCGCCCCTTCCTCGGCGCGTACCCGAGCACTCACCTTTGTGGCCATCCTCAGCAGGCCGAAGCACGCAAAGATGATCGCTGCTCCTACCACCATCCCCAGTGCCTGAGCCCCGCCACTCCAGCCTGCGTTCTGCGCAACCTTGAGTCCGGCGAGTGCCATGAACCAGGCCAGAGCGATCGGGATCAGGATCTTCCAGCCGAGGTCCATGAGTTGGTCGTAGCGGAGCCTGGGCAGTGTGGCCCGGAACCAGATGTAGATGTAGAGGAACACGAGCACCTTGGCGAGGAACCAGAAGGTTCCGGTGAACGGCCCGAGGTGCACGTCTGCGGTCCAACTACCGATGCTGATCGGCTGCGGTCCACCGAGGAACAGGGTGACGATGATGGCGCTCATCGTCATGGTGTTCATGAACTCGGCGAGGAAGAACAGCGCGAATCGGATCGAGGAGTACTCGGTGTTGAAGCCACCGACGAGTTCCTGCTCGGCCTCGACGAGGTCGAACGGCGGCCGGTTGAGTTCTGCCGTGGCTGCGAGCAGGAAGATCACGAAGGGCACGACGCCCGTGGCGACGATATTCCAGTTCCGCAGCGAGCCCTGTCCGGACACGATGCCGTTCGTGGACATGGTGCCGGCGAGGAGGAAGATCGTTGCGACGGAGAGACCGAGTGCCGCCTCGTAGCTCACCATCTGTGCCGATGCACGCACCGAGCCAAGCAGCGGGTACTTCGACCCACTGGACCAACCGGCGAGCATGATGCCGTAGACGGCAATCGAGCTGAGCGCCAGACCGAGCAGCATGCCGACCGGCGGATCGGCCACCTGCAGCAGTGTGCTGTGGCCGAAAAGCTTCACTCGACCGGCGTTGCCATTGGAGAAGTCGCCACCAACGGGGATGATGCAGAACGCAAGGAACGCCGGTACGAACGACAGGTAGGGAGCGAGACGGAACACGAACTTGTCCGCCCGCTCGGGCAGCAGGTCTTCCTTGAAGAACAGCTTCGTGCCGTCGGCGAGTGTCTGGAGCAGACCGAACGGGCCGGCCTTGTTCGGCCCGATGCGGTTCTGCATGCCGGCGATCACCTTGCGCTCGAACCACACCATGAACATCGTGGCGACGAGCAAAACAACAAAGGACACGCCGACCTTGACGGCGACCACACCGAAGTCACCCCAGGTGACGTCTCCGGTGAGAAGCGGATCGAGTGCGAACATCAGACGGTCTCGATTCGGGCATCGGCCACGAGGCCGGAGGCGGAGATCAGATCGTTCACGCTGCCTCCCGGCTGGTTGAACGGCATCCAGACAGTCCAGCGTGCGAGACCAGCATCGCCGTGCACGGTGACGACCTTGGCGCCGCGCTCGGTAGTGATACGTACCGAGGCGCCGTCAGCGACACCAACGCGCTCGAGATCCGACGGGTGCATGTGCAGTCGCAAGCCGCGGGCGAGACCCGCAAGCGACGGGGACATTTGGTTGTTGATACCGAGGTCGTACAACTCCCTCGACACGATGAGGCGGTAGTCGTACCCGTTCGCCGGTTCCGCTTGCTGCCCACTCGGCTGCAGCGATGCGCTC
The DNA here is from genome assembly GCA_947465505.1 of Acidimicrobiales bacterium. Taxonomy (GTDB): domain Bacteria; phylum Actinomycetota; class Acidimicrobiia; order Acidimicrobiales; family Ilumatobacteraceae; genus WLJO01. The sequence continues at coordinate 8,448 of CANIBN010000014.1, read as the reverse complement.
GGTGTGGGAACAGCGAGCAGGCCGTCGCGGGCAGACTTCAGTGCTGTGGGCGTGATATCTGCGTAGGCCGGAACGCTGGCGGCGATGGCTTCGGTGACCGAGTCGACCGACGTAAAGCCGAGATCCTTGCCGAGTCGAGCAGCGAGTTCGGTAGCAATCATCCAGTCCGGACGGCTCGTACCGGCAACGTTGATCTTCTGTGCAACGGTCTGCACACGTCCCTCGATGTTGGTGACGGTGCCGTTCTTCTCGCCGGCCGCGGCAGCAGCGAGCACCACGTTGGCGCGCTGGGCAGTCGGTGACAGGAAGGTATCCACCGCAATGATCGAGACACCGCTCGACAGTGCACGTTCGACGGTCTGCGCATCGGGGAAGTCCGACACCAGATCGACGCCAAGCAGCACGAGGCACTTCACGGTGCCCGCAGCAGCGTCCGCGAGGATCTTCGCGGTGGAGTTTCCGCCGGGGCCGGGGTTCATGCCGAGTTGCACGGCGCCGACGATGTTTCCGCGACGGTAGGCAGGGAGCACCTTGGCGCCCGGCGCTGCCTCGAGCACCTTCAGGATGGCATCGGTCTGCAGCGTGCCGAGTGCGGCGAGGTTTGCCTTGCCGGCGACGACCACCACATCGCCCTTGGCAATCTGTGCGGCGATCTCGGGTTCGGTGAGTGCCTGACGGACGGCCTCTACCTCGTCACCGGGGCGGGACACGATCGACTTCCAGGCGTACTTCGACAGACCACTCTTGCGCGCCGTGAACTCGATGATTCGGCTGCGCTTCTTCTCCGCTGCGTCGCGCAGGCGGAGGTAGAGCACCGGCAGTTCTTCCTTGAGGTCTGGAGCGAGCAGGACGATCGTGGTGGCCGAGGCAGCCTCGTTGATCGTTGCGCGCGGCATCTCGAGGATCTCCGAGCGAAGCGCATCTGCGAGATGTGCGTAGACGTTCGGGGTACCGATGACGTCGTGTGCAAGCCGTGCCCACGCGTAGGCATCCTCGTTCGTGCCACGTGCACCACCGATGACACCGACAGCGCTTGCGCCACCGGCGGCTACAGCGGCCTTGATGAGCGTTGCTGCCTGGTCGAGCGCATCGTTCCAGCCGACGGACGTGAAGCCATCGCCCGAGCGAATAGCCGGACCCTGCAGGCGCGATTCGCTGTTCGTTGCCTCAAAGCCGAAGCGACCCTTGTCGCAGAGCCAACCCCAGTTCACTGCGTCGTTGTCGACACCTTGGTAGCGCAGCACCTCGTCGCGGCTGGACTGCACCACCGTGCGACATCCCACTGCGCATGACGTGCAGGTGGACTCCGTCTGGTCGAGGTCCCACGGACGTGCCTTGAAGCGGTACGGCTTCGCGGTGAGCGCGCCGACCGGGCAGATCTGCACGGTGTTACCCGAGAAGTACGAGGCAAACGGCTCGTCGGGGAAGGTGTTCACCTGCGTGTTGTTGCCGCGCGAGGTGAAGTGGATGAGCGGATCGCCAGCCACCTCGGACGCGAAGCGCGTGCAGCGATCGCAGAGGATGCACCGCTCACGGTCGAGGAACACGAGCTCGCTGATCGGGATCGGCTTCTCGTAGTGGCGCTTCTCCTCGACGAACCGGCTCTCACCGGGTCCGTGTGAGAACGCCTGGTCCTGCAGCGGGCATTCGCCACCCTTGTCGCACACCGGGCAGTCGAGCGGGTGGTTGGCGAGCAGTAGCTCAAGCACACCTTCCTGCATGCGCTTCACCGTGGGCGACTCGGTGTTGATCTTCATGTCCGGTGCTACCTGCACCATGCAGGACACCGTGACGGCCGGCCCGCGACCGCTGTCGGCCTCGACGAGACACATGCGGCACTTTCCAACGGGCGCCATGCGCTCGTGGTAGCAGAACCGCGGGATGTACTCGCCAGCCTCTGCTGCGGCCTCGATGACCAACTGCCCCTTGCGGGCAGTGTGAGCGACGCCGTTGATGGTCACCTGCACCGCGTTGGGATCGGGTGCCGGTGCCTCGGGCTGCTCGGCGGTGGATGCGGTATCAGTCATCAGTGCCCCACCGTCACGGGAATAGAGGTGCGCTTCACAATCTTGGCCTCGAACTCCTCACGGAACAGCGTGAGTGCGGAGTGGACCGGCGCGTACGCAGAGGGTCCGACGAAGCAGATGGTCGTCATCTTGTACGGGAACGGAGTTGCCTCGAGCCCGAGTTTGGTGCTGGATGCATGCGGGAAGTCGCCCGGGCAGATCGAGGTACCGACCTCGATGAGGAGGTCGAGATCTGATGAGGTTCCGTGGCCGTCGCAGATGCGGGAGAGGATGCGCTCGAGCCACGTTCCGCCTTCACGGCACGGCGTGCACTGCCCGCAGCTCTCGTGTGCGTAGAAGCGAGTGAGTGACAGCGCTGCTTTGGGAATGTCGGTGGTGGAGTCCATCACCATGATGGCGCCCGAGCCGAGCATGGAACCGGCAGCGCCGACGAGGCGCCCCTCGAACGGGAGGTCGAGTTGCTCGGGCGTGAACCACGGGGCCGAGCCTCCGCCGGGCACGAACGCCTTCAGTTCGTTGCCGTTGCGGATGCCCTGGCAGAACTCGTCGCCGTACAGAAGATCGCGGAATGTGGTGGTGCCGTTGATGATCTCGTACACACCGGGACGCTTCACGTGTCCAGAGACTGCAACCATGCGCGTACCGGGTGAGGTTTGCGTGCCGATTGCGGTGTAGGCCTCGACGCCGTTGCACAGGAGCCACGGCAGGTTGGACAGCGTCTCGACGTTGTTCACGATGGTGGGCTGACCATAGAGCCCGATCGCTGCGGGGAAGTACGGCGGCTTCAGCCGCGGCTCTCCACGCTTGCCCTCGAGCGACTCGATGAGCGCAGTTTCCTCGCCCACCACGTAGGCGCCAGCGCCCCAGTGCAGCGCAATGTCGACGGAGAACTTCGTGCCGAGGATGTTCTTGCCGACGTAGCCAGCGGCATAGGCCTCGTTGAGCGCACGACCGACGCGCTCGTGAGCCAATGCCATCTCGCCACGGATGTAGAGGAAGCACTGCGACAGGCCGGCTGCGTAGCAGGCAATGAGGCAGCCCTCGATGAGCTGGTGCGGATCGCGCTCCATGAGCAGGCGGTCCTTATAGGTGCCGGGCTCTGACTCGTCGCCGTTCACCACGAGATAACGCGGGTACTTGCCGGCAGGCGTGAGGCCCCACTTGGTCCCGGCGGGGAATCCGGCGCCACCGCGACCGAGCACCGTGGCACCCTTGACGTCCTCATGCACCGCAGGTGCGGCCTTCGCCAGCGCCGCCTTCAAACCCTCGTAGCCGCCCGACGCGAGATAGCGCTCGAGCGTGTAGGAGTCCTCGTAGTGGAAGCGGCTGGTGACGATCTGCGGACGGTCGCCCGCAACGTACCCAGCGGCCCAGGGATACGTGGTCATTGTGCTGCCTCCATCCACGCCGGGGTGATTGGCGTGTCCGGGCTCACGTTGCCCGCTGCCTTGTCTGCAGGGATGTGCTGGCGCTCACGCGCCAGGGTTCCGTGCGGGGGGATCTCTGCGTCGAGGCGACCGGCGCGCAGGTCGTCGATGAGTTGATCGAAGTCCTGGTGCGTGACGCGGAAGCGGTGGCGGTAGTTCACCTGCAGTGTGGGGCCCTCGGTACAAGCGGCCATGCACTCCACGGCTTCGAGCGTGAACAGGCCGTCGGCGGTGGTGCCTCCCGGCTTGATGCCGAGAACGTGTTCTGCGTGCTCCACAAGATCGTCGCCGCCCACGAGGTGACAGGAGATGCTGCGGCAGATGTTGACGCAGTACTTGCCAATGGGCTCGAACTTGAACATCTCGTAGAACGAGGCCGTTCCGTACACCTCGGCGGCCGTGGACTCCACGAGTTCGGCAATCTGCTGCATCGCCTCACGGGTGACGTAGCCGTTCTGCTCCTGCGAGAGGTGCAGCAGCGGGATCGTTGCAGACCGGACAACCGGGTACCTGCTCATGATCTCGCGCGCGATCTCGAGGTTCGCTGCGTTGAGTCTGCTCATCAGCGGTCCACCTCACCGAGCACCGGGTCCACCGAGGAGATGACGGCAACGGCGTCTGCAACGAGACCGCCGCGCATCATGTGCGGGAGACACTGGATATTCACGAACGAAGGAGCCCTCATGTGCATGCGGTACGGCGTGGAGGTGCCGTCCGAGACGATGTAGCAGCCGATCTCACCACGCGGGCTCTCGATGGCCACGTAGACCTCGCCCTCGGGAACCTTGAATCCTTCGGTGAAGATCTTGAAGTGGTGGATGAGCGCTTCCATCGACTCGTCGATACGTGCTCGCGGAGGTGGCGTGACTTTCTTGTCCTGAATGCGGTAGTCACCGCTCGGCATGCGCTCAAGGATCTGCCGCACGATGCGGATCGACTCGCGGATCTCGTTGAGACGAATTGCGTAGCGGTCGAAGGCATCGCCGTACGAGCCGACGATGACGTCAAAGTCGAGTTCGTCGTAGCGCAGGTAGGGCTGATCGCGGCGCAGGTCCCACGGCAGGCCCGTGCATCGAAGGGTTGGCCCGGTTGCGCTCAGCGCAATGGCTTCCTGCTGCGTGATGACGCCGACGCCCTGGAGGCGCTCGCGCCAGATGGGCTGTCCGGTCATCAGCACGTCGTACTCGTCGAGGCGGGGCTCAACCTCTTCGAGGATGCTCAGCACGTCGTCTCGCCACCCTGGCGTGAGGTCTGCGGCCACTCCACCGGGACGGATGAAGTTGTGGTTCATCCGCAGGCCGGTGACCTTCTGGAAGAAGCGGAGCACCTGCTCACGCTCGCGCCAGCCGTAGATCATCATCGACACGGCACCGAGGTCCATGCCGTTGGTTGCCATGAAGAGCAGATGGCTGGACATGCGGTTGAGCTCAGAGAGCAGCATGCGCATCCACACAGCGCGCTCGGGGATGTCGCCCTCGATGCCAAGCAGTTTCTCGACGGCGAGTGAGAAGACGAGTTCGTTGTTCAGCGGGCTCAGGTAGTCCATGCGGGTGACGTTGGTGCCACCTTGCATGTAGCTGAGCTGCTCGGCGGTCTTCTCCATACCGGTGTGCAGGTAACCGATGATTGGCTTGCAGCGAAGCACCGTCTCGCCCTGGAGCTCGAGCATCAGCCGCAGCACGCCGTGCGTGCTGGGGTGCTGGGGCCCCATGTTGATGATCATGGTCTGATCGGTGGTGGGATCGATCTCGTCGAGCGCCAGAGCTGCGGCCTCGGCCTCGCTCATGCGCAGTACCGAACCGACCTCGCGCAGGAGTTCCTTGGCGGTGAGCTCGCTGCGGGCACCGAGTTCCTGTCCGCCCTCGTTGGTCTGCTGGACAAGGCTCATGAGTTGACCTGCTTGAACTGCACGGGAATCTGACCCAACTCGTAGTCCTTGCGCAGCGGATGACCATCCCAGTCCTCGGGCATCAAGATGCGCGTGAGGTCGGGGTGGTTCGTGAATGCGATGCCGTACATGTCAAACACCTCACGCTCCATTGCCTCGGTGCCCGGGTAAAGATCGAACAGCGACGGTGCGCTCTGGCCGTCCTCGAGCTGGACCCGCACCCGAAGGCGCTTGCGGTCGTCGAGCGACAGCAGGTTGACCACCAACTCGAAACGCTTTGCCTCCACGCCCTCGGGCAGTGCGCGACCGGGGTGGGTGAGGTAGTCGACCGCCGTCAGGTCGGAGCACATGTTGTAGCCGTCGTCGGCCAACTTCTTTACGAGCGGTAGGTACTGCTCAACGCTGGCGAACACGGTCGCCTGACCGCGCGAATCACCCGTGGGACATCCATGAAGCAGATCCATGGCTCAACGAGTCCCGAGCATCACGGGAACGGGCTGAGCCGGCACGGGTGCAGCCTCAACGTGAACGTTTGCGCCAGAACCAGAGGCAGATCGACGCTTCAGCAGTTCGCCGGTCTCGATAAGGCCGTGAAGGGTCTCGATGGCGTGAATCAGAGTCTCGGGTGTTGGGGGGCACCCCGGCGCGTACACGTCGACCGGCACCACCTGATCAACGCCCTGGACGATGGCGTAGTTGTTGAACATGCCGCCACTGCTGGCGCACACGCCCATGGAGATCACCCACTTGGGTTCCATCATCTGGTCGTACACCTGACGCAGCACTGGGGCCATCTTCTGGCTGACGCGACCGGCCACGATCATGATGTCGGCCTGGCGCGGCGATGCACGGAACACTTCCATGCCGAACCGTGAGATGTCGTAGTGCGCTGCTCCGGTGGCCATCATCTCGATAGCGCAGCACGCCAACCCGAACGACGCTGGCCAACTGGACCGAGCGCGCGACCAGCGAACGAGGTCCTCGAGCTTTGCCGTGATGAAGTTGTGCTGGATGCCGCTGAAACCCTCGTCGAGGACGTCCTGTAGAAGACCCATCTCAGGCAGCTGCTCCCCTGTCGCGGCCCTCGAGCCCGACGCGACGAATGGTTGACGTGGTGGTGCGTGCCGGCGATACCGCCGCACTCAACGGGCGTTCCTTGCGGAGCGGACCCCAGTCGAGCGCACCGCGAGCGATCACATACACGAACGCTGCGAAGAACACGATCGAGAACGAGAACATCGTCCAGAACGCAGAGACTCCGAGGTAGCGGTAGTCCACGGCATACGGGTACAGGAAGATGATCTCGATGTCGAACATGATGAAGAGCATCGCGACCACGTAGAAACCGACCGGGAAGCGTTCCGGTGGCTCCCGGGACGGCACGATGCCGCACTCGTAGGGTGCTTCCTTGGCGGCGCTCGGTCGGCGAGGCGCAAGCAGGCGCGAGCCGACGAAACTGAGTGCCCCGAACAGGATCGCCAGCACCATCAGCGTGATGACGGGGAGGTACTGGCTCATCGATCAGGCCTTTGCTGAACGATTGGCGGTGACCAAGCGGTCCCGCTTGTGGAGGAGCCAGCAGAGCACGGCAAAGATCAGCGTCGAACCGATACCGATGTACGCCGAGTTCTTCCGTCGGTCACCGAGATCACGGATCATCTTCACGTACACGTGCGGCTTCGACTCGTCAACGGTTGGCAGACGGGGCGCACGGCCGGGCTCTGCGTACACGGGGTTGACGATGCCCACTTCGACGATTGCGTAGTGCGGCTTGTGCCAGAACGCCAGGAAGTCGAGTTTTTCGCTACCGAAGATGAGCGGGTAGCGCTTGCCTCCCTTGTCGTACACGGCGACTGCCTTGTACTCGGACGCCTTGAATGCTTCCGCTTCCTTCTGGATGATTTCGTCCGCACCGGAGATTGCCAGAGCGCGTTGCGGGCTGTCGTCGGACAGCTTCTTCCAACCATCCTCAGCGAGAGCCTTCTGGTTCTCGATGGCGCGGAGCTTTGGGTCGGAGTCGAGGCCACTCGAAGGTCCGATACCGAGCGCCGAGAGATCGGCGTCGACAACGATCACCTCTGAAGGCTTCCAAACCGGGTCTTTGCCCTTGAGGCCGATGCCGTACGCCCACCAGATGAAGCCCATGGTGGCCATCCAGCCGAACAGACCAGCGAGGGAGATCAGGAGTCCGAGGCGCGCACCAACGTTGGTACCGACAAGGAGGTAGATCGTGCCGGGCAGCGCCACGACAGCAACAATGATGATGACGACGCCGTGGAATTCCGGTGCCCATCCAATGCCGAGAAGAGTTGACAACATGGGGTCAGAGTCCTCGCACGTATTCGACGATTTCTTGCAACTGCTTGTCGGTGAGCACGCCACCGAATCCCGGCATGCGGCCGGAGCCCTGACCGTTCTCGCAGTACTTCGAGCCGTAGTGCGACCCTGCCTTCAGGAAGGCAGTGAGCTGTTCCTTCGTCACGCACTGGCGAACTACCGAACCACCGGTGAGGTTGGGGCCCAGGGCTCCACCACCGGTTTGCTTCGGATCGCCGTACGACCATCCACGGGTGTGGCAGCGGGCGCAGGAGAAACTGCCAGCCTTGTATGAGGAGCTAAACAGCGCCTCGCCGATGCTCTTGTACTTGCCTTCGGCAACATCAGCCTCGGCGGCCTTCTGTACTTCCTCGGAAACACTTGCGGGCACGACTCCGCCATCACAACGGGCAGGGTCGGGTGGCGTTGCTTCGCGGTCACCGAACTGCGGACCACGCTTGGTGTCGAACGGCTTGGCGTCGACCACTGCGCAGTTTTCAGGTGCGATCTGGATCGATCGGATGTATTCGATGAGCCAGTCGAGCTGCTGGTCGTTCATCGGGCCACCACCATCGGTACCCCACGCCGACATCGGCGAGAACGGTCGTCCGTACGTGAGGATGAAGCGCACTTCGTCAGCCGAGTAGCGATAGAGCACAGTGTCGAGCGCCGGTGCGGTCCAGTTGACTGCCTTCACCTCGCCGGTGTTCGGGTCGGTGAGCGCGTACGGGGCCTGCCCGCCTGTGGCCTTCATGCCACCGTGGCAGCCTGCACAGTTGAAGCCACCGTT
>CANIBN010000013.1 GCA_947465505.1 Acidimicrobiales bacterium | reverse complement strand
GATCTGCTCATTGCGCTCGGTGCCCGCTTCGACGACCGCATCACCGGCAAGGTGGCGGCGTTCGCCCCCGAGGCCAAGATCATCCACGTCGACATCGACCCGGCCGAGCAGGGCAAGGTGCGCCGCCCCGACGTGCCGATCGTGGGCGACTGCCGCCTCGTCATCGAGGAACTCATCAAGGCCATCAAGGAACTGCTCGCCAGCGGCGAGACCCAGGTCGACGTTGCACCGTGGCGCAGCCGTGTGTCGGGGTGGAAAGAGCAGTTCCCGCTCGCCTACGAGGCAAGCGAGCCGGGTGAGGCACTCAAGCCCCAGTTCTGCCTGGAGAAACTGCGCGATCTCGCCCCGAAGGGCACCATCCTCGTGTCCGGCGTCGGCCAGCACCAGATGTGGTCCTCGCAGTACTGGCAGTTCGAGGAGCCCTATACCTGGGTGAACTCCGGTGGCCTCGGCACGATGGGCTTCTCCATCCCCGCAGCCATTGGCGCCAAGGTCGGCCACCCCGACAAGACGGTGTGGGCCATCGACGGCGACGGCTGCTTCCAGATGACCGCTCAGGAACTCGTCACGGCTGCCGTCGAGCGCATCCCGGTCAAGGTCGCCATCCTCAACAACTCCTACCTCGGCATGGTGCGCCAGTGGCAGGAGATGTTCTACGAGGAGCGCTACAGCGAGGTGTACCTGTCGCCTGAGGTGCCCGACTTTGTGAAGTGGGCAGAGGCCATGGGCTGCGTGGGCATCCGCGTCGAGTCGCCCGAGGAAGTGGAACCGGCGATCGAGAAGGCGAACTCCATCAACGACCGACCCGTGGTGATCGACTTCCGGGTCGACGCACGCGAAAAGGTTTTCCCCATGGTTCCCGCCGGCTACAGCAACGACGACCTTCTGCTCCCGCCGTCGCAGGCCGACACGCGGAAGTTCCTCGCATGAGCCAGAACCAGCACCACATTCTCTCGGTGCTCGTCGAGAACCGCCCCGGCGTACTCGCACGCGTGGCGTCGCTCTTCGCCCGTCGCGGTTTCAACATCTTCTCGCTCGCCGTGGCGCCTGCAGAGGACGAGAACATGTCTCGCATCACCATCGTGGTCGATGTCGAGACCACCCCGCTCGAGCAGATCGTCAAGCAACTCTTCAAACTCATCGACGTCATCAAGATCAGCGAACTCGACCCGCGGCATGCCGTCGAGCGCGAACTGTTCCTCGCAACAGTGCGCGCCGGCTCGGCAGAGCGCGGCCAGGTCAGTGAATTGGTACAGATCCTCGAGGGCAAGATCGTCGCGGTGGGCACTGATGCCATCACCGTGTCGCTCGAGGGTCATCCCGACAAGTTGGATGACTTCGAGGACCTCCTCCGGCCATTCGGGATCATCGAATTGCAGCGCACCGGCCGGATTGCGCTGTCGAAACTGGATCGAGATGTGCGCACCAGCGCCGTCAAGGGCAACAACGGCTGAACGCCGATCACACGGAAAGGACGGCAGCTGACATGGCAGCCAAGGTGTATTACGAGAAGGACGCAGACCCGTCAATCATCAAGGGTCGCAAGGTAGCCATCATCGGCTACGGCTCGCAGGGTCACGCTCACGCGCTGAACCTCAAGGAGTCTGGTGTGCAGGTCGTCGTCGGCCTCCGCGACGGCTCGTCCTCCAAGGCGAAGGCCGAGGCTGCTGGCCTCAAGGTCATGAGCATCGGTGAGGCCGCCAAGTGGGCCAACGTCATTATGCTCACGATGCCCGACACGGAGCAGAAGGCCACCTACGACGAGTTCATCAAGCCGCACATGCGCAAGGGCAAGGCGCTTGCGTTCGCGCACGGCTTCAACATTCGCTTCAAGCGCATCCGCCCGTCGAAGACCGTCGACGTCATCATGATCGCCCCGAAGGGCCCCGGCCACCTCGTGCGCCGCACCTACACCGAGGGCGGCGGCGTGCCGGCGCTCATCGCTGTCGAGCAGGATGCATCGGGTCAGGCGCGTGAGCTTGCGCTGTCGTACGCAGACGCCATCGGCGGCACCCGCGCCGGCGTCATCGAGACCACCTTCGCCGAGGAGACCGAGACCGACCTGTTCGGTGAGCAGGTTGTGCTGTGCGGCGGTCTCACCGCTCTCGTGCAGGCGGGCTTCGAGACGCTCACCGAGGCTGGCTACCAGCCCGAGATGGCGTACTTCGAGTGCCTTCACGAGGTGAAGCTCATCGTCGACCTCATGTACGAAGAGGGCATCGCTGGCATGCGCTACTCCATCTCCGACACTGCCGAGTACGGCGACGTCACGCGTGGCCCGCGCATCATCACGCCGGCCACCAAGAAGATGATGCAGAAGATCCTCAAGGAGATCCAGACCGGCAAGTTCGCCAAGGAATGGATCGCCGAGAGCGAGGCTGGCCGCGCCAACTTCAACGCCCTCCGCAAGGCCGGCCGCGAGCACTCGATCGAGAAGGTCGGCTCCGACCTCCGTGCAATGATGCCGTGGATCTCGGCGGGCAAGCAGAAGGTCTCCGAGGCCTCCGGCGGCTGAGCATGAGCGAACTGACCGTCATCGGAGGTAACGGGGTTCGCCTCGTTGCCGACACCTACGGGGACCATGGCGCGCCTGCCGTGCTGCTCCTCCACGGTGGCGGTCAGACACGTCATTCGTGGCGCAACACGGCGAAGGACCTGGCAGACGCTGGGTTCTTCGCCGTGAGCGCAGACCACCGCGGCCACGGTGACAGCGGGTGGGACCCCAACGGCAACTACGACTGGCCGTTGTTCCGTCAGGACGTCGAGGCCTGGTGCGTCGAACTCGGCAACCCGGCGGTTGTGGGAGCCTCGCTCGGTGGCATGGCGGCGCTCACTACTGCTGGTGGACGAATCCTCGACGGTCTCGATCCGGGTATGCGAGCCATCGTGCTCGTCGACATCGCACCCAAGATCGAGATGTCGGGCTCCGACAAGATCATCGGTTTCATGGCAGCACGTCCCGACGGCTTCGTCTCTCTCGAGGAAGCGGCCGACGTCATCGCCGAATACCTGCCGCACCGACCGCGCCCGAAAGACACGAGCGGCCTTGCAAAGAACCTGCGCCTGCACGAGGACGGCCGCTATCGGTGGCACTGGGATCCGGCATGGATCGTGGACGTCGAGTCCCGCCGTGCGGCCCGCCACGAGGGCACCCTCGACGCCTACGCGCGAGCCCTGAACTTCCCGGCGCTCCTGGTGCGCGGGCGGCAGAGCGACCTGCTTTCCGAAGAGGGCGCGCAGCACTTCCTCGAACTGGTGCCCCACGCTGAATACGTCAATGTCGCCGGTGCGGGTCACATGGTGGCGGGCGACAAGAACGACGCCTTCACCGTCGGCGTCGCCGAGTTCCTCACTCGCCGCTACGCCCAGGCCTGACCGCTCTTCTGGTCGGGCGTGCGGCTCGAAGGGTGAACCCACAGCGCGGTTCTCTGCATCCTGAGCTCAAACTTCGTCGACGGTGCAGGCGCTGTCGCTGTTGACAGGGGAGAATGTGCAGGTGGAACTGACCTCGACGCCGCAGTGGCGACGGCTGCTGGAGTTGGGCAAGCCGCCGACCCTGCGCGAACTGTTCGCGACGGACCCCGATCGGGCACGCCGCTATCGCTTCGGGTGCGCAGACCTCACGGTGGACCTCTCGAAGAACTGGCTCACCGACGACATACTGCGCGCACTCGTCGAGGTTGCTGACGCGAGTGGATTGTCGGACCGCCGGGCAGCGATGTTTGCCGGCGAGCACATCAACTCCACGGAGGACCGTGCGGTGCTGCACGTCGCACTGCGTCTGCCCCGCGCTGGCTCGCTCATCGTCGATGGGCGTGATGTGGTCCCCGATGTGCACCGTGTGCTCGACCAGATGTCGGCCTTCGCCCACGCCGTCCGTGATGGCCAGCACCTGGGCTACACCGGCCGGTCGATTCGGACCGTGGTGAACATCGGCATCGGCGGCAGCGACCTCGGCCCGGCCATGGCGTACGAGGCGTTGCGTTCGTTCGCCGACGGTCCGGAATGCCGCTTTGTGTCGAACGTCGATGGCGCCGACATCGCGACTGCGCTTGCAGGTCTCAATCCAGAGTCGACGCTGTTCGTGGTGTGCTCCAAGACGTTCACCACCATCGAGACGCTCACGAATGCCACCACCGCTCGTGATTGGCTCGTCAGCGGGATCGGCGACGAGCGCGCCGTGGCGAACCACTTCGTGGCGGTCTCCACGAATGCTGCTGCGGTAGGCGCGTTTGGCATCGACCCGCAGAACATGTTCGGCTTCTGGGATTGGGTCGGGGGCCGCTACTCGGTCGGATCGGCCATTGGTCTGTCGCTCATGCTCGCCGTCGGTCCCGATCGATTCTCCGAGTTCCTCGCCGGTTTCCACACGGTGGACAAGGACTTCTTGGCCGTCCCCACCGATCAGAACGTTGCCGTGCTCCTCGCTCTCTTGGGCATCTGGTATGCAAACGTTCACGGCGCGCAGAGCAAGGCGGTGCTGCCGTACTCGAACGACTTACGCCGGCTTCCCGCGTACCTGCAGCAGCTCGACATGGAGAGCAACGGCAAGTCCGTCGGTATCGACGGCAAGTTGCTTGCGCACACCACGGGCCCGGTGGTGTGGGGTGAGCCTGGCACCAACGGTCAGCACGCGTTCTACCAACTGCTCCATCAGGGCTCGTGGCTCATCCCCTGCGAGTTCATCGGGTTTGCACGGCCGAACCGCGGTCCGCAGCATCACCAGGATCTGCTCATGAGCAACCTGTTTGCGCAGGCCGAAGCGCTTGCATTCGGCAAGACAAGCGACGAAGTGGCAGCCGAGGGCGTGCCGCCGCATCAACTGAACCATCGGGTGTTCCCGGGCAACCGCCCGAGCACGATGATCCTTGCCGACGAGTTGTCACCGAGGATCCTTGGCGAACTCATTGCACTGTACGAGCACGTCGTGTTCGCCCAGGGCGCGATCTGGGGCGTGAACTCCTTCGACCAGTGGGGAGTCGAGCTCGGCAAGGCGCTCGCCAACCGCATCACACCAGAACTCGTCGACGGCGCAACCGTTCCGGCTCATGACTCGTCGACCAACGCGCTGATCGCCTGGTACCGCGCCCGCCGCCCCTCCTAACCCGTTGTTCTCGGTCCCGAAAACGCACAAAACGTGCAGTTTCGGGACCGAGAACGTAACAGACGGATTGTTCTCGGTCCCGAAAACGCACAAAACGTGCATTTTCGGGACCGAGAACGTGGGGGTTAGTGGAGGAGGAGGTCCTTCAGTGCGTCGGGGTCCGGCACCTTGAAGCCGATGGTCTGACGATGTTTGTTCTCCGCCCAGCGGATCACGATTGCCGGGTCGTCGCCGGGTCGATAATCACCGGGGTTGGGGAACTGCTCGAGCGTGATGCTCAGCTTGCGCCGCGGGATGGAGAGCTGCCGGCGCGGCGTCGCAATGAGGAATCGGATCTCGTCGGCGTAGACAGCGAGTGTTCCCGTCCCGAGCATCTGACGGTCCATCCCCTCGGTGCCCAAGCAGTTGGCCAACGTGGTGAAGCCTGCACCCTGCACCCACGGGTCCGACTTCGAGCGTCGCACCACGAGGAACGACAGGAACATGAGCACACCGGCTACTGCAGCAACGGCGGCCACGACAATGATGACGACAAGCAACCAACCGGGCACGACTCCGGTCTAGCAGACGGCCTGCTGCAGCCGTCAGGTGCTCGGCGCGCTGGGTCGGGCTTGCATTGTTGCCTCGTCGGTCACGGCAACGACACCTGATGCCGGGTCGACACTCCGACGTGTGGTTGTCCACGTCTCGGGCGTGAAGACATGACGGTGCCAGGTGGCGACAGCAGCGCTTGCGGCGACGGGGTCAAGGTCAATTGGGTTCTCTGCACCTCGGCTGGTCAGCAGTTTGCGCGCCCGCTCGCGTACCTTCATGTCGCCACTGCCGGCCACGGCGTGCCAGATCACCGTGGTGTCGGCCGCTTCTCGCGAGAGCCAGCGCTCCTGTTCCTTGCCGAGCCGTACACGTCCCGAGCCCTCGACACGGGGGTCGACGATGATGAGATCAACGAGGCTGCCGACCACGCAGTGGCGATAGGTGATGAGCACCTCACCGGGCGAGGGCGGTGGGAGGCGGACCGGTGAGTGTTCCCACCACGCCTGCCTCGCTGCGTCCGTGGTGATCTGGCGTGCATCGTGGGCGACAAGCCAAGGGGCCGCGGCTCGCGCCGCCTGGAGTTCGCGGTTCAGCAGAGCCTGTGCGTAGCCGCTTCTGTAGTCGGCGAGCGTGTCGCTGCGCCCACCGCCGGTGTAGTCACCGGAAAACAGCACGAGGTCTGGCGCAGCGCTTGCAACGTCGTCGTACAAGGGGCCGTGTGTGGCGGGAGACCCACCGGACACCGCCGCGACCGTCACGGTGTCGGGCATCGTGAACAGTGGCATGGCAGCCATGCGCCCGACAGCGCTCACGTGGGGGCCGGCACGGAAGCGATACCAGAACGACACCGCCGGCTCGAGTTCGGTGACATCGACATGCACCGAGTGGGCAAACCTGGCCTCGGCCACGGTGGCCCCCACGAACGTGGCTTCGGAGAACTCTTCATCGAGCGCTATTTCCCACGTCACGACATAGGACCGATCGTCCATTCCGCCGTCGCTCTGCAGCGGATCCGGGGCCAGGCGGGTCCAAAGGACCACCCGGTGGGGGTCGGGATCCCCCGCCGCGACGCCAAGCGTGAACGGAAAGGCGCCCGAATACGGTTCGGCGCCGGAGAGGGCCGGCCTAGGGAGCGGGTCGTACTCGGTCGTTGCCGTGGTTTGGGCATTCCGGTCCGAATCGCTGCAGGCGGCGAGGACCACCGAGGCGCCGAGAGCGAGCAGAGAGCGTCGGGAGAGGTGCATAGCGACGTCGTCACTCTGCCAGACCCGTCCGTGCTGCGTGGCTACCCGGGGGTAACGGGGCTTGATCGTGTGGGCAGGTGTCTGGAGGCAAGTAGCGTTGTCCCATCATGAGCACCATTGAGCGCGTTGGAGTTGTTGGCTGCGGTCTGATGGGTTCGGGTATCGCCGAAGTGTGTGCCCGCGCCGGTCTGGACGTCATTGTCCGTGAGGTAGATGCGGCGGCCGCCGAGTCTGGTCGCAGGCGCATTCTCAACTCGCTCGACCGCGCCGTCCGGGCAAACAAGCTGAGCGAGGCCGACCGTGACGGTGCGGTGTCCCGCATCGGCTTCACCACCGACTTCCACGATCTGTCTGACCGCCAGCTCCTCGTTGAGGCAGTGATCGAGGACGAGGGTCTGAAGACCGACGTGTTCAATGCGCTCGACAAGGTGGTCGTCGACGAAAGCGCCATCTTGGCCTCGAACACGAGCTCCATCCCGATCATGAAGCTCGGCATGTCCACGGGTCGACCCGGCCAGGTGGTCGGTATCCACTTCTTCAACCCGGTCCCCATCCTGCGCCTCGTCGAAGTCGTGCCCTCGCTCCTCACGGCACCGAGCACGGTGGCAAAGGCCTCGGAGTTCGCCGACCAGATCCTGCACAAGCGGGTCATCCGCTGTCAGGACCGTGCTGGGTTCGTCGTGAACGCGCTGCTGGTGCCGTACATCCTCTCGGCCATCCGGATGATGGAGAGCGGGTTCGCCACTGCCGACGACATCGACACCGGCATGGTGGAGGGGTGTAACCACCCCATGGGTCCGCTGCGCCTCGCCGACCTCATCGGCCTCGACACCTGTCTCGCTATTGCCGACAGCCTGTACGCCGAGTTCCGCGAGCAGCTGTACGCACCGCCGCCGCTGCTGTCGCGCATGGTCGAGGCAGGATTGCTGGGCCGCAAGGCCGGTCGTGGGTTCTACCAGTACGGAGGATGACAAGAGATGGACGCTGATCGCGTACTCGTCGCCAAGGTGGGCCTCGACGGCCACGACCGCGGGGTGAAGATCGTTGCGAGAACGCTGCGCGACGCCGGTTTCGAGGTGATCTACACGGGCCTGTTCCAGACCCCCGAGAAGGTCGCGGCGGCCGCAGTCGACGAGGACGTCGATGCCATCGGCCTGTCCATGCTCTCCGGGGCACACATGACCCTGGCGCCGCTCGTGGTCGAGCGTGTTCGTGCTCGGGGCCTCGACATCCCCGTGATCGTGGGCGGAATCATTCCCGAACAGGACGTTGCCAAGTTGCGCGACCTCGGCGTTGCCGCGGTTCTCGGGCCCGGTGCGAGCGCCGACGATGTGGTGCGCACCGTTCGTGATGCCATCGAGGCAAGTCGCGCCTCAGCCTGATGGCCGACCAACTCGAGCGACTCACCAGCCTGGTTGCGCTGCTGCTCGAGACCCGCGTCCCGCTCACCCTGAGACAGATCCATCAGAAACTCGAGGGTCAGTACCCCGAGGCGGATCAGGCGCGTCGTGCTTCGTTCGAGCGCGACAAGTCGGTCATCCGTTCGGTCGGCATCCTCATCGAGCAAGAGGTTCGCGGCGGTGACGAAGCAGGCCAGACTGCCTACTGGATCGACCGCGAGAAGTACGAACTCCAGGACCTCGGACTCGACGATGATGAGCGGCGTGCGCTGCAGGTAGCGCTTGCCGCAGTGAATCTCGGTCCCGGTTGGGCCGACGACGCCATGGTGAAACTGGGCGGGAGCCTCGAGGCATCGTCGAATCTCTGGGCCGCAACGCTCGACTCCTCGGAGAATCTGCCCGCGCTCTACGAGGCGGCGACGGAACAACGTGTCGCCTACTTCACCTATCGGTCCAAACAGCGGCGCCTCGAACCCTGGGGTCTGCTCTCGCGTCAGGGATTCTGGTACGTCATCGGTCACGATGTCGATGCGGGCGAGCGGCGCACCTTCCGCGTGGACCGGATCGACGACGAGGTGGTGAGCGGCGACGCCGGTGCGTACAGCATCCCCGATACCTACGACCCGGCGGCGGCCTTTGCCGAGAGTCTCCAGTCGATCGGCGACGACGAAGGGCCATCACACGCAACCGTGCTCGTCGATGCGGACCGCGCTCCGGCAGTGCTCATCGAACTGGATTCTTCGGCACTGCTCGAGACCCGTCCCGACGGTTCGATCGTGGTGACGGTTCCCTGCCGGAATCGCCTGATGTTCCGAGCGTGGTTGCTCGGCTTCGTCGATCACGCAGAGGTGCTCGGGCCCGAGCCAGTGCGCGCGGAGATCATCGAGTGGCTGCAGGCAATGGTGAACCATGGCTGATGCGCCCAAGAAGCGGGGACCGCGGCCGGCTGCCGACCGGCTGAGGCACCTCCTCGTCATGTTGCCGTGGCTGATGGAACGCGGCGAGGTGTCGGTATCCGAGATGGCTGCGCATTTCGGGGTGTCCGAGGCTGACCTCGTGAGCGACCTCACGCTTGCCTCGATGTGTGGTGTCGGCCCGTATGCCGACGAACAGATCGAGCTGTACATCGACGAGGGCATGATCTACCCCGGTGCCGTCCGTTTCTTCCAGCGCCCTTTGCGCCTGCTGCGCCACGAGGCATTCGCGCTTCTGGCGGCCGCAGAGGCAGCGTCAACCCTTCCTGGCGCAAGCAGTAGGGGAGCCCTCGGACGTGCCCTGCAGAAGGTGAGCGCCAAGCTCGGCGGCACCGTGGAGGTGCTGGCCACGCCACCGCCGTTCACGGACGCCGTGCAGGATGCGGTGCGCCGGTGCGAGGTCCTCGACATCCGCTACTGGACGGCCTCGCGCGACGAACTCACGTCGCGCCGCATCGTTCCCCGTTTGGTCTTCACCGAGCAGGGTGACTATTTCGTGGTAGCCGACGACGAACGTTCCGGTGAGGAGCGGGTGTTTCGCATCGACCGAATCTGGGAACTCACCGCGACCGGCGAGTACGAAGATCCGCGCGAGGTGGCACCCAGGCAGGGTGATTGGTTCCACGACGCCAACGATCTGCAGATCGCCATCATTCGTCTCTCGCCCGAGGCACGATGGGTGGCCGAGCGCTACCCGGTACGCAGCGTTACCGATCTCCCGGACGGTGGTTGCGAGGTGCAGGTGATCGTGATGAGCGAACAGTGGCTCGCTCGTCTGCTCCTGCGTCTCGGCACGACCGGCAAGGTGGTATCACCGGCGAAATGGGAACGCCTCGGTGCCCAGACCGCCGCGCAGGTGCTCGAGCGTTACGGTCGCCGCTGACCGCGTCGGCGCCGTCCTGACGGTGCTGCGGCTGAGCGAAGTGCTTCGAGTGTGGTGACTCCCGACTCGTTGATGAGGTGAGGGAGGATGCCAGCGGTAGCGCGGGAGTCCTCGAGCGCATCGTGAGCCCGGGTGAGATTGACGCCGTACCGTTCGCAGAGATCGGTGAGCCGGTGAGAACGCAGTGCCGACGGATCGAGCGAGCGCGAGAGCATGAGGGTGCACACCGGTTCTGCGACGGAAAGGTCGACCCCGGCGAGTGCGGCGTGGTGCTGCAGGAACGGGAGGTCGAAGTCGACGTTGTGTGCCGTGAACACGTACCCGTTCAACTGACCCGCAAGCCCGACGAGTGCATCGTGGACCGTGGGTGCCTTGCGGAGCGCAAGGAGCGAGATGCCGTGTACCTCCCGCGGGCCCAGCGAGACGAACGGCCACCGTGGGGGCTTGACATACGTGCACCAGGTGTCGAGTACCCGGCCGGCGGAGTCGCAGTGCACCACAGCGATTTGCAGGATGTGGTGTTCGGTCGGCTCCAGGCCGGTGGTCTCGATATCGACCACCGCGAACCGGGCGTTGGCAAGTGCTCCGGTCACGGTTCGGTCCTCATTCGGCTAACGGTAGGGGAGGGGTGTGACAGGCAGCGGCATCAACCGCTGACGGCCTTGGTGAACTGCCCCTGATCGAAATAGTCGCGCCACAGAGCAATCTTGTCGCCACGCAGTACGAACAACCCGGCAACGGGAAGCTCTGCCCACCGGCCGCCCATCTCGAAACGGTCGGTTCGCTCGTTCATCACCACCGGGCCGGCCTCGACCTGGCGATGGATCACCCAGTCGACCCCGCCACAGTTGGCGAGAAACGGCTCGAGCACGCCGCGCAGTCCGTCGGGGCCGTACACCTTTGCGAAGGGGACGTTGTCGTACTCACAGTCGTCGGTGATGAGCGAGCAGGCGCTGTCGAAGTCCTTGCGCTCAAGTGCTCGGATGAACGTCGTGACGATCTCGCCGGGGGTCATGACCCCATCATCGCATGCAGCGCCACCCGGTCTGAAGGGTCAGTGCAGCCCGTCGAGCAGGTCGGTAACCAGTGCCGCAACCGCGCTGCGCTCGGACCGGGTGAGGGTGACGTGACCGAAGAGGGGGTGCCCCTTCAGGGCTTCGATGACCGCAACGACGCCGTCGTGCCGGCCGACGCGGAGATTGTCACGCTGGGCAACGTCATGTGTGAGCACCACCCGACTGCCGCGGCCAAGGCGGGAGAGTGCGGTGAGCAGCACACCACGCTCGAGGTTCTGTGCCTCGTCAACGATGACGAAACTGTCCGTCAGGCTTCGGCCACGGATGTGGGTAAGAGGGAGCACCTCGAGCAGTTCGCGGTCCTGGATCTCGTCAATGACGTTTGGGCCGACGATGGACTCGAGCGCGTCGAACACGGCAGCCGCCCAGGGTGCCATCTTGTCCGACTCCGAGCCAGGCAGGTAGCCGAGGTCTTGGCCACCAACGGCGAAGAGCGGACGGAACACGGTGACCCGCTGGTGAGTGCGTTGCTCGAGCACCGCATCCAGACCCGCCGCCACGGCGAGAACGCTCTTGCCGGTGCCGGCGTTGCCGCCGAGGCTCACGATGCCGATGTCGTGGTCCGCAAGGAGGTCGAGGGCAACCTTCTGCTCGGCGGAACGACCGCGCAGCCCGAAGAGTTCTCGGTCCGCACGGATGAGGTGGACTCGCTTGTCAGCGTGCACCCGGCCGAGCGCCGACTGGCTGCCGGACTGGAGAACCACCCCTGTGTGGCAGGGGAGATCGCGGGCCTCAAGCAGGTCGACAACCCGGTTGTCGAACAGTTCGTCGATCGTGCGGCCGTCGACGTCGAGTTCCACCATGCCGGTCCATCCGGTATCGACAGCGAGTTCGTTGCGGTACTCCTCGGCGGCAAGACCGAGCACGCTTGCCTTCAGGCGAAGTGGCAGATCCTTCGATACGACGACCACGTTGTTCCCCTCGCTGGCGAGGTTCACCGCTACGGCGAGGATGCGGTGGTCGTTTGTGTCGTGCGCAAAGGCGTCGGGCAGGAGACTCCGGTCCTGGTGATTCACCTCGACGCGGAGCGTGCCCCGTACGTCGTTCACCGGGATCGCGGTGGTGAGCGAACCGTGCTCAATGCGCAGGTCCTCGATGAGCCGCAGGCTCTGTCGGGCGGCCCAACCGAGCTCGGGGTGATGCCGCTTGCCCTCGAGTTCGGTGAGCACGACGAGCGGGATGACCACCTGATGTTCCTCGAAGCGCTGGATCGATCGCGGATCCGAGAGCAGGACGGAGGTGTCGAGGACGTACACACGCTGTCTCGCCGGGTCACCTCCCGCCGCGGGCGCAGGGACAGAGGGCCGGGGGCGACGTGTGGTCACTCGGGGATCCTTTGTGTCACGAGGGTTGGGCGGTGTGAGTCCAACACCTCCTTTCGTAGTGCGTGCCACGGTCCCCGTGGTGGATACCCCGGCATGGCAAGAATGTCCCCATGGGCGACGCAATGACACGAGCAGCGCTGGTGATCGCAATCCTCATGGTGGGCACGTGGCTCCTCAGCCTCGTCCTGAAGAACGCATCCATCGTGGACATCACGTGGGGTTTGGGCTTCGTGGCGGTTGCTTGGTCGGGACGAATCGACACCGACGGCAACGCGGCACGGCAGTGGTTGCTCACCGTGCTGGTCAGCGTGTGGGGAGTGCGGCTTGCCGGGTATCTCTTCTGGCGGAACCACGGCAAGGGTGAGGACTTCCGGTATCGGGCGATGCGCAAGCATTGGGGGCAGCGGTTCGGGCTCATCAGCCTCGTCACGGTGTTCGCCCTCCAGGGAACGCTCATGTGGATCGTGTCCCTGCCGGTGCAGCTTGGTCAGGCGCGTGCCACTGCGATCGGTCCGCTCGCCTACATCGGTGCTGCGGTCTGGTTGATCGGTATCGGCTTCGAGGCAGTTGGCGACCTCCAGCTCGCTCGTTTCAAGGCAGATCCGTCCAATGCAGGCCGGGTGATGGACCAGGGGCTGTGGCGGTACACCCGCCACCCGAATTATTTCGGTGACTCCCTCGTGTGGTGGGGTATTGCGCTCATTGCCGCCGAGACCGGTACGGGGGCGTGGGGACTGATCGGAGCGGCGGTCATGACCGTGCTCCTACTCAAGGTGTCGGGCGTTGCGCTGCTCGAGAAGTCGCTCGTGAAGCGGCGCGACGGGTACCGCGAGTACGTGGCGAGGACGAGCGCATTCGTCCCGCTACCGCCCAAGCGTCTCTGAGTGGTTACGCCGGGAAGGTGACGTCGGGTACGCCCGGGTCGAGCGGGACGCGCAGCGAGTTCAGGAACATTGCGACGAGGTGGTACTGACCCACCGTTGCGACCGTATCGAGCATCTGTTCCGGCGAGTTCTTGGCGGCCAGTGCTGCCCAGGTGGCGTCGGTGAGACCGAACTGCTCGTGGAGTTCGTCAGCAGCACGGAGCAGGAGCGCGTCCCACTCGGACCACGACGCATGCGATGGCCCGGCCTTCACAGCCTCGATCTCCGCTTCGGACACGTTGCACTCCAGCGCAATGAGGACGTGCTGACCCCACTCGTAACGGGAACGACAGTTCCACCCCGTACGCAGGATGAGCAGCTCGCGGTCCCGCGCGGAGAGCGTGTTCTTCGACATGACGTGGCCGGCAAACACGAGCCAGCGCTTCATCATGTCTGGGTGGTTCCCGAGGGCGCCGAAGATGTTGATGATCTCGCCGTTCGGGCCGCGGAGACCCTTGGCGAATGCCTCAGCGAGACGCGGGTCGTCGGCAGGTGTGCGGATCGGGAGTCGAGGTGCCTGGTTCATCTCCTCATACTGACGCACGGCGACCCCTGTTCGCTCGGCGACGACGCGCTCGCTCCAGTCACACGACGATGCGCATCGGTAGTCCGCACGCGTCGAGCGCGCCGTCTCCGAGGGTGCGATGGTCGCCGACAGCAAACCTACGGGCACTCCAGAAGACGGCTTGAGCGTCGAGCACGTCGTCGGGTTTCGCGCCCGCAAGCGTCGTCACGACCATCCCAAAGTGGTCGCGGAGAACTTTTTCGCGAAATTTTTTTCCGGTGTCGCTGTGCTTGGTCGGCGGGAGTTCTCCAGCCATTGCGGCGAACGAGCACTCGGGGTGGATCTCGATAAAACGCGTCGGAAACTGACGAGCGATCACGTCTACCTCGCGGATCTTGGGCCAGATCGCGAAGGATTGCCTCGGGATGCCACGTCCGAAACGTTCCTTGGACTCTTGGTTGGCGGTGGCGTAGTCCGTGAGGCCCACCAAGGAGCGCGGCGGCACAGGAAAGACCGTAGAACTCCTATGGGATAAGGCTTTTCGAGCATCAGTGTCGCAGAGCCGTCGGCCGTCGTCCGACATGCCGATTGGCATGTCGATACCGATGATGTCGAACCGACGGAGGAGTTCGAGGAGGCTTCGGACCACTTCAACACCCTCTGCCGACGCGACCACCCAGCCATTGCGGCATCCGTCGAGTCCGCAGACACGGGGTGTGTGATCCGTGCGCGTCACACCGAGAAGGGTACGTCGATCGTCATGCCCGACGGCGGCGCAGTCATCAACGGTTGCACAATCAATCGTCCTAATGCTTGGATTCTTGCGGGAAAAGTTGTTTCATATTCCCGTCTCGCGTTAGTTCGCACCAAGGAGAGACCCACATCATGACCAAAGCCGAGTTGCTCGACGCAGTAGCGAAGTCCGCAGGTACGACGAAGGCAGACGCCGAGTCGGTACTCGAAGCGTTCTTCGGAACCGTCACAGCCGACGTGGTCAATGGGGGGAAGGTTGCGTGGCCTGGCTTCGGCTCGTTCAGCGCATCCAGGTCCGAGGAACGAGCGGGCCGCAACCCGCGCACCGGCGAGACGGTGAAGATTGCGGCGACAACGCGGATGAAGTTCACCGCGAGCTCGACGCTCAAAGCAGCCCTGAATCCCACAAAGAAATAGTCAGGAAGGAAATTCCCATGGCAGCAAAGAAAGCAGCAGCCAAGAAGGCCGCTCCGAAGAAGGCAGCAGCAAAGAAGGCAGCACCGAAGAAGGCCGCCGCCAAGAAGGCCGCTCCGAAGAAGGCAGCAGCAAAGAAGGCAGCACCGAAGAAGGCCGCCGCCAAGAAGGCCGCTCCGAAGAAGGCAGCAGCAAAGAAGGCAGCACCGAAGCGTGCAGCAGCCAAGAAGCCGGCAGCCAAGCGCGCAGCCAAGAAGTAATTACCGACCCACTTCGGTGGATCTCGAACAACGGGGAGCCCTTCGGGGCTCCCCGTTGCGCGTACGGTGTGTGTCATGCAAGGGATCTGCGACGACCTGACCGCCGAGCACGCCGCCCTCGATGCGGTAGTTGCCCCCCTTCCGGATGCGGAGTGGCGCCGGCCCACCCCAGCGGCGGGATGGGATATTGCGGACTGCGTCGGTCACCTCTGGTTCTTCGACCGACGGGCGTCGATGGCGCTCGATCCCGGCACCGTCGACGACTTCGTTGCAGACGCCTCGCAACTCATGACAGCAGCGGCCCAAGGCCGTGACCTTGCCGCTGAAGCAGGACGTGCCCTGTCTCCCTCTGCGCTCCTTTCCGCGTGGCGCGCCGATCGAGCAGCGTTGCTCGAACTTGCCCGCAGGTCGGACCCGTCCGCCCGGATCCCGTGGTACGGGCCGGCCATGGCGGCCCGTTCGTTCATCACGGCTCGCCTCATGGAGACCTGGGCGCATGGTCAGGATGTCCGTGATGCCCTTGGGCTGCCTCCCGAGGAAACCATGCGGCTCAAGCATGTGGCACACATCGGGGTGCGCGCGCGGCCATTCGCCTATGCCAATAACCGCCGGGAGCTCCCTGCCACCGACGTGCGTGTCGAACTCATCGCCCCGAATGGCGAGATCTGGTCATGGGGCGAGAGCACCACGGACACGGTGACCGGCACGGCACTCGACTTCTGTCTCATGGTTACGCAGCGCCGCCACCTGCTCGACACCAACCTGCAGGTCACCGGTGCACTTGCTCACGACTGGGTAACCATCGCTCAGGCCTTTGCCGGTCCCCCCGGGGCTGGGCGGAGGCCGGGCCAGTTCCGTTCCTGAGGTTGGGTGGGCCCTAGAGGTCGCTGATCCGCTTGAAGATCTCGGCAGCGCCGACCCCGGCCCGTGCACCGTGCTCGGCAAGACGTGAACGCAGTCGTGTGCGGAACGCCTCGAGCTGCGCATCGTCGCGAGCCTTCATTGTTGACTCGAACTGACTGGCGTGCGCTTCGAGTGCACGCAGTTTGGCGCCGACCGATGTGGTGACGTCCTCGAGGTGGTCTGGCTCGTCGGCCTCCCAGAGCAGCAACGCGCTCGGTCGGTGTGGCGCGAGACCGTGGTCCCGGAAGAAGTGTGGGTCTCGTGCAGCGACGATCCCCTCGCAGGCCAGCAGTCCGGCATGACGATGGTCGGGGTGCAGGCGGTAGCGCTTCCACGGGTCGTGACTGAGGACCACCTCTGGTTGAACCTTGCGGATCCAGCGCGCCACTTCGCTGCGGACCGCGAGCGTGGACTCGAGTTCCCCGTCGGTGTGACCGAGGAAGACCACTTCGCCGGTCCCGCCGAGTGCTCGTGCCGCAGCACGCTGCTCGAGTTGACGCGTCGCGATGAGGGCATCGATGTCAGCATCGGGATTCCAGGTCCCCTTCGATCCGTCCGTGCAAACAAGATGGTGGATCGTGCAACCCGCTGCGGCCCACTTGGCGAGCGTGCCGCCGGCGCCGAACTCGACGTCGTCCGGATGTGCACCGATTGCCAGTGCACTTGCAGGAACGGGGAGGTCTCGCGACCATCCTTGAACTCCTGACGCTCGATCGGTCAGCGACGGTTGGCCCGGTTCGTTTGCAGCCACTGGCGTACCTCCTCCATGCGCGGATCGATGAGATCGTCCGGTGTGTCGAGATCGTGTGCGAGTTCGTCGACCCGGAGCACACGGACCGTGGGACAGTGCCCGAGGGCCTCGACCACGTGCTTGCGGAACGAACCACGGCCGTAGTGGAAAGCGAATTTCCCGGCGAGCGACGTCGGGAGCACGAGGGTGTTCGTGCCGTCGTAACGGTGATCGGGGACGACGGTGATAAGCCCAGCAGCGGGGGAGTGGCCATCGAGCACGTGATCGAACGACACGGCCAACGGCAGGTCACCGTGGCACACCACAGCGGTGGAGATGCCTGCGGACGCGAGCGTTGCGAGCCCCTGCTCGACGGCGACGTTGAGTCCCGGCTCTGAGCAGATGATCACCCCTGCGCCGAGATCCGCGGCCCATTGCGCAACAACGGGGTCGTCGCACACCACGTACACCGGGAGCGAACCGGCTGCACGTAGTACCCGTTCGGCGCACCACCGCGCGAGTTCGATGCGGTCGTTGTCGTCCAACGCGTCTCGGAGGCGCTGTTTGGCCTCGGTGAACGCCTTCACGGGTACGAGCAGCGCTGAGCCGGATACCGGTCCGCCCGACGCACTCGGGACCTGCTCAACGCGTTGCACGGGCGGGATGCTACGGCGGCCGCCTACGCTCTCCGTCATGGCGATCCGAGTGGCGGTCATTGGGGCAGGTACGTGGGGCACCACCGTCGCCGCTCTCGCTGCCGGAAACACCGCAACCACACTGTGGACGCGACGCCCAGAACTCGCCTCGGAGATCAACCTCCAGCACCGGAACAGCGGCTATCTGCCTGGCTACGCGCTTCCCGATGCGCTCCGCGCTACCCCCGAGATCGAGGAGGCGGTCAGCGCAGCAGACGTCGTGGTGATGGCGGTGCCGTCCCACGGATTCCGGGCGGTGCTGCGCGACGCTGCGCCCTTTGTGCGGCCCTGGGTGCCGGTCGTCTCGCTGTCGAAAGGACTCGAGCAGTCGTCGCTCAAACGGATGAGCGAGATCGTGAACGAGGAACTGCCCGGACACCCGGTTGCCGTACTGACCGGTCCGAATCTGGCCCACGAGATCCTCTCGGGACAGCCTGCCGCAAGTGTGATCGGTGTCAGCGATCAGGTGATCGGTCACGAGCTGCAGCGCATCTTCGCCACGATGCGCCTGAGGGTGTACACCAACCCCGACATGGTGGGCTGCGAGGTTGCCGGTGTGGTGAAGAACGTCATTGCCATCGCGTCCGGCATGGCCGAAGGCATGGGCTTCGGCGACAACACCCGCGCCACGCTCATCACGCGTGGCCTCGCCGAGATGACTCGGCTGGGCGTAGCGCTTGGCGGACATCCGATGACGTTCGCTGGTCTTGCAGGCATGGGTGACCTCATCGCCACCTGCTCGTCGCTCCAGAGTCGCAACAACTCGGTGGGACTCGAACTTGGCCGCGGCCGCGCGATCGGCGACATTCTCGCCGACATGAAGATGGTTGCTGAGGGCGTTCAGAGCTCGCCGTCGGTTGTCGAGCTTGCCGCCCGGCACGGCGTGGAGATGCCGATCTGCGAACAGGTCACGGCGGTGTGCCATGCAGGCAAGACCGCTGCGGAGGGGCTGAGGACCCTCATGAGCCGCGAGAGCAAGAGCGAACTCGCCGGATGGGAACACTGATGGGTCAACAAGAGGGAACCGTGGAGATCGCTGGGACGACAGTCGGTGTGCTGGGCGGATCATGGCGGGCCGACGTCGACGACCGCGGCCGCGTGACCACCTGGGAGGGCGATGCGCTCGACTGGTGGATCGCCGCGGAGGACCGATGGCACGACCCGCGCCACGAACTCACCGTTCGTCAGCAGTTGCTCGAGGGCACCCCGGTGGTGGAGACGCGCCTGCGTGTGCCGGGAGGCGACGTCATTCACCGCGTGTACGCGGTAGCCGACGCTGGTGGGGTGACGGTGATCGAGGTGGAGAACGATTCTCCGGCCTCGGTTGCGGTGGTGTTCTCGCACGACCGTTTGCTGTCGACCCGGCCCCCTGCTGACGTACCGATCGAAGGCATTGAGGTCCCCGCCGGTGCGGTGTCGTTCCCGATCGGTCACCACGCAACGCTGCGGGTCGGTCTGTCGCACCGCGGCGGTAGCGGCATGCTTCCTCACGAACTGCCGACACCGCTCTCGGTTGCGCGCGGCTGGACGCGGCGCGCAGACGCTGCATCACGGCTCGTGCTCCCGGACTCAGCGCTGGTCGAACAGATGGTGTCAACGCGTTGCTCGCTCCTGCTCAACGGTCCCGCGGACCCGAAGCAGGACGCTGCCGCCACCTTGGTTGGTCTTTCAGAACTCGTGCGCATGGGGGCCGATGCGGTCGACCTCGTCCCCGAAGTCGCCACCGTTGCCGAACGGCTCGGGAAGTCTGCGCGGACCTGCGGTCTCGACTGGGCAGGTGCGGTGGGCCTGGCGGCTGCCGCTCGCGTCTTCGCCGCTGCCGACGAAACGAAAGCCGCTGCCGATGTCGAGGCGCTGACCGCGCGCCTTGGCGGCGCCGGCGCACCGGCGCCGAGCGAAGCACCGAACGGCATCCTGTTCGTGCCCTGGCTCGAGCAGCGGCTCGCCCGTCCGTCCTCCCACGGCACGTGCGTTCTTCTTCCTGAGGGATTTCCCGCCAGTTGGTTGGGCGCGAACTGGGAAGTGCACCAACTCCCCGCGGGCCCACGCAGCACCGTCAGTTTCGCGTTGCGTTGGCACGGCGAACGACCGGCGCTGCTGTGGGAGATCTCCGGTGATCCGGTGGCACTCGCCGGTGGTGCCCACGCGCCCGAATGGCGCAGCGAGGGCGTGAGCGGCGAGGCGCTCTGGCCGCAACCCTCTGCTTAGGGCTGCGGTTCGCCGAGTACCACGACCGCATCGCCGGCCGTCACGGTGCCGGGCTCGATGACGGTTGCGTAGATGCGGGCGACTGGTCCGCGCTCGTGGCTCATACGGCCGAAATCGCCGTCGGTAAACCATTGCGCGTTGTGGCGACAAGGGATGGCCCACGAGGAGGTTTCGGCAAGCACCGTTCCGATGCGCAGCAGCATCCCCGGACGGACGAGCGACCAGTCGAGCGACACAAGGGTGAGATTCTCGCCGGCAGAGCCCGGCGCAATCGGGTGGCCCTCGTGGGCAAACCGGTTGATGACCTCGCTCGACCACAGGCAGAGTGCCTGCCACGGGCGGCCGTGATGCTGGCGAGCACCCTGTCGATCTCCGACGAGGCCGCGGTAGCCGACCTCGGCCTGCGCGACGGCGAGTTTGGGAACGCCTCCGTTGGACACGTTGATGCGGGCAACCGATCCAGCGCCTGCGGTGCAGATCGCCCCCGACTCCCGCAGGGCTGCCATGGCGCTGCGCATCGAATTCCACGCCTCGGCGAGCAGGGAAACCGCCTCGGGGGCGTCTTCGTTGCCGGCAACCCGTGCTGCGGTCGCCCTGCCGAGGTCACCGAGTGCGTCGACGAGATCGGCCCCGGCGACAAACGTTGTACCCACCGTCGCAGCCAGGGTGTTTGCGAGCCGCTCGCCGTGGGGCGTTGCCGTTGAGGAATCGATGCCTGCGGTGAGGTGGTCCCACCACATGCCGAGGTTCGAGAACGTCCGCGACGCGTCGGTAGCGGAGAAGACGTACGGGCCGACGGCGGGCATGCTGCAGAGTCAGCCGTTCAGTCGAGGAAGTTTCCGGTGCTCACCGCAAGGAGTGCGGCAACCGACATCTCGTTCCACGCCGCTCCGTCGGTGCCCCCGGGATCGAGCTCGATGAGGGACCGGCCGAGCGTCAGTCCGGTCATCCACGCAGCGAAGGTGTTGAGGTCGAGCTTTGGGTGGATCCAGCCGCGCTCCTGGGGTGGGCGGATCACCGCGGCGAGCGCTTCGTTAGCCGATTGCTGAACAGCGGCGACACGGGCCGCAAGCTGTGGCCGGCCGGCAACCCCACCGAGCACGCTGAGACGGGTGAAGCGAAGCGATGAGCGACTGAGGTCGTAGGCGGCTAGGGACATCTCACGGATGGCCAACCGGAATCCTTCGACGTCGTCGCACTGGTTGATCCGGGCAGCGATGGCCACCGTGAATTCGCGCATGGAGCGCACGTAGATCTCCGCGAGTGCCTCCTCGACGAGACCTTCCCGGCTACCGAAGAAGTGGTACAGGGAGGCGAAGGAAACACCCGTTGCGTGGGAGACCTCGCGAACCCGAACCGAGGCCTCACCGCCGCGCTCGATCGCCTCGATGGCCATTTGGAGCATGCGTTCGCGGGTTCCTGCGGGAAGGTCTCCGATCGCTTCACCTTTTGCGGGACGGGCGGTACGTGCCATTCGGGGAACATTAGTAACCCAACGACCTCCGCGCCGAGTGATCGTCGCGCCGGGCGACGATTAGCATCTCGGGTTGTGCGGTCCCGCCCTGTCACCGAGGCGCTCGCCGTACGAGCCGTGTCCGTGCTGGCCGCCTCGGCCCTCTCCCTCTCGGTGGTGTGCGGCGCGGTGTTGGCGGTGGTGTACCGGCCGAACCAGGTCGCTGGACTTCGGGTGTTGCATGCAGGGGGAGCAGCAATCGCTCTGATCTCGGCGATAGCGGCAGCAGTTGTGGCTCGCACCGGACGGGTTGGGGTGTCACGCCGGGGTGCCTTGATCGTTGGTGCCATGGTGCTCATCGTCGGTGCTGTCATCACGACGGGGTCCTCGCTTGCTTGGACGGGTGGGACTCCCTCGAATCGGGGTGTCCTGCTGTCCGGTGCCGACGAGGTACTGGTGTCGGGGCGTGCGGTGAGCGGCGACAGCGTCACGCTCGCATTCGTCATCCACGTGGCTCTCGCTGTCGCTGCAGTAGCGGTGTTCGCGTGGGTCATCGTGCGTCAGCGGCGACGGGGGAGCGGATCGGGCGAACCGGCTCAAGCGTTGGCGAGCGACTGAGGATGACCTCCCACACCGAACGAACCCGGCGGCCCTCGAAGAAGGTTGCCCCCACCCGTGCGATCGAGCAGGAACTCTGGGCGGCCGGGCACGACGTTGTCGTCGGTATCGACGAGGTTGGGCGGGGTTCCTGGGCAGGCCCGCTCATGGTGGGTGCCGCGATCCTCCCGAGGGACACGCGCGTGCTCGGGGTGAGGGATTCCAAGATGCTCAGCGAGGCAGAACGGGAGCGACTCTTCGACCGAGTTGCCCAGTGGTGTTCGGCATGGTCCGTCGGCGCAGCATCGCACGAGGAGTGTGATGACCTCGGCATGGCGGCGGCCCAGCGATTGGCGACGAGACGAGCCCTCGATGCGCTGGGAATACGGCCGGATGCTGCGGTGGTGGACGGCAAGTGGGACTTCGTCGGAAACGGAGTCGCTCATGTTGAGATGCGCGTGAAGGCCGACGCCATATGTCTCTCGGTGGCGGCGGCGTCGATCCTCGCCAAGGTGACGAGGGACCGGATCATGCGTGCGTACGCAGAGGATCTTCCGCAATGGCACTTCGCCACCAACAAGGGTTATCCGTGCCCGCTCCACCGCACCGCCCTCGCTGGGTATGGTCCCTCGGCAATACACCGACGCAGTTGGGTGTTCATGGACAACTACGTGCCGTGGCCGGGCATGCGTGCTGCACCCGGTGGACAGCTGCAGTTGTTCTGACCCAATTCGTTCGGGTGCGATGCAGCCACACGGGTAGCGTGTGTTTCCTGTGGGCGATCTGAGCAACGAGACGCAAGCCGCTATCGCCGGTCGCGAACAAGCCGGGGGATCGCTCGCGCCGCCGCTCTGGGCGACCACGGCCTTCAGCTCGACCGATCCGGCCGACGCCGCATGCTCTGCTGGGTCAACGAGGCCGACGCGGTTCTATACGCGCTACGGAAACCCCACCATCAATGCTTTCGAGCAGGCTGTCGCAACGCTCGAGGGAGCGCAGTCGGCGCTCGCCTTCGGTTCGGGCATGGGTGCCATCGCCAGCACCGTGCTTGCGCTCTGTTCCCAGGGCGACCACATCGTGGCCCAGCGTCAGCTCTACGGCGGCACATTGTTCTTCTTGCAGACCGTGTGCCCCCGGTTCGGCATCGAGGTGACGTTGGTCGATGCCACCGAACCCGGCGCCTTCCGCGCTGCGGTGCGGCCGGGTCGCACCATGCTGGTACTCGCCGAGACACCGTCGAACCCCCGTCTCGCCGTTGCCGACCTCGAGGAACTCGGCGCAATCCGGGGTCCGTTCACGGTGGTCGACTCCACCTTCGCCACGCCGATGCTCCAGCGACCGCTCGACTTCGGTGTATCGCTGGTGCTGCACTCTGCCACCAAGGCGATTGCGGGTCACAACGATGCAACGCTCGGTGTGATTGCCGGCGAGGCCGAGTTGGTCGATGCCGTGTGGGGATACGCAACCCTCCACGGTGCGGTGGCCTCACCGTTCGACTCCTGGAACGCGTTGCGCGGGATACGCACGCTCGGTGTGCGCATGGAGCGCATGTCGACCACAGCGCTCACCGTGGCGCGGCACCTTGAGGTTCACCCGGCCGTCTCGTCCGTCTCCTACCCCGGGCTCGACTCTCACCCCCAACGGGCGATTGTCGCGCGCCAGATGAGTTCGGGCGGGGCCATGCTCTCGTTCGAACTGAATGATGCCGAGGCAGCACATCGAGTGCTCGA
The DNA here is from genome assembly GCA_947465505.1 of Acidimicrobiales bacterium. GTDB lineage: Bacteria > Actinomycetota > Acidimicrobiia > Acidimicrobiales > Ilumatobacteraceae > WLJO01. The sequence continues at coordinate 336 of CANIBN010000013.1, read as the reverse complement.
AGCGCTGTCCCTCGTCCGGGTTGCCACCTCGCTCGGGGGTCCGGACACGTTGATGTGTCACCCGGCTTCCACCACGCATGCCGGTCTCGCTGCAGATCTCCAGGCGGCAATCGGCGTCAGCCCGGGACTGCTGCGGATCTCCGTCGGTCTCGAGCACTCGAATGACCTGCTCAGCGACTTGGACGCAGCGCTCGCCTGATCGGGCCTTGGCCGGTCCTAACAGGGGAGGGCCTGTCAGGACCGGCGAGGCACCCAGATGCGCTGTTCGAGCCGTCAGTCCCGCAGCGCTTGGGGAACTTGTCCTGACGCCAGCAAACCCCACCTAGGTAAGAGACG
>CANIBN010000012.1 GCA_947465505.1 Acidimicrobiales bacterium | reverse complement strand
CTGACGAAGTTTCGGGTCGATTTCTGGTTGAGAATCAACCAGAAATCGACCCGAAAGCCGGAGAAGGCCGAGAGCCGGAGTAGGTGGGTGTCACCGCGGTGGACACCGCGGCCATCACTGGCGCGCTAGCACGAGTTGGTTCAGCGGTGGAGGGACCACACGAGGTCTTGGTACTCCACCCCATCGATTGAAGCCGTACCGATGAGCACGGTGCCGGTCCAGTTTCCGATAGCGATGTCGACCAGCGCTTCGAATCCATTGAACGTGTCCTTGTCGTAGGTGAACCCTGCGGACTGCACCACTCCACTCGTCAGGTAGGCCTTCAGTGCCTCGAGTTCCGTGGCGGGGTAGCGCCAGCGCACCAGTACGTACTCGCCGGCGCCGACGAGGTTGTCCATGATGCGGCCGGATGCCTCGATGTATTCCACCAACTCACCGCCAGACAGGGCGGGGAGCGATGCGATCCACGTCGGTTGCTCGCTCGAGGGGCTGTCTGTCGACAGCGACAGCTCCAGTGGTGCTCTGCCGGTGCCACTGACGCTCGCGTCCGAGTCGGAGACGAACACCACCCTGCGTCCATCGGTGTGTGTCAGCAGCAAGGTAGTCAGCGAACCGGACGTAGCGCTAGACGCCTGCTTCCAGCCGCTCGGCACTGACGCGCCGAACGTCTCGAGCTGTGCCTTGTCGAGGAACTGGTCGAACGAGGCCGATTGCGCATCCTTGGTTGCGCCGAACTCCTTGACCCACCGGTGTCCGATGCCATTGATCAAAAGGCCTGTAGGCAGGGGAACGTCCTCACCAAGCGCCGAGAGCAACGCGCGGACGTCTGCATTCTCGGGCGCCAGGCCGAGTGCGGCGGTGTAGGGGGCGACGACCGGTTCGATGACGTCAAGGAACGAGGGTCCCTCAAACTCGACCGGTGCTGAGGTGGAGGCCACCGTGGTGCTCGCCAGGGTGCTCTGCGCCACCTCGGTGGTTACTGCTGCGTCGGTGGTGGCCGGAGCGGTGGTGGTCGAATTCGAACCGGACCCTCCGCCGCAGGCGACGAGCAAGACGCTGCTCAGGGCGGCGGTGGCGAGCAGGGAAACATACGGACGGTGATGCATTAATCGCTCCTAGTGAGGTTGCTCTGACTATACCGACACAGTGTCGGTTTAGTCAGTCGCGGCGAGAAACGCGAGGAAAGCCCGGGTGGTGGCTTCAGCCAGCGCCGTTGGGTCGGGCTGATGATCCATGAAATCGACAATGAGCAAGCCAAACGCCACCGCCTCGATGAGCGCTCCGATCGCCGCTGCATCCAGCGAGCGGGTAACGAAACCTCGCTCCTGACCCTCGCGGATGACGTCGGCAAGCTCGTCGGCAATCGAGGTCTCGAGCCCTCGCAGCGCCTGAGCAAGATCGGGGTGAGACGAACTCGAGCCCATGACACCGGCACGCACTACCCGAACGGCGTGCCGAGAAGGCTCGCAGATCGCCAGCGCGAGCAGTTCGACGACGGCGATGAAGTCGGCCGACGTCCGAGCCGCCCGAATCGCAGCGCGAAGGGCGTCGATGTCGCCCAACGGCTGTTGAGCGAGCCTGTCGAATTGAGCAGCGCGCACGAGCGCGTCGCGATCCTCAAAGTGGTGATAAACGGCACCACGGGAGAGACCGGTCGCATGCGCAACGCGCTCGATCGTCACGGCTGTCTCGCCCTCGTCCACGATGAGGGCGACGGTCGCGTCGATCAAACGCCTGACTGTTTGTCGCGCCCGGTCCTGGGTCGAGCGCTGTCGATCGTCGCGGTGATGTGCGAGCGATTCCCCACCGTTGATGTGGATGCGCTCGGTCACGCTCGTCAGTTCAGCGTGGCGAGTGCTGCGTTGAACGTGACGCTCGGACGCATCACCGCAGTGGTCTTTGCAGCGTCGGGTGCGTAGTAGCCACCGATGTCCACCGAGTGTCCCTGCACCGCAGCGAACTCGGCAACGATGGTTGCCTCCTCTGCGCTGAGCTTTGCCGCGAGCGGAGCGAACTTCGCGGCGAGTGCTGCGTCGTCGGTCTGCTTGGCGAGCTCCTGTGCCCAGTAGAGCGCGATGTAGAAGTGACTGCCGCGGTTGTCGAGTTGGCCGACCTTGCGAGCCGGCGACTTCTCGTTCTCCAGCAGCAGGCCGGTTGCGCGGTCGAGCGTGTCGGCAAGCACCTTGGCGCCCTTGTTGTTCGCGTAGCCAGCGAGCTGCTCGAACGAAGCGGCCAGTGCGAGGAACTCACCGAGCGAGTCCCAGCGGAGGTAATTCTCCTTCACCAACTGCTGCACGTGCTTGGGGGCCGAACCGCCTGCGCCAGTCTCAAACAGTCCACCGCCGGCCATGAGCGGCACGATGGAGAGCATCTTGGCGCTGGTGCCGAGTTCCATGATGGGGAAGAGGTCGGTGAGGTAGTCGCGCAGCACGTTGCCCGTCACCGAGATGGTGTTGAGGCCCTTGCGGATGCGCTCCAGCGAGAAACGACACGCCGACTCGGGATCCATCGTCTCTACCTGTACGCCATTGACGTTGTGCTCGGGCAGGTACTGGCTCACCTTGGCGATCAGCGAGGCATCGTGCGGGCGCTTTGCGTCGAGCCAGAACACGATCGGATCGCCGGTGGCCTGAGCGCGGTTCACCGCGAGCTTCACCCAGTCACGCACAGCAGCATCCTTGGTCTGGCACATGCGCCAGATGTCGCCAGCCTCGACGCTGTGCTCCATGAGCGTTGCGCCAGATGCGTCGACGACACGGACGGTGCCGGCGGCGGCGATCTCGAAGGTCTTGTCGTGCGAGCCGTATTCCTCGGCGGCCTGCGCCATGAGGCCAACGTTGGGAACCGTGCCCATCGTGGACGGGTTGAACGCACCGTTCGCGCGGCAGTCGTCGATGACTGCCTGATAGACGCCGGCGTAGCTGCGGTCGGGAATGACGGCCTTGGTGTTCTGCTCCTCGCCAGCCTTGTTCCACATGTTGCCGGAGGTGCGGATCATGGCCGGCATGGATGCGTCGATGATGACGTCGCTCGGCACGTGCAGGTTGGTGATACCGCGGTCGGAGTCAACCATGGCGAGATCGGGTGCGGTGGTGTAGGTGGCTTCGATGGCAGCGAGCACCTCGGCCTTCTGTGCGGCCGGCAGCTTTTCCACTGCGTCGAGCACGGCGCCGAGACCGTTGTTCGGGTCTGCGCCAACCGAAGCCAGCAGGTCGCCGTACTTGGCGAAGACGTCGGCGAAGAACACACGGACGGCATGGCCGAACATGATCGGGTCCGACACCTTCATCATGGTGGCCTTGAGGTGCAGCGAGAACAGCACACCCTGCTTCTTCGCATCGGCAACCTGCTCGCCAAGGAACGTGACGAGCGCCTTCTTGCTCATGAAGGTTCCGTCGATGATCTCGCCGGTCTTCAGCGTCAGCTTCTGCTTCAGTACCGTGACGTTGCCGTCGGAAGCAACGAGCTCGATGCGCACATCGGTTGCGGCGGGCACGGTGACGGACTTCTCGTTGCCGAAGAAGTCGCCGCCGGTCATGGTGGACACGTGGGTCTTGGAGTCTGCGCTCCACTTGCCCATCGAGTGCGGATGCTTGCGTGCGTAGTCCTTCACCGAGAGAGGAGCGCGGCGGTCCGAGTTGCCTTCGCGCAACACCGGGTTCACGGCGCTGCCCTTCACCTTGTCGTACCGTGCGCGCACGTCACGGTCCTCGTCGGTCTTCGCGTCGTCGGGGTAGTCGGGCAGCGCGTAGCCCTGGGCCTGCAGTTCCTTGATGGCAGCCTTCAGCTGTGGCATCGAGGCGCTGATGTTCGGCAACTTGATGATGTTGGCCTCGGGCGTGAGCGCCAACTGGCCGAGTTCGGTGAGTGCGTCGGACACTCGCTGAGCGTCGGTGAGGCGGTCGGGGAACTGGGCGAGGATGCGGCCGGCGAGCGAGATGTCTCGGGACTCGACCTCTACTCCGCACACCCCGGCGTAGGCCTGGATGATGGGGAGGAAGGAGTAGGTGGCCAGCAGGGGGGCCTCGTCGGTGTAGGTGTAGACGATCGTGGCCTTGTTTGCAGTCATGGGGGCATCTCTTCTGGCGTGCGCTGGGGTATCTCGCCGGTTGGCGACGGTGTAGAGGCTAGTCAGCCGGACTGTCCCGCCGCCGGTCCACAGGTCCCGGAAGGCTCCCCCAAAACGGCTTCTGGGTCGGTTTCTGGTTGAGAATCAACCAGAAACCGACCCGAAAGCCGAGTGGTATGGGGTGCCGGATCAGCCGGCGTGTGCCGGCAGCGTGGCGAGGAACTTGTCGAGTTCGGCGTTGAATCCGGCCGGATTGTCGAGGTGCACGAAGTGACCGGTGTGCGGCACAGCGATCAGGTTTGCGTGCGGCACGGCCGTGCGCAGTTCCTCCACCGTGATGGGCCGCAGCGGGATCTCGCCCCACACGAACAGCACCGGCATCTTCAGCGACTTGGCGAGCGAGAACGCGTCCATGTGGTGCAGTGCCTGGAGGTAGCCCACGGCAACGTTCTGCGGGGTACGGGCGGCATCGTCGGCGCACATCGCCACGCACGACACGTCTGCCTCGGGATGGAAGAAGTTCGGGTAGATGCCGCGCATGGCATCGCTGAAGCCCGGTCCGCTGATGTTGGCGATGAGCCCGTTCACGAGTTCGTCCATGGCCGGGGTGTGCCCGAGCGGCACGCCCTCTTCGAGCACGAGACCGCGAACCAGGTTCGGATACATCGCGGCGAGGCCCAGTGCGCCGGGGAAGCCGCCGGCGTGGCCGACGACGAGTGCGTCGGTGATGCCGAGCGACTCGGCGATCTGCGCAGCATCCTTGGCCTCACGCTCGAGCGAGTACTGGTAGTTGGCCGGCGGGGTGGAAGCGCCGTAGCCGCGGCGGTCGATCGACAGCACGCGGTAGTTCTTCGAGAAGTGCGCCAACTGCGGCGCCCAGTGGTTGCGGTTTCCGCACCAGCCGTGCGACAGGATGATTCCCGGTCCCTTTTCACCACGCACGTCGTAGTGGATCTGCACGCCATCGTCAGCAGTGAACACTGCCATCGGTCTGTCCCCCAGCGCCGGTCGGTGCGCATACCCCCCTGGCAGCGGCGTACCGGTACGCAAACCGGACGTTAGCCGGAAGTGTGGGCGATTGCCCGGGCCTGTTCGGTGGCTGTCCGATCGAGGTGGTCGAGGACGAGGCGGATTGCCGTGACGTACGCCTGCTCGTTCGTCTCCTCGATGGAGGACGGATCGCGGCTGATGTCATCGAACGCCGGGTGGCGGACGTTTCGGAAGCGCTCGAGTCGGGTCGTGAGGTGGTACGGACTGCCGTAGAGGTCGATGAGGGTGGTGCCGATCAACACGCTCTCGACGAGTTGGTAGGAGTCGGTCAGCGCCCGGCCGGAAAAGCCCATCTGCTCGAGCGCGTCGACGACGCGCCGGGTGACAGCCGTGGAGTTGTCCATAGGGGAGGACAGGACGGTGATGAGGTTCGCCATGCACGGATGCTGAGCAAACAACCGCCGGAACTCCACGGCGATGCGTTCGATGCGTTCCCGCGGAGTACCCGTTGGCTCGCCGAGCGAGGTGAGCATCTCGGCAAAGAGGTATTCCTTCATCGCGCCGGCAAGTTCGTCCTTGTCGTGGAAGTAGCGGTAGATGGCCGTCTGCGTGAGGCCCACCTCATCGCCGATCACGCGAATAGTGAGGGCCGCCAAACCGTGAACGTCGGCGTACGCAATGGCGACCGTGACGAAATCCTCGGGAGTCAGCGACTTCTTCCGACCGGGAGGCATGCCGTGAGTGTAGACGTTTACTTCTTTACATTCTGTGCTGAACTGCTGTCTATTCGGCTTGCGCGGGACTCGTGCTCGACTACGACGTCGCCATGAGGTACTCGCCCACGACGGCTCTCGTCCGGCGAAGCGACTTCTCCAACTGCTTGCGAAGATCGGCCGGAACCTCGGGGTTGGCTGCATCGCGGGCGTCGTAGATCGTGTACGACCCGTCGCCCCGGCCGTCCCAGGTGGGGATGATCGAGGGTCGGTCCGTGGTGATGGAGCCGTCATCGGCCCTACGGATGGTGACGAAGGCGAGCAACCCGTCCTGTGCCTTCAGTGTCGTGATCGGACCGCCCGGATAGGTGGCGAGGTGGTTGCCGAGTCCGTAGAGCACGTAGCGGTCGCCGCGATGATCGATGGGTTGAATGACGTGGGCGTGACAGCCGACGATGAGGTCTACGTCGGTGTTCGACCACAGCCACCGAACGGTCTTCTTCTGGAAGTCGTCGGGTGCGGTGATCATCGTCTTGCCGAAGTGGAGCGACACCACGACGTAGTGGGCGCCGGCCGCACGGACCGTCTTGATATCGCGCTGAATCTGCTTGCGGTTGATGAGGTTGACACGCCACGGCTCGCCCCGGGGCATCTCGTGGCCCGGTGTGGCGTATGTGTACGAGAGATGCGCAATGCGGATTCCATTCACCTCGACGAGGTCGGGGACAGCGTCGGCCTCGCTCACCGCCGTGCCGGAGCGACCGAGTCCGATCGCATCGAAGGCGGCAGCAGTGGCGTCGATGCCCTTCGCTCCGCGGTCGAGCGCATGATTCGATGCAAGCGAGCAACGGTCGAAGCCCGCGTCCGCAACCGCAGTCACCAACTCGCCTGGCGTGACGTAGCGCGGGGTCCAGCCTTGACCTTCTGGTTTCACAGGAACCTCGAAGTGGCAGATCGCATAGTCGGCAGCCGAGATGAGCGGACGCACGCGGTCGAACATCGGCCGGAAGTCGTAGCCCTCGCCGCCAGCGTTCTGTCTCGCACGCTCGATATTCGGGATCAACCCGATCACGTCGCCGACGAACGCCAGCGTTGCGGTGCCCGGCGTGGCGGCCTTCGTGGTCGTCGGCGCAGCCGTGGTGGTGGGTGCGAGTGTCGTTGCCGGGAGCGCTGAGGTTGTCGAGGCCGACGTCGCCGGGGGCGTCGTGCTCGGGGGCGTCGTGGAGGTGATGGCAGGAGCCACCGTCGACGTGGTGCTGCTCGATGGTAGCGACGAGGTGGTTGACGCCGTGCCTCCGCCGCAGGCCGCGAGGGCCAACCCGATCGTCCACAGCAGTGCCAGCAGCTGGCCCCGGGAAACGCGCACCGAGATCACCGGAGGCGCATCGCGACGAGTGACGGCATTTTCCCTGTTTATCGCACCCGTCGCTGGCAGGCCACGGGTGTCAGGATGGAGTCATGTCTGCAGCTTTCGACACGCCCATCACTCGCAGCGGCGACGTAGTCGTCGGACCCTTCCGAGAGCCCCGCCAAATGCTGGCGGAGCAGGAGTACGACGGGCACACGAGCGTTCACGACGAGGCAACGGCGGACAAGCTCGGCCTGAGGGGTGCACCAATCGAGGGTCCGACGCACTTCAGCCAGTTCGACCCGCTTGCCGTGGAGATCTGGGGCCAGGAATGGTTCGAGCGAGGCTGCATCAGCTCGCACTTCGAGAACATGGTGATCGAGGGCGAACAGGTGCAGGCCACCGTCACCCGCACGGGTCCAAACGCAGCACGTGGAAACGCCGTGAAGTCCACCGGCGAGTCGGTGCTCTCTGCGTCGCTCACTCTTGGTGACGAGCCGACCGAGCTCGACCAGCGCCTCGCTGCCATGCAGGCAAAGGACCCCGGAGCGCTGTACATCGTCGACCGCCTGCAGGTTGGATGGAAGTCGGCTGTCGAGGCGACCTCGATGCCCTTCGGGGAGTCGAACGGCAACCTGTACCCGTTCTCGCTCGCCGACAAGTGTCGGCTCATCACCGAGTCCTCGCCGTGGTACGTGCCGGGGGAGCCGTCGCCTTGGGGCCGTGCAGTGGTACCTACCGAGATGCTCAGCGTGCTCACCGAAAAGGGCGGCCTGCACCTTCCGGTGCGCGGCCCGTCGGTCGGCCTCTTTATCGACCTTGAGGTGAAGCGGCATGCACCGGTGTTCGTGGGTGAGCAGTACACCGTGACCCACGAACTCGTATGCGTAGGGCAGAGCAAGCGCGTGGAGAGCTACTGGACCCGCAGCGAACTGCGCAGCACCGCCGGTGCGCTCGTCGCCACGGTGCTCTTGCACCAGGGAGTGTTCAAGGCTTCCTACGCTGACTACCCGACCGAGTCAGTGTGACGGCGAAACGGCGATTGCTCGATGCGACGAACGTGGCGCTTCGGCGGGCCGGGGTTCGTCTCGAGCGAGTACCAGCGTCGGTCCGTGACGCCGAACCCACTGCAACGCAACATCGAGATTGGGCAGAGCAACGTGCAACTGAACAGCTGATCACGGGGCGACATAACACCCAGACCGTTGCAGACGTTCGACGACTCAGCGAGAAGTACACCAAACCCATCCTCGGTGAGGTGGAGACCTGGGACCTCTTGATGATGCTCGGCACCTGTGTCGACCCGACCGACGGCGCCCTCGGTGCCGCGAGCCAGCTGGTCCATGTCCTCCAGGTCCTCGAAATGATGATTGCCGAGGGCGTGACCGACGAGGACCTCCTGCTTGCCGCACTCGTACACGATCTCGGCAAGGTGCTCCTGCTCACGGATGAGGATCCGGCAAACGTGGTGTGCATGAATCGCTTCATCGCGGGGGAGGAAGGCGGTGGGCTTGGGCAGGGCATCACCCAGTGGAATCACGACGAGTTCGCCTACATGCGGTTGGTGGATGTGGTGCCGAGAGATGTCGCTCTGCTCATCCGCTATCACAGCGTGATGCCCCATGATCTCGATCCCTACCTAGCGACTTCAGAACGTGAATTCGCCGATCGCTACCACGGTCCGTTCTTCAGATACGACCAGGAATCGAAGTCGGCGATGCGCCGCCCGAGCGTTCGCATCGAGGACTTCCGCGGTCTGGTGGGACGTCGCCTGCCGTCGCGCCTCGAGATCTGAGTACGCAGTAATGCTTGCTGTCGACTTCCTGGTGCTCGGTGCCGGGCCGTGTGGGCTTGGTGCTGCTCGTCAACTCGAACGGTGTGGTGTCGACTCGTGGCTCTTGGTCGACGGAGCCCCTCGCGCAGGTGGGCTCGCCTCGTCGTTCGTTGATAGCCAAGGGTTTACGTGGGACGTTGGGGGGCATGTGCAGTTCTCGCACTACGACTACTTCGACGGGGCGATGGACGAGTTCCTCGGGGTCGACGGCTGGAACCATCATCAGCGCGAGTCCTGGGTGTGGATGCGCGACCGCTTCATCCCCTATCCCTTCCAGAACAACCTGCATCGCCTGCCCGATGCGGACCGAGACCGTTGTGTGCAGGGTCTCGTCTCCGCTGCCGGCACGACGAAGTCACCCCGCGACTTCCTCGAATGGATCCGAGGTACGTTCGGATCCGGGATAGCAGACGTTTTCATGGAGCCCTACAACGAGAAGGTGTGGGCATACCCGCTCGACCAGTTGTCGACGGGATGGATGGGTGAACGAGTTGCGGTGCCCGATGTGCATCGTGTGTTGACGAACGTGCGTGACGGGCGCGACGACGTGTCGTGGGGGCCGAACAACACGTTTCGCTTCCCGAAAGAGGGCGGGACGGGAGCGATCTGGCGTGCGTGTGCGGATCGCCTCCCGGGTGATCGCTTGCGACTCGGTGACTACGTGGTCTCGTTGGACGTAGGGGCTAGGCAGGTGTCACTCGCCTCGGGTCTCGACATCAGTTATCAGCACCTCATCTCCACGATGCCGCTTCGAGAACTCATTTCGCTCGGAAACCTGCAGCAATTCGACGAGGTCGCAAGGCGAGGCCTGCTCTCGTCGTCGTCCAACATCGTCGGGATCGGCCTCCGCGGTCAGCCACCCGAGGAACTGCGCACCAAGTGCTGGCTGTACTTCCCGGAACCCGAGGTGCCGTTCTACCGGGCCACGGTGTTCAGCAACTATGCAGAGTCGAACGTGCCGACGCCCGGCGAGACCTGGTCGCTCATGTGCGAGGTAGCCGAGTCTTCCCACCGCCCCGTGGATCAAGGTCGATTGCTTGACGAGGTCGTGGGTGCAGTCTTGGCAACCGGTTTCGTCTCCTCCCCGGCGGATGTGGTGTCTACGTGGTCGTACCGCGCGCCATATGGCTATCCCACCCCCGGAGTGCACCGCGATGCGGCGCTCGAAGCCATCATCCCGGCGCTCGAGCAACTCAACATCTACAGCCGCGGTCGCTTCGGAATGTGGAAGTACGAGGTGAGCAACCAGGATCACTCGTTCATGCAGGGCGTCGAGGTGGTCGAGCGATTGGTGAACGGTCGTCAGGAGATCACAGCGTTCGATCCGGATCACGCCAATGCTCAACGTCACCCGTGGCCCTACGAACGGTGGGGGGAGTAGTGGGTCGCCGACATCGCAGGGTGTTAGCGGCGGTGGTCGCACCCGATGCGGCGCCGCCCGCAATCGATTCGCTGTCTGCGTCCCCCAACCGACCGTTGTTCTCCGTCATGATCCCTACGTTCAACTGCGCCGAGTACTTGCGCGTGTGCCTGCGGAGCGTGCTGGCACAGGACCTCGGCCCCGAGATCATGCAGATCGAGGTGATCGACGACTGCTCCACACTCGACGATCCTGAGGCCGTCGTACGCGAACTCGGGTCGGGTCGTGTCGCCTTCACCCGCCAGGCGCACAACGTCGGCGCTGTCGCCAACTTCAATAGTTGCATTCGACGCGCCACCGGGGAGTTGGTGCACATCCTGCACGGTGACGACTACGTGCTGAACGGGTTCTATACGGCGATTTCCCAGCGCGCCGCCGAACACCCGACGGCCGGCATGTATGCGACGGCGGTGAAGTTCGTTGACGAGGCTGGAACGGTCCGCAACAACGGCGGATCGCTGTCCTGCTTTGGTGTCGAAGTGTCGCACCAGATCCGCAGGTTCGAGGCTGGAACCCCCCTGCAATTCGCCGGCACCGTGGTTCGGCGCGACTCCTACGAACAACTCGGCGGCTTCCTTCCCGGACTCGTGCATGTAGCGGATTGGGAGATGTGGATTCGGATTGTGGCGAGCCGTGGCATCGCAGCAGTACCGGAGCAACTTGCGGCGTATCGGATCTTCGAGGCCTCACACAGTTCGGGATTGGCGCGCACTGCCGAGAACCTCGCGGACATTGAGCGAGGACTGAGGGTGGTGCAGGAGCGAGGGATTGCGCTGAGGGAACACGTCGTGCTTCTCTCGGTACGTCGTCGGGCCCAGAGCCAGGCCTTTCGTCTTGCCCAGCGCGGAGACCGAGAGGGCGAACGGGCGAACTTGAAGTTCTGGGAGGCTCGCGCCACTCCTCGCGAGCGGCTTCGGCGCCTGGTCGGACTGGTGCTGCATCGAACGCCGCCATCAACGTGGCAAGAGACGCCGCCCGGCTGAGCGGATCGCTACCGTTGTGGTCGTGCGGGGGCGCTGGGTACTGGGGCTGTTGACGAGCGGCCTCTTGGCATTCACGTTGCCCGCCCATGCGCATGCGCGCTCGGCTGCTCGCTCGGCCCCGGCCACTGCGGTGACTGCCGAACCACCTGACGTAATCACGACACTCGCGGCGCAGTATGCGCCGTTCGTGTCCGTGGTGTCGCAGAGGAAGGCGTGCGGCGCAGGTGAGCCGTATCGCCCGGTTGCAGTGGACGCGGTGCTGGGTCAACCAGACGTCGTACTGCGGGACCCGGAGTCCGGGACCGCCCGACCCGCACCAACTGCTCAGGACCTAGCGCTTGCACGGGCAACCTCGAACCTCGACCTTCCCGGCAAGACGCTGCGTCCAGGATGCACCTACGAACGGCGCTTCCAGCGTCAGTCCCCACTGCCGCCGGTCGTCACCTACGCACGTCTCGCCAGAGATGATGATCACCCCGATCTCGTTGCGCTTCAGTACTGGTTCTTCTGGGTATACAACGACTGGAACGACCTCCACGAAGGCGACTGGGAGATGTCGCAGCTCGTGTTTGCAGCGGACGAGAACGGTGCGCCGGAAGGCGAACCCCTAGAAATGATCGCTGCCCAGCACGAGGGCGGCGAGGTGCGTGACTGGAACGAGGTGGAGCGCGTCGGAAACCGACCGGTGCTGTATGCCAGCGAGGGCTCGCACGCGCTGTACTACTCGGCCGATCGATGGTTCGGCAGGAGCTCGTCGACCGGGTTCGGGTGTGACAGCACTCGCAAGCCATCAACCCGACTCGATCCGTCCGTTGTGGTGCTACCCGACACGGTTGACCCGTCGGGGAGCTTCGCCTGGCTGCTCTACGAAGGTCGATGGGGAGAGAAGCAGCCAACATTCAACAACGGTCCGCAGGGGCCGCGGGCGAAGACCCAGTGGGACCATCCGATCGGTTGGATGGACCATTCGGGGCGGCCGTCGAGTATCAGTCTCCCCGGCGACGGCTCGCAAGCAGTGGACGCGTTCTGCTCGCTCGTCGGCAACGTGTCGAAGGCGTTCAACCAGTTCCTCGATCGTCCTTGGCTCATTGTGCTTGTCGGTGCGCTCGCGATCGCAGGGCTGCTCGCCTTGGCGACGCGCACGCCGTGGCGTCCGCTCATCGTCGAGCCGTTGCGGGCGAAGCGACGTGCCGGCCAGATCTATCGCTCGGCGTGGGTGTTGACAAGAAGGAAGTGGCGGCACTTCGCGCCGGTCTCGGTCGTCGTCCTCGTCGTCGGTCTCCTTGCGTACGGCTTCCAGAAACTGGTGCTGCTGCTGCCGTTGTTGCGCGACATCGGCTGGCTCACGGAAGACTCGGGTTGGTCTGCACCGGTCGCGCTTGCGGCAGGCGCGGTGATCGCGCTGCCCGCTGCGGCAGTGACGCTCGCTGCCGGGGTGGTTGCCTCACAACACCTTGACGAACCACCGTCGTGGCAGCGCACGCTCCGGGGCATTCGGACGGGAAGGCTCCTGCCCACAGCCGTGCTGCTGGTCGTGGCGTTGTTCGTGTTGCCGGCGCTCGTCCCGCTGGCCCTCCCGGTGATGTTCTACCTGAACGCCCGCTGGACGCTGGCTCCCGTGGCAGCGCTGAACACCACCTCGGTCGGTGCTGCGTTCCGTGCTTCGAGCCTTCTCACCAAGGGACATCGTTGGAGAACGGGAACTCTCATGCTGCTCGCCGGACTGCTGGTGGTGGGCCTCGGCCCGTTCGTCGGCACCGTGCTGCTCGTGGTGAGCGGATCGTCGTTCCTCGTCGTCGACATCATGTCGGCGGTTATCACGAGTCTTCTCGTGCCGTGGTACGCGGTCGTGCTCGTGATGCTGCACGCCGATCTGACGGAGCGGGGCCAAACGGCCCTAGAACCGCATGACACCGCCTCGTCACACTCGGGGTGAGCCGAATCCACGGCTGAGGAGGACCGATGAGCGACGAAGGACTGTGTCCAGAGTGCGGTGCATACATCGCCGATGTCCCGGAGTCGACCGGTTACTGCCCCAGTTGCGGCGCAGACCTGTCGGACTATGACGACGAGCAGTTCACCGACGCCGACGACGACGACGACCAGGCGGACGAGGCCTGACCCCAACCTCTCCACAACCCGACGGCTGTCACTGCGGTGTCGGCGTTTGTCGGGCAAACTCGCACCATGACTCTCCCCGCAGAACACCGTCAGGTGCTCATCGCGTCGCTGCCCGCCGACCGGTTGCAAACCAGCAACTTCGAGGTGCGCATGGCGCCGATTCCGGTTCCCGGTGAGGGAGAAGTGCTCTGCCGCACTGTTGCGATCACGATCGGCGCAGGCCAACGAGCAGGCCTTCAGGGCAGCGCGAGCTACGCAGGCGCGCCCGAGGCGGGCCGCGTGATGGGTGGTACCGGCGTTGCCGAGGTGGTCAGTGCTGGAGTTGGCGCGCTACGCACCGGTGATCTGGTGTGGGGACAGACCGGTTGGCAGGAGTACTCGGTGATGCGGGCGAAGGACCTCACTGTGGTCGACCCGTCGGTGTCGGCCGCCGATCATCTTGGCGTCCTCGGCCTGAACGGTGTCACGGCTTACTTCGGGGTGACAGAAATCGGACGCGTGCAGTCGGGTGAGACGTTCGTGGTGTCGGCTGCGGCCGGATCGGTTGGGCACGTGGCCGGTCAGGTGGCCAAGGCACTCGGCGCGCGCGTGGTCGGAATCGCTGGCTCCGACGAGAAGGCGGCGATGCTCGTCGACGTTCTCGGTTTCGATGTCGGTCTGAACCGCAAGAGCGCAGACTTCCGTAACGATTTCCGTGCTGCCACCCCAAACCGCATCGATGTGTATTTCGACAACACCGGCGGCGAACTGCTCGAGAGCGCCCTGTTCCGCATGAACCAGTACGGACGGGTGGTGTGCTGCGGGGTTGCGAGCCAATACGACACCTCCACACCGGGGCCCGGTCCCCGAGGTGTCCCGGGTCTGCTTGTGAACAATCGGGTCCGCATGGAGGGTTTCCTCGTCTTTGACTTCGAGCAGCGCTACGCCGAGGCGCGGGCGCAATTGTCGGCGTGGATGTCCGCCGGACGCCTCCGGGCCCTCACTGCGGACTACGTGGGGCTCGATTCTGCACCCCAAGCCTTCGTCGACCTTCTTGCCGGCGTGACGTCGGGCACCCCCATTGTGCAGGTCGGATCCACCTGACTCGAGGCTGACAACCCTCACTTATCCCGGCTCGCGACGTCCCGTTCGGGGTTCTGGTGCGTAGCCTGAGGCGATTACCCAAGAAAGCGGCAGATGAGCGGAAATTCGGTGTTTGAGCACCGCCACAGCGGGGTGCTGAGCATCGCCGCAATCGAGGCCCCTGTCGTCGTCACCTCCGATTGGATCGACGAGCAGCTTGCCGAGACCTACGAGCGCACCGGGGTGCGGCCAGGTCTCCTCAGCGGCATTGCCGGAATCACCGAGCGACGCTGGTGGGACGAGGGCGTCACGTTCGCCGATGCCGCGGCGCAGGCTGGCCGTCTCGCTATTGAGCAGGCAGGTATCGACCCCTCCCGCATCGGCATCCTCATGTCCACCTCGGTGTGCAAGGACCATCTCGAGCCGTCCATCGCCTGCAACGTGCACCACCAACTCGGGTTGTCCACGTCGTGCATGAACTTCGACATCGCCAACGCGTGCCTCGGGTTCACCAACGCGATGCACGTTGCCTCCACGATGATCGACGCCGGCACGATCGAATACGCGCTCATCGTCGACGGCGAGGGCAGCCGCTACACGCAGCAGACCACCATCGAGCGTCTTCGTCGCAACGACGCAACGGCCGAGGATGTGTTCGCCGAGTTCGCCTCGCTCACGCTCGGATCGGGTGCTGCTGCCATGGTGATTGGTCGCACCGATCGCCATCCCGAGGCGCACCGCATCGTTGGTGGTGTCGCCCGTGCGGCCACGCAGCACAACGAACTCTGCGTCGGCACGCTCGACCGCATGACTACCGACACGAAAGGCCTCCTCGTGGCGGGCCTCGACCTTGCTGCCGACACCTGGGACAACGTTCCTGAAGCGTTCGGCTGGAAGTCGGGTATCGACTGGTACATCCTCCATCAGGTGAGCCAGGTGCACACCTCGATGCTGTGTGATCGGCTTGGCATCGACCCTGCGCACGCTCCGCTTACGCTGCAGCGCTACGGCAACGTCGGCCCCGCCGCCATGCCGATCACGCTTGCGAGTGTGCAGGACCGCGTGCGCAGCGGAGATCGGGTGCTCTGCATGGGAATCGGCTCGGGGCTCAACGTGAGCATGACCGAGATCGTCTGGTGAGTGCAGCGGCACCGTCCGCTGACGTGCTCGGTCGGTTCGGGTGTGATCCGACATGGTCCCGCACCATCGACGTACCGAGCCACGACGGGGTAAGTCACCGATGGCATGTCCTTGACCGACCGGGAACCGATCCTTCGGCGGCCACGGTGCTGTGCCTGCATGGCAATCCGACGTGGTCGTACCTGTGGTCCCGTTTACTTGCAGAACTGGATCCGTCGATGCGAGTGATTGCGCCGGATCAACTCACGATGGGTTGGTCGGAGCGTGTCGGACCGCGCCGTTATGCGGCACGTGTTGCCGACGTGGTCGATCTCGTTCGTGCGCTCGAAGTCGACCGGCCGGTGTGGATCGTTGCTCAGGACTGGGGCGGTGCCATCGCGATGGGTGTTGCGGTTGACCATCCCGAACTCGTGGCAGGACTGGTGCTGTCGAACACGGGTATAGCGGTGCCCGAGGGTCGACGCTCACCGTGGCTCATCCGACTGGCAGCCACCTTTGGGGTGCACCGCGTAGCCACGCGCGACACCGCACTGTTCGTACGGGGAACGGGGTGGCTCTCTGGTCGCCGGCTCACCCGGGCGCAGCGCAAGGGGCTCGCACTGCCCTACCGCACACGGGCCTCGCGCAAGGCGGTGTCCGAGTTCGTTGCCGATGTTCCCTTCGACGATCGACATCCGTCGGCTGCCACGATCGCCTCGGTTGCTGACCGTGTGAGCGCACTGTGCGTCCCAGTTCGACTCGTGTGGGGATCACGTGATCCGGTGTTCAACGACGATTTCGCCGAGGACCTCCGGCGCAGGATCCCCCACGCCGAGCTTCACCGCATCGGCACCGCGGGCCATCTGGCAGTGCTCGAGACATCGGTGGCGCCGTCTGTCGAGGCAGCGATAGCGGAGGCGCGTCACGTGGCGCCGGATGACCGCTCGGCCGAGACCGGTGTGCGGCCAATGTGGTTCGAGGTGCTGCAGAAGGCGTCGCTCTCCACGCTTGCCGTGAGTGATGCTGCAGCCGACGAGAGCGCAACACATGCCGAGTTCGCAGACCGTGTTGCTCGTTACGCAACTGCGCTAAGCGAACGCTCGGTGAAGCCGGGCGACCGGCTTGCAGTACTCGTGCCGCCGAGCATTGACCTCCTCGCTGTGGTGTATGCGTGCTGGCGGATCGGAGCGGTCACCGTGGTGGCCGATCGCGGGCTTGGTCTCCGCGGTCTCGGTGCTGCCGTGCGCTCTGCGCGCGTGGCTCACGTAGTCGGCCCCGGGCGGGCCATCGCCGCCGCTCGCACGCTTCGTTGGGCGCCTGGAGCGCAGATGCTCTCGCTGGCGTCGATGTCAGGCGCGGCTCCTGCCGGTGGTCTCGCGGGTCTCGGACTTCCCGAGCCACATCCTTGCGACCCGGCTGCAGTGGTGTTCACCTCAGGTGCTACTGGGCCGGCCAAGGGTGTTCGCTACACACACGGACAGTTGTGTGCGCAGCGCGACGCATTGCGTGCCATGTACGGCATCGGTGCCGACGATCGATTCGTGGCTGCGTTTGCCCCCTTCGCGGTGTTCGGTCCTGCCCTCGGCATGGTGACCGGTCTCGCTGACATGGACGTCACCGCACCTGCCACACTCACGGCCAAGGCGCTCGACGACGCGTGCAGTCGCATCGGGGCAACGATGGTGTTTGCCTCGCCTGCGGCGCTTGCGAACGTCGTCCGCACGGCCTCGGGCCCCCTTACTGCGCTCGCCGGGGTACGGCTCGTGATGTCGGCAGGGGCACCCGTACCGATCGACACGTTGCGCGCTGTTGGGCGCTTGTGTCCGTCCGCCGCCCTGCGTACCCCGTACGGAATGACCGAGGTGTTGCCCGTGGCCGACATCTCGCTCCCCGATCGCGAAGCGGTCGGCGGGGGGCGAGGCGTGTGCGTGGGCCGACCGGTTCCCGGCTGCGAGGTTCGCATCGTCTCTGCCGAGCACACGGACGGCCTCGCGCAACGAGCGAACGGGGTTACCGGCGAGGTGACGGTGCGTACACCGTGGATGTCGGACGGCTACGACCGTTTGTGGCTCACCCAGGAACGTGCCCGACCGATGGACAGCGCGACGGGCCACACGTGGCACCGAACGGGCGATGTCGGTCATCTCGATGAGCAGGGGAACCTGTGGATCGAGGGACGTGTCCAGCACGTCATCCACACACCGAACGGACCGGTCACACCTGTGCCGCTCGAGGTGATCGCCGAGTCGGTTCACGACGTGGCGCGCGCCGCCGCTGTGGGTATCGGCCCGGTGGGTGTGCAGCAAGTCGTCATCGTGGTGGAGACCGAGCGCAGAGATCACCAGCAGTCCCGTCGCGTGTCCTTCGTTCCGGCGGGTTCGGCACTTGCTGCGGCTCTGCGCGCGGCATTGGCACCGCAGTCGATCGCAGCGGTGTGGACCACTGACGCACTGCCGGTCGACATCCGGCACAACGCCAAGATCGATCGCACTGCACTCGGCAGCACTATGGAGCGCCTCCTGTCGGGCTCCTCGCGATGAGGGTGCTCGTTACCGGTGCGGGTAGTGCCCTCATGGGAGGCGTTGCTGCGCAACTGGCACGCCGTGGGGACGACATCGTGTGTCTGCAGCGCCGAGCAGTCACCCTTCCCGATGACGTCCGCTTCTCACAGGTGAACGGAGACCTGCGAGACCTCGACGCCGTGCTCGCCGCCACAGAGGGATGCGACGCGATCATCCACGGTGCCGCTCGGGTAGGGGTTGTCGGCGGTTGGGCCGATTTCCATTCGGTGAATGTGGAGGGCACGGGCCATGTGCTCCACGCCGCGCACCGCCACGGCGTCGGGCGATTCGTCTACGTGTCTACACCGTCGGTTGCGCACACCGGTGAGTCACTGGTGGGCACCGGCGCCGAGCCGGCCTCCACAGGTCGCAAGGGTGCCTTCTACGCCGAGTCGAAGGCGGTTGCCGAGCAGATGGTGCTCGGTGAGAACAGTGAGCAGATGGCGGTGGTGGCGATCCGTCCGCACCTCGTGTGGGGTCCCGGCGACACGCAACTTGTTGGCCGCATCGTGGAGCGGGCAAAGGCCGGTCGACTCGTGATGGTCGGCAGCGGCTCGGCCCTCGTGGACACCACGTATCTCGATAATGCGGTGAGCGCTCACGTGGCTGCACTCGATGCGCTGCGGGTCGGCGCTCCGTGCGCAGGCCGCGCCTACGTGGTCGCCAACGGCGAGCCGCGCACGGTGCACGAACTGGTCGAGGGCATCTGTCGGGCAGCCGGTGTGCCGTTCGAGCCGCGCCACGTTCCTGCGCGGGTCGCCCGTGGCATCGGGTCTGTCGTAGAGCGTGTTTGGCCGCGCTTTCGAGAGGGAGAGCCGCCCATCACGCGCTTCGTTGCCGAACAACTCGGCACCGCGCACTGGTTCGACCCGAGGCCAGCGCGAGACGACCTCGGCTGGGAGCCGACGGTGTCGCTCGACGAGGGCTTTGCCCGACTCGCCGCCTGGTTCGCCGCCTGACTACCCACGAACTGTGTAGCCACAGTGCCCGTTTCGGCACTCTGGCTACACAGTTCGCCGAGCGGGTGTCGTCGGGCGATGCCGCCGCTACGTTCTCCGCATGCTCGACGACGCCTGGGGCGCCGTTGCTGAGCTTGCTGCCTCCCAGCACGGCGTCTTTACTCGAAGCCAGGCAGCCCTCCATCAGATCAGCGCTAGAAGGATCCGAACCGCTCAGCGGAGCGGACGGATCGTCGCCTTTGGCAGCAATGTGTTCCTCGTTGCTGGCCATCCGCCGGGTCTTCACCGGGACCTCGCCATCGTCACGCACGCCCAGCCTCACGCCGTGGTGTCGCACCGGGCTGCCGCCGTGCTGCATGGGCTCGAAGGTGTAGCCGGCCAAGTAGCCGAAGTGCTCGTGCCACGGCCACATCGGGTACCGCTGACCGATGCGCCGCCGGTCATCATTCACGCAGCGTCAGCGCTAGACCCGCGGGACGTGATGACGGTCTGCGGCCTGCCCTGCACGACGATCGCAAGGACGCTCGCAGACCTGGGTGCGGTCGTTGACGACGACACGGTACTCAAGGCTCTGATTGGTGCCCGACGAAACGGAATGAGTCTCCGGTGGGCTCGTGAAACGGCCGAGCGGCTCCACCGTCCCGGCCCGTCGGGAACCGGCACGTTGCTCCGTGCGCTCGATCAGTTCGAGCGAGCCGGCAGTGCCCCCGAATCGTGGCTCGAGGAAGTACTCCGTCGGATCATCGATACACCGCGACTGCCCAGATTGGTCTCCCAATACGTACTGCGCGACGTTGAGGGTGCCTTCGTCGCCCGATTCGATCACGCCTTTCCCGAGGTCCAACTTGCCCTCGAGGCGCACAGCAGGCAGTTTCACTTCGGTCCGGTCCGGGAGAAACTTGACGAGGACCGTGACCTACGGGCCGCGCGTTGCGGTTGGGACATCGTCTACCTGTCGTCGCATGCCGCCCGACGGCCCCGCGAGGTGGTCAACCTGCTCGTGGACATCGTCGACCATCGTCGCAAACGCAGCGAATGCAGGTGAACTGTGTAGCCACAGTGCCCGTTTCCGCACTCTGGCTACACAGTTCGCGTGGTCCGACATAGTGTCGTCGCATGGGGAGCGATGTCGCAGTAGTTACGGGAGCAAACTCGGGGATTGGCCGCGCCACGGCGCTCCACCTCGCTGCTGAGGGGTTTTCGGTGTATGCCACGGTTCGTTCCGTGTCGAAGGCGGACAAACTGCTGGCGATGGCGGCTGATCTGGGCGTCACGGTGCACCTCGTCGAACTCGACGTGGCCGACGACGAGTCGGTGCGCGCCGGCTTCGCCGAGGTCCTCGCTCAAACTGGTCACGTCGATCTGCTGGTGAACAACGCAGGGGTCGGCCCCATCGGTGTTGCCGAGCACACCCCGGTGAGCGTGTACGCCGACACGATGAACGTGAACCTGTACGGCGCCGTGCGCTGCGTGCAGGCGGTGCTGCCGAGCATGCGTGACCGTCGCAGTGGCTGCATCATCAACATCGGCTCGATCACCGGCAAGGTGGCGCTTGCTGCCCAGTCGGCATACGCCGCATCGAAGTTTGCGCTCGAGGGCTGGACGGACGGACTCGCCCAGGAGGTTGCGCCGTTCGGTGTGCGTGTGAAGATCCTCGAGCCTGGGATCACGAAGTCCGCCATCCAGGCGAAGAACAGCGACATGCCGAACGAGAGCGGCGCCTACGACGCGCACTACCGGCGGATGGTGCGCTTCTACGCCGCCGGACTCGTGCACCCAACCGACGCGAGCGTGGTGGGTCGAGTGGTGCACGAGGCGTATCTCGATCGGTCTGCGACGCTGCGCTACGTGTGCTCGTGGGGCGGGACCGAGACCGTCGACGGACGTGCCCGGATGACCGACGCCCAGTGGGTGGGCCTCGGGGTTACCGACGACGATGCCGAGTACTTCGCCACGTTTGGTGAGTTATTCGGCCTCGACATCGCTCCGCCTGCCTGACCGGCCATCCGAAGGATGAACCGAGCAGTCACAGACTGGTAACACATCGCCAACACTGCGGTTTTCGTGGA
The DNA here is from genome assembly GCA_947465505.1 of Acidimicrobiales bacterium. Taxonomy (GTDB): domain Bacteria; phylum Actinomycetota; class Acidimicrobiia; order Acidimicrobiales; family Ilumatobacteraceae; genus WLJO01. The sequence goes on along the minus strand of CANIBN010000012.1, from coordinate 4,057 downwards.
TTCGTAACGTCCTCCTCATCAGTATTCGGTCCAGAGGAGGACTCCATGACGACGCTCGTGCTCAGCAACGGACGGGTGATCGACCCACTCACCCATCTCGACACGGTGAGCGATGTGGTGGTGAGGGACGGCAAGATCGCCGCCGTCGGCCCAGCCGCCGGTGACCAGTACCCCGAGGCAGACGTCGTCGACTGCACCGGACTCGTCATCACGCCCGGATTCATCGACCTCCACGTTCACGTGATGAAGGGCCTCGGCGACTTCTGCGTGGAGGCCGACGAGGTGGGCATCGACATGGGCGTACCCGTGGTGGTGGACGGTGGCACGTCGGGTGTCGCGACGTTTGACATCTCACGTCGCGCGGTGATCGACCACCCCGACACCAAGACCAAGGTGCTCGCCTTCATCGACCCGAACCAGCTGTACCTGGCGACAAAGGACTTCATCTGCCACAAGCTGCACATTGCGAACGACCTGAAGAACCTCGATGTGGACTCGCTCCTCGAGTCGTTGGAGCGGAACAAGGACATCGTGGTGGGCCTCAAGGTGCGCGCCTGTCACGTGGGCGATCCCGAGCACAGTCCGTTCCTCGAGCAGGCGCAGATGGCATCCGCCGGCAAGCCGATCATGGTGCACCTCGGTCGATTCCCGCACACACCGGTCATCCCGACCCCGACGCTGCTCAAACAGTTGCGATCCGGCGACATCATCACGCACGCATTCCGAGGTGGCGGAGGAATGCTCGATTCGGCGGGCAAGGCGATCCCTGAGTTCCGCGATGCGGTGGACCGCGGTGTGGTGCTCGATGTGGGTCACAGCGGCACGGACTTCCGTTTCCGTGAGGCACGGCGGCTTATCGAGCAGGGATACGTGCCGGACACCGTGTCGACGGACCTCAACATCTTCAACATCGGTGGCCCGGTGTTCTCGATGGTGGAGAACATGACGAAGATGTTCGCCCTCGGCTTTGAGGTGGGCGACGTGATTGCGATGGCGACGAGCAACGTAGCGCGGGCGATCGGCAAGATGGACGAACTCGGCTCGCTCGGCCTCGGTCGCTCTGCAGAGATTTCGGTAGTGCGACTGCGCACCGATGGACCGTTCCCGGTGTCCGACGGCCACGAGACGATGGAGGCTCCGATGGCTGTGGAGCCCGTGGGCTGCGTGCGCGGCGGTACGTGGTATGCGGCGAAGGAACTGCCGACGTTCGCGAAGGTGGGCAAGACCTGGGGCCCGAGCGTCGACGACTCGGAGTGGCCGTGACCATCGACGAGGTCGCGATGGAGGAGACCGGGTCACCGCGACTCGGTCAGGAGAACTTCGAGCAGACACTCACGTTCTTCTGGCACCCGGTGTGCACGACGGAGGAACTCGCTGCTGCTGGAGACCGGCCGCTGCGCGTGACGCTGTTGGGTCGGGATGTTGCGGTGGCGCGTCTCGCGTCGGGAAGCGTTGTCGCCCTTGCGGATCGTTGCGTGCACCGTTCGGCCCGGCTGTCGGTCGGATGGGTGGACGGCGAGAACGTTCGTTGCGGCTATCACGGCTGGGCGTACGGCTCGAACGGTCGATGCACCGAGATCCCGTCGATGCCCGAGAGCCCCGTTCCGGCTCGAGCCTGCGTGCCGTCGTACGACGTGAGCGAGCAGTACGGCCTGGTGTGGGTTCGTCTTGACGGTCGTGCACGCACGACGGTTCCCGCCCACCCTTCCTATGAACGGCTAGTCGCAGCGCCACACTCGCTGAAGGTGCTCATGGGAGCGCCCTATACGTGGCCTGTCGCCGCTCCACGGAGGGTGGAGAACTTCGTCGACCTTGCGCACTTTGCGTGGGTGCACGACGGAACGCTCGGCCGGCGCGACGAGCCGGTGCCGCCGCTGCCTGGCATCGATCGCGTGGATGGCGAGATGCGCTTTGCCTACGACCCTCCCGACATGGCGGTGGAGGAGACAGCGCTGTTCGGGCACTCGGAGTACCGGATGCCGATGCCGCTCACCGTAAGCATCGAGTTCTGGCTGGAGAGCGGCGCCTACCGACATCTCTGGATGACGGCGAGTCCGGTGGACATGGCAACGTGTCGAGCGTTCTGGACGGTGAGCCGAGACGATGACCTTGACGGAGACGATGCCGAGTACATGCGCTTCCAACAGGTGGTGCTGGACGAGGACGAGCCACTGGTGTGCAACCAGGTGCCGCGGGAGATGATCCTCGAGCCGGGCTTCGAGTTGAGCGTGCGCACGGACAAGGTGTCGATCGAGTACCGGCGCTGGCTCGGTCAGTTGGTGGAGGCTTGTGCCAACGGGCCGGCTGCGCTGCACCGGGCCATCACGGCGAACGTGGCCCGCACCACGAGACTGCGGGTTACCGGCGCGGCGTAGCGGTGCGCCTCAGTGCGACGTTCTCGAAGAGCACGTCCTCGGTGAACCGTTCGACGACTCTCCAGCCTGGCAGCATCGCTTTCAACTGGCGCAGGGTTGCCTGCCCCTCGTACAGCTCCTTGTTGCTGTATTCGGTGTACAGGAGGTGTGTGCGGGAAAGCAGTTCGCGGCCGCCCTCGATGAGGTCCTGTTCGGCGCCCTGCACGTCTGCCCAGATGAAGTCGACGTGTTCGACGTCGTGCTGCCGCGCCCAGGTGTCGAGCCGCACGCAATCGACGGTGAGCTCGTCGTCAAATCGGCACCACGGGTATTCGTTGAGGTGGTTCTTCGGGGCACGGATCGAGCCCGACAGATGCCAGTTCTCGGCTACGCCAGCAGTGGGGGTTGGTGGCGTACCGCTCGACTGGTGAAACGTGAGCGGGCCGTCTGTCGCCCCAACGGCACTGCGGTACACCCGGGCCGTCGTTCCCTGCAGTCGTTCCTCCAGCTGAGCAGCCGGTCGGGGGTCGGGCTCGAAGCAGTGCAGGTCGGCGCCGGGGAAGGCCGCGAGCATGCGAAGGCTGTCGTTGCCGTTGTTGGCGCCGATCTCGAGGACTACCCGAGGCACGTAGCCGAGACGTTCGGTCACCGTCGCGAAGTCGAGGGATCGATAGCGGCGCTTTCGGTAGCGGTATCGGAGCGAACGAACGACCCGCCCCACGGTGCGATCAATGAGCTTCTGCAACTGCCCCTCCGTTCTCGGTCCCGAAACTACTGGTCTTGTGCACATTGGCGACCGAGAACAGAGGGTTTGGTTAGTTGGGCTTCTTCCCGGACACCACTTTGACGAGTCGGAACATCGTCAGCGCGGCGATGAGGAGCGCCACGGACCCGACGGAGCGCAGGCGGTCGGCCGAACTGCTGCTGTCGAAGAGCACCTCGACGCCCTTGATGGCCACGAAGATCACGAGTACATCAACGACCGACTTCTTCAGGTCGTCGAGCGACCGGATGTGGAGCCAGTCCGGAAGGTCGAGATCGCCGATGAACAGTTCGTAGAGGCCGAGCGCAACGATGAGCTGCACGATGGCCAGCAGGTAGGTGTCGATCACCTGCAGCAGCTTCACGAGCGAGAAGTCCTTGCGCCAGGCCCCGTCGAGCAGGTCCGAGAACAGCAGGACGGTCTTCGCGCCGCCCCAGATGAACGTGGCGATGGAGAGGAGCGCGAATCCGAGGACGGCAGCAAGGACGAGATAGCGCGAGAGGCCGACGATGCGTTTCACACTGCTGATTCTGTCGGAAGGCGCAGCTAGATGTGACGTCGGCGGTACTGGCGGGCTGCGAGCGCGAGCACCACGAGGAGCAGCACGCCGCCGATTGCAACAGGAAAGCCCGAGCCACCAGAGGTCAAGGTGCCGGCACGGTCGGCAACCGTTGTGGAGGCCTCAGTAGGTGCCGTAGCGTCGGTGGTGACCGGGACGTCGGTGGTGACCGGGACGTCGGTGGTGACCGGGACGTCGGTGGTGACGGGGGATGTCGAGGTGGTCGTCTCCACGCTCACCAACCCGAGGTCAAGGAGGCTCTCCTTCTGGATGTTGTAGTCCGAGAGCGAACGGTCATCCTGTAGTTCCTTGCCCGAGTAAGTCAGCCGTTGTTGACTTGGCAGAAGCCCTTCTCGGTACTGGATCTTCAACTTGACATCG
>CANIBN010000011.1 GCA_947465505.1 Acidimicrobiales bacterium | reverse complement strand
TCGCCATACTGCTCCCAAGGCTCATCGGGAGCGGCAACCGCCTCGAATCCCTCGCGCATCGGATGGTCGATCGACTCCTGAGCCGTGAGTGTGCAGACGCTGTAGACCAACAGGCCGCCTGGGGCCACCAACGGTGCGGACGCGGAGAGGATGCGTTGTTGCAGTTCGGAAAGCTCGTCAACGTCTGCGGGCTCGATATTCCAACGTGAGTCCGGGCGCCGGCGCAGCGCACCCAAACCGGAACACGGCGCATCGATAAGGACCCGATCGAAGCTCCCGGGGCGGAATGGGGGCTCGCAGCCATCGGCACCGACCACCGGAACCAACAGGCCGAGCCGGGCGGCATTCTCTACCACCAACCGAGCACGGTGCGCCTGCACTTCCCCGGCAACCACGAATGCTCCGCCACGCGCCATCGCTGTTGCCTTCCCGCCCGGGGCCGAGCACACGTCGAGAATGCGCTCACCCGGCTGGGCCTCCACGAGTTGGGCCACCCACTGGCTCGAGAGGTCTTGGGTGTACCCGTCCTCCCGCACGGTGACCGTCGGCGCAACGTTCATCCGTTGCAGCGCCTCGACTCCCCGTTCGGTCCCCAATTCCGCACAGAGCCGCTCCACGATCCAGTCGGGGTACGACAACTCCGCTGCCAGACTCGGCCACGAAGGAACCGGCTTCGCCGCAACCTTTCGGAGTACCGCGTTGATGAATCCACGCACGGGTTTGGGCGCCAGGTCCACGGTCTCGGCAACTGCGGCGTGAGCAGCAACTCCTGCATACATCAACTGATACGCACCGAGTCGCAGAATCGTGCGGATCTCTGGGTCCGGCTCGCGGACCACAAAGCGGTCGACACTGACATCGCAAGCACGGCGCATACGCGTGGTGCCATAGACGAGCTCGGTGACGAAGCGACGGTCACGATCGAGGAGGCGCGAACCCGAGAGCATCGAGGGCACGAGGAGATTGGCGTAGGCGCCTTCGTGCTCGATCCGGAGCAGGGCTTCATAAGCGAGTTCCCGTGCAGTCTCAGTTGCCAAGTAGCTCACCCGCCTCGGGCCGTGCCCCGCGCAACCAGGCCAAGGCCTCCATAGGTGCCTTGCCCTCTGGTTGCACCATGTCCAGAGCCACTCCACGTCCGTCCCCGCATGTCACTTCCACACCCTCCAGAGAACCAGGAGTGCGCTCGCTCGATCCCTCGGCGGGCCGCGCTGCGTGAACTCGCAGGCGCTTTCCCCGGAAGGTTGTCCACGCGGAGCCCAAGCGCACCAGCCGATCGATGTAGGCGGCGGGCAGGCGCCAATCGATCTCGAATTCGGCAACCTCGAACTTCGAGGCGTACACGGCCTCGCCCTCCTGTGGCAGAGGGTTGCGAAGCCCTCGGGAGAGCGAGTCGAGGAGTTGCTGAACCCCGAGGTCCACCAACTCGGCCCGCAACTCGGGGGCCGTCGCACGCTCACGAATGGGGATGACTCGCTGGTCGTAGATCGGCCCCGTATCCAAACCGACTTCGAGTTGCATGAGGCACGTACCAGTCATGGTGTCGCCGGCGAGCAAGGCCCGCTCAACCGGCGCGGCCCCACGCCAGCGCGGCAGGAGTGAGAAGTGAATATTGATCATGGGCAACAGCTCGAGCACGGGACGACGAATGAGCCTGCCGAACGCCACCACCACACCGAGATCAGCACCGACCGTCAGACAATCCTCGACACGGTCAGACACGGTGAGATCGAGTGCGAGCGCTGCCGCCTTCACCGGCGACGGAGTCAGCTGGCCCCCGCGTCCTCGACGCTTGTCGGCGCCCGTCACCACGAGCGCAACCTCGAAGCCGTTGTGCACCAGCGCCTCGAGCGGCGCTACGGCCATTGCCGGCGTGCCGAAGTAGACCAATCGACGGGGAAACTCGGGAACCGCCGCCAGCGGCGAGTCGGTCACTGCAGCCGAAGCCGACGGGGACGGCGCGGAGCCTTCACCGGCTCGTCCTGCAGTCTGCGGTACTCGATGAGCGCTTCCCTGCGCTGGTCGGGGGTCATTCGGTCGAACATCAGCACGCCCTGAAGATGATCCAGTTCGTGCTGGATCAGGCGAGCCCAGAGCTCGTCGGCCTCGAACTGCACCTCGTTTCCGTCGAGGTCCCAACCGTGAACGAGGACTTCCTTCGGTCGGACAATCTCGACGTAGAGTCCCGGGATCGAGAGGCACCCCTCCTCGTAGACCCACTCCCCTCCCGACTCCTTGATGGTGGGGTTGATGATCGTGCCCCGGTCCCCGTCGTTGTCGTAGACGAACAGCTGCTTCTGCACGCCGACCTGAGGCGCAGCGAGGCCGATTCCGGGTGCGTCGTACATCACCTCGAACATCTCGTCGACCAAGCGAGCAATCTTGCCGTCGACCTCGGTGATCTCTGCGGCCGGAGCCTTGAGAACTGGGTCGCCAAAGAAGCGGAGTTCGCGTGCCATCGCGTGCAAGGCTACCGATCGTCATGTCGGACTCGCAGTACTTCCGTGAGCGCCCGGAGGTTCCCTCCGCTCCCGTGGATATCGACGTCTCCTTGCCAGACGTCGCGTTCTCGCTGCGCACGGACCGTGGGGTGTTCGCCCGGGGCGCACTGGACACAGGCACCAAACTGCTGCTCACCGAGGCTCCCCCGCCGCCTTCAACGGGGACATTCCTCGACATCGGATCGGGTTCCGGACCGATAGCCGTCACGCTTGCTCTGCGGGCGCCCGACGCAACGGTGTGGGCCATTGACCCCAACGAACGTGCTCGGGAACTCACCAGGGACAACGCGATTCGAGCCGGGTGCAGCAACGTCTTCGTCTCCCACCCCGATCAGGTTCCTGCAGACCTGACCTTCAACGTCATCTGGTCGAATCCACCGATTCGGATCGGGAAAGCAGCGCTCCACGAACTCTTGCTCCGGTGGCTCCCGCGTCTTGCGCAAGGCGGGAGTGCCGTCCTCGTGGTCCAGAAACATCTCGGCGCCGATTCCCTTGCGAAGTGGATCGTCGACCAGGGGTGGCAGGTGGAGCGCTACCGCTCACGAGCAGGCTTTCGCCTGCTCGTCGTCACTTCGCCCTAGACGCGGTGCGGATCAACCTCGACACGCACGCCGCGCGGTTTGGCCCCCAACAGTGCGAGGCCGTCTCCGAGTACCTGCCAATTCACTGCCCGTACGAGCCACGTCCCTTGAGAGGGCCCCGACACCTCGAGTTCACGAGGTGTCGGGTGCAACCACTCCGCGGCGTTCGTACCGGTGACCGAAGCGAGCGCACTCACTGGGGGCAACCTCAGCTGACTACGTCGCTCGCGCTCGGGAGCAATCAACCGGGAGGGGTCCGCATGCTGCGCTGCCAGTACCACCTCGTGCCTGGGCATGTGTGTCTGGAGCAGGACGCGCCCGCCACTGGCCCGCAGCCCAACAAGGCGCGCCGCTCGGATCACGAGCGTGAGTGCCTCCTCTGCGGCGCGGAACCTCGGGGCAAGCAGTTCGTCGTCGAACTCGACAAACACCACCGTGCTCGCCGACGTCACTCGATGGAGGACTGCCTCGGTGCCGATGAAGACTGCATTGCCGGGAGCCGTCTCCACCGCTGTTGCAGTTGAGTCGCCGGTGATCTCCACCACAGGGCGTCGCAGGGCGGCCTGCAGTTCGTCTCGGAATCGCGCTGTGCCGACGCCGACACCGACAAGGCGAGTCGATCCGCAGGTGTTGCAGAGTGCGGGACGGGTGGCGCCACACCGTGCACAGTCGAGCGTGCCGTCGGATCTCTGGGCCACACCTGCTTTGCACGAGGCACACACCACGAGTTGTTTGCAGGATCCGCAGACGAGCCGGCGCGACCGACCCTTCGTGTTGAGCACGCAGACCACTCGCTGCGCCGGATCGCGACACACGTCGAGCAGCGCACGCGTGACCGGGCTCGACGTGGGCTGCTCGTCCGCATTTCGGTCAACCACCTCCACAAAGGGCCAACCGTTGCGCTCCGTCACTCGACTTGGAGCAGCAACCCGGTCCTGAGCCCACGTCAGTGCCTCGAGAGTCGGCGTCGGTGACACCAGCCAACACGGAGTCCCCGCCCGCCGTGCGCGCTCCAGGGCAACATCCCTCGCGTGCCAGGTCGGTGATCGCTCGTCCTGGAGGGCTTCGTCATGCTCGTCGAGCACCACGATTCCGGCCAAACCTGCGCAGGGACCCCACACCGCCGATCGTGGCCCGATTGCAACGTCGACACCGCCCGCAGCGATGGCCCAGTCCCGTGGGAGCAGGGCGACACGACGTCCCATTCCGCGCAAGCGGGCCGCAAGGACGGCCGAGAACTCGGCGTCGGGGTGTACCACCAGCAGGGGTCCTCTCGACAGGAGCGGCCCAATCGCCTCCAGAGGGTCCGTGCACGGCGGGATTCGAAGAACTCCACCGTGCGGGAGCAGGGACGAGGGAGGCGGTGCGAGGACTTGCGCCGCAGGTGCGACGACGGACCGCTTGACAAGCGTCGGTGCCGAAGCAGCGAGGAGGAAGGGTCGCAGGCGCCCACACCATCGGTGTGCCGCCCAACCAGCAAGGTCGACCAGTTCTGGCTCGGGCCCGATACCGCTCCACGAGACAATCGGCTTGAGCGTCTCTATGTCGCTCGTGGAGAGCAGTTCGACCACCCATGCCCGAACCTTGCGGGGGCCGAGCGGCACCCGTACCACCGCACCCACGCGCACCGTGCTCCGCATTGCGTCCGGTACGAGGTAGTCAAACTGCTTGTCGAGCCCGGTTACATCGGGGACGACACGGGCGATCAGCGCCCCGTCGCTCAACGGCCGACGGCCGCCATGAACGTATCGAGCCGGCTCAACTGCTCCCACGTGAAGGTAGGCAGGTTGCGGCCAAAGTGTCCGTACGCAGCGGTCTTCTTGTAGATCGGTCGCTTGAGCTCAAGGTCCCGAACGATGGCCGCGGGGCGAAGATCGAACGTGTCGCGAACCGCCTGTTCAATACGGTCGACGGGAACCGTCTCGGTGCCAAACGTCTCGACGAGGATGGAGATCGGCTGGGCCATGCCGATGGCATAGGCCACCTGGACCTCACAGCGGCTCGCAGCTCCGGATGCAACGACATGCTTTGCGACCCAGCGAGCGGCATAGGCCGCCGAGCGGTCGACCTTGGACGGATCCTTGCCGCTGAACGCTCCACCGCCGTGTCGGCCCATACCGCCATAGGTGTCGACGATGATCTTGCGTCCCGTGAGCCCGGTGTCGGCGTGAGGGCCACCCTTCTCAAACACTCCGGTGGGGTTGACGTACACCGCAAACTGGTCGCCCCGATACTGCTCGGGCACCATCGGGTTGATGACCTGCTCGATGAGGTCCGGCCGGATGATGCTGTCACGATCGATACCTGGTGCATGCTGCGTCGAGATCAACACCGTGCGCAGACGAACCGGACGCCCGTCCTCGTAATCGAAGGTGACTTGGGTCTTGCCATCGGGACGCAGGTACGGGATGGCGCCGCTCTTGCGCACCTCAGTCAGTTGCTCAGCCAGACGGTGGGCGAGCCAGATGGGGAGTGGCATCAGGTCGGGTGTCTCGTCACACGCGTAACCGAACATCATCCCCTGGTCGCCGGCGCCCTGAGAATTAATGGTGTCTTCGCTGCTCTTTCCTGCGCGCAGTTCCTCGGACTTGTCGACGCCCGTTGCGATGTCGGAACTCTGCTCGTCGATCGACACGATCACACCACAGGTGTTGCCGTCGAAGCCGTACAGCGCGTTGTCGTATCCGATTTCCTTGATCGTGTCCCGTGCTAGACGGGGAATGTCGACGTAGGCCTCGGTAGAGATCTCCCCAGCCACGACGCAGAGACCGGTGGTGAGCAGGGTCTCGCACGCCACTCGTCCGTGGGGGTCCTTGGCGAGGATGGCATCCAGAACGGCGTCGGACACCTGGTCAGCCATCTTGTCGGGATGGCCCTCCGTGACCGACTCGGAGGTGAAGGTGTACTTGCGCATGCTGTGCTCCTGAACGGACGGCTAGATCTGGGGACCGAGGAGTGCTGCCGCGGCGTCGACGACCGCCTTGGCAACAACCCGCTTGTCACTCAAACTCACGATGATCGGATCACCGTGACGACGAACGATAGTGACCGCGTTGGTCTCGTGGTGGAACCCCACGCCGGGCAGGCTGACGTCGTTGGCGACGATGAGGTCCAGGTTCTTGCGGAGCAACTTGGACTGGGCATTGGGAACCAGATCCGAGGTCTCTGCCGCAAAGCCAACGAGCACCTGGCCGGCGGGTTTCACCGATCCGAGACCAGCGAGGATGTCCGGTGTCGGTTCCAGGGTGATCTCGGGAACCCCACCGTCTTTCTTGATCTTTCCAGGTGCTGCCTGTGCAGGCCGGAAGTCCGCCACGGCAGCGGCCATCACGACAATGTTCGAGGCAGAGGCGTGGGATTCAACAGCAGCCTGCATCTCAGCGGCGGTCTCGACCGGGATGATCGACACATCCCCTGACGGTGCTGGCAACTCGACGGTCGACACGAGTACAACCCTGGCACCCCTGCTCGCAGCCTCGGCGGCGATGGCGTAGCCCTGTCGCCCGGAGGACCGGTTGGCGATCACCCGGACGGCGTCGATGGGCTCGCGAGTTCCTCCCGCCGTGACCAAGACGGTACGGCCATGCAGATCAGCCGGACCGAGAACCCGTTCGGCAGCAGCGACGATGGACTCGGGCGACGCAAGGCGGCCACGCCCCACATCGCCACCGGCGAGACGGCCGGCCTCCGGCTCGACGATGTGTACCCCTCGACGCCGCAACGTAGCGAGGTTGTCGTGCACCGCAGGGTGCTCCCACATCTCGGTGTGCATCGCCGGGCACACCAAGACAGGCGCTCGGGTAGCCAGCAGCGTTGCTGTCAATAAGTCCGTCGACAGGCCTGCTGCATAGGCCCCAATGAGTCGCGCTGTTGCCGGCACCACCAGAATCAGGTCCGCCCCCTGCCCGAGTCGGGTGTGCGGGATCGGGGATTCCTCGTCCCAAAGCGACGATTGAACGGGCTCAGACGCCAGTGCAGACAACGTCGTACGGCCAATGAAATGCTCAGCGCCCTTGGTCATGATGGGCGACACGTGGGCACCAGCGTCCACCAGGCGGCGACAGACCTCAACCGCTTTGTAGGCGGCAATGCCGCCGGTGACACCGAGAACGATGCGCTTACCGGCGAGTACTCCCATGAGGGATCAGGCCGGGACCTCGGCGGCGGCCTCTTCCGACATGGCAGCCTCGGGCGCATCCTCGACGCTTTCGGCGTGGACGATTGCATGGGATTCGATCTTGTCGGCTGCAATCTCCTCGAAGGCGATGGAGAGCGGCTTGCGCGCCACAGAACTCACCTGCGGAGGAACCATAGAGCCAGAACTCTCGCCGAGGTGTCCGAAGTAGGACGTGATCTGACGGGCGCGACGCGCTGCGAGCGTGACGAGGCTGAACTTTGAGTCGACCCGGTCGAGGAGTTCCTCGATCGGGGGATTGACCATTGAGTCGTGTGCGCGTGCCATGGGCAAAATCCTCTTCGTCGGAGACGGGTGAGTCGGTGAAGTCTAACGGGTGCTCGAGCGGGACAAACGCTCCCGATCGATGATGCCGGCCATCTCGGCGATGGTTCGTTCGAGGTCGTCGTTGACCACGACGTGATCGGCGAGTTCCCGGCCCTCGGGCTCTTCCTCCTCGGCCTTACGGAGGCGTTCGAGAACCTTGTTCGGGGGGTCGCCGCGGCCGGTCAGTCGAACCTGCTGTTCCTCTCGGGAAGGAGGCAGAACAAAGATCAACAAGGCGTCGGGGTTGCGCTCTCGAACCTGCTTCGCGCCCTGGAGTTCGATCTCGAGGACCACGTCCCGCCCCGGTGGAGGTTCGGGCAGGGGTGTCCCGTAGAGGTTGCCGAGGAAGTCGGTCCACTCGAGAAACCCATCACGGTTGATGTGTGCCTCGAAATCGTCACGGGACGTGAAGACGTAGGCATCGTCTGCCTCGCCCTCACGTTGAGCACGAGTGGTCCAGCTACGGCTTAACCACAGCCGCTCGTCTCGATGCACCAAGGCCGAAACGATCGTGCCCTTTCCGACACCGCCGGGCCCGGAGACGATGACGACCAGGGGGTCCACGGTGGCGGGATCAGCCCAGCTTCTCGAGCAGCGCCAGACGCTGCTGCGCTCCGAGACCCTGCACTCGGCGTGAGTCGGCGATGCCGATCTCCTCCATGACGCGACGAGCCTTGACCTTGCCGAGGCCGGGAAGTGATTCGAGCATCGCAAGAACCTTCAGCTTGCCGACAACAGGATTCGAGTCAGCCTGCTCGAGCGCCTCACGCAACGTGAAGGAGCCCATCTTCATCTTGTTCTTCAGTTCTGCACGAGCGGCGCGGGCTTCAGCAGCCTTCGCAAGTGCGGCGGCGCGCTGGGCAGGGTCAAGGGTGGGGGGAGTAGCCATTGGTGCAACCGTACCTGCCCGGACACTGTTCTCCGTGGCATCGGCGCCCGCTCCGTGACCGAAATCACGCCCGGTGCTGGTGAGTCCGGTGGACCCGCGCTAACTCGTCGCGAGTGGCAAGCGCAACGGAGCGACTTGCATCCGCGAAATCCTCACCTTCTCCCGCATAGAGCACTGCTCGCGAGGAATTCACCACCACTCCCCCGACAGTCGTCAGCGCAGCACCAACGGCCTCAACGTCTCCGCCCTGCGCCCCGATGCCGGGGACGAGCAGGGGAACACTGCCCACTGCACGGCGCACCTCGCCCAGTTCTTCGGGGTACGTCGCGCCCACCACCAGGCCGAGTCGACCCGAGTCCGCGAAACGCTCACAGAGATTGCGTGCCACTCGTCGATACAGCGGCTCACCATCCACCATGAGCGATTGCAGGTCACCACTGCCCGGATTCGAGGTTCGGCACAGCACAAACACACTTCCGCGCTCGACAAAGGGTTCGATCGTGTCGTAACCCAGATAGGGATTTACGGTGACTGCATCGGCCCCGTACCGGTCGAAAGCCTCGCGCGCGTATTGCTGTGCGGTTGGTCCGATGTCGCCACGTTTGGCATCAAGGATCACGGGAACATCCGGTGCGACAGCGCGAATGTGCTGAATCACCGCTTCGAGAGCGGACTCACCGCCGAACGCAGCAAAGTACGCGATCTGTGGCTTGTAGGCACAGACCAGGTCCTTGGTGGCATCCACGATGGCAGTGCAGAACGTCACCGTGCTCGACGGGTCGTTGCGAAGCGCCAGAGGGAATCGAGACGGCTCCGGATCGAGGCCGACGCAGAGCAATGACGAGGAGCGAGCCCACGATCGCTCCAACAGGGCAGTGATCGATGTCATGCCAAGCCTCCCCGATGAGACACTCCCACGACGTCGCGTACGGCAGCGACGCCCCGTTCTGCGAGAACGCGACGTAGGTCGTTCAGCACGTTCAACGGCGCACAGGGATCAGCGAACGTGGCGGTACCCACCTGAACTGCGTTGGCGCCCGCCATCAGGAACTCGAGCGCCGTGCGACCGTCGGATACACCGCCAACGCCAACAATGGGAACGTCGGGCAAGGCTGCTCGAACGTCGTACACCGCCCGCACTGCGACCGGATGAATTGCGGGACCCGACAGCCCACCACCGCCGCGGCCCAGAACGGGGCGACCCGTCTCGGTGTCGATCACCAATCCGAGCACCGTGTTGGTGAGGGTGAGCGAAGCTGCCCCGGCCTCCACAACAGCATGCGCAACGTCCACGAGGCGATCCGTGTTGGGCGAGAGTTTCGCCCAACACGGAAGCCCACAGACCGCAGTGGCCCGCATTACCTCCGCAGACAGTTCGGCGTCGTGGGCGAAGATGCCTGCACGCCCCTCCAGATTCGGACAGGAAAGATTCACCTCAAGGGCAACGACCTCGTCGCCGATGCCAACCAGGTTCGCCGCCGCCAACGCGTAGTCCTCCACACGTCGACCCCAGATGCTCACCACCACACGTGCACGACTGGAACGCAGACCAGGAAGGGTGTCCTGCCTCCACCGCTCGACTCCGGGACCCTGGAGACCCACTGCATTGATCATTCCCGCTGTCGTGGGGTGCACGCGAGGTGCCGGGTTGCCCTCCCACGGGTAGGCAGCGAGCGACTTCACGACGTGTGCGCCGAGTCGCGAGAGATCGAAGTAGTCGGCCAACTCCGCACCGTGTCCGGCAGTGCCCGATGCCGTCATCACCGGATTCGGGAACTCGACATCGCCAACGTGGGCAGTGAGGTCAACGCGCTCGAGGCCTGCATCGCTCCGAGGATCGCGTCTACCCAAACGGCTCACCGGGCCCGAACGGCTCATCGGGCGTGGTACTCCTGGAGGCTGCGGACACCGGTGGGATGCCGCATCACCTCTGCCATACCTTCGGCAGCCGCCAACGCTGCGTCGACCGTGGTGACCGAACTCACATGATTCACGTTTGCGGCGATACGGATGTACATCCCGTCGCTGCGCGGGCCACTCCCGCGCGGCGTATTGACCACGAACGTCACACGACCCGCCTCGATCAATTCCACGGCGGTCGAGTCGGTGGAGTTCTGTTTCGACTCGAAGATCTTCGCGACCCGCTCGTCCACCGACACACCGAACTGAGCGAGGTATTCAGCCGTTCCGTACGTCGCGGCAATCTGGAGCCCCAGTTCCTTGAATCTCTTGGCGAGCGCGATGCCTGCCGGCTTGTCGGCGTCGTTGAGCGAGAGGAACACCATTCCCGATTCGGGGAGCAACGTGCCTGCCGCCGTCTCGGCCTTGTAGAACGCCCTGCCGAAGTTTGCATCGATACCCATCACCTCGCCGGTCGAGCGCATCTCGGGCCCGAGCGCCGTATCGACCTCGGGGAACCGGCTGAACGGCAGGACCGCCTCCTTCACCGCCACGTGAGAGCCTGGTACCGGAGGTTGGAGAAGACCCTCGGCGCGCAGCCCCTGGAGCGTTGCACCGAGCATCACCCGAGTAGCAACCTTCGCGAGTGGCACACCCGTCGCCTTTGCGACGAACGGCACCGTGCGGCTCGCCCGCGGGTTCGCCTCGATGACGTACACCGACGTTCCCTGCACTGCGTACTGCACGTTGATCAATCCACGCACGTCGAGCGCGTTGGCAATGGCGGTGGTGTAGCTCGAGATCACCTCAACAACCCACTTCGGCAGGGTCTGCGGCGGGATGGCGCAGGCAGAGTCGCCAGAGTGAACACCGGCTGCTTCGACGTGTTCCATCACTCCACCGATCAGCACCTCGCCGGTGTGATCGCGGATCGCGTCGACGTCGACCTCGGTCGCGTCGTCGAGGAAGCGGTCGATGAGCACGGGGCGCTCCGCCGAGAGCCCGCCCTCACGCCCAAGGCTGCCGAAGTTGCTCAACTCCGCCATCGCCCGTTCGAGCGCTGCGTCGTCTTCGACAATCTGCATTGCACGACCACCCAGGACGTAACTCGGACGAACGAGCACCGGGAAGCCGATCCGACGGGTGATCATCCGTGCTTGATCGAGGTCAACTGCGGTACCACCAGGCGGTTGAGGGATGCGCAGTTGCTCGCAAAGCTCATTCCACTTCGCCCGATCCTCCGCGAGGTCGATCGAAGCCGAGGAGGTCCCGGCAACCAGTGCTGCTGGAATCTGTCCGCTGAGCTTCAGCGGTGTCTGTCCGCCGAGGGAGACGATGACCATCGGCGGTGTTCCACCGCTCGATGCCGTCTCGGCCTCGATGACGTTCAGAACGTCTTCCTTCGTCAACGGCTCGAAGTACAGGCGGTCACTCGTGTCGTAGTCCGTCGACACCGTCTCCGGGTTGCAGTTGACCATCACCGTCTCGTAGCCGGCCTCGCGGAGCGCGAACGACGCGTGCACGCAGCAGTAGTCGAACTCGATCCCCTGACCGATCCTGTTGGGACCCGACCCGAGAATCACCACCTTCTTGCGATCGGAGGGAGCTACCTCGTTCTCGTCCTCGTACGTGGAGTAGTGATACGGAGTGCGGGCATCAAACTCTGCCGAACAGGTGTCCACCGTCTTGTAGGTGGGCACCACCCCCGCCGCTATGCGGGCGGCGCGTACCGACTCCTCTGTTGAGCCCCATAGGTAGGCCAGTTGTGCGTCCGAAAAGCCCAGACGTTTCGCCCTGCGCCACGCCGATCGGCCCATGGACGACAATCCTGCCGCGCCGAGCGCCGCTCGTTCCTCGGTGATCATGCTCATCTGGTCGAGGAACCACGGGTCCACCGAGCAGGCGGAGTGAATGGCCTCGATGCTCACGGATCGTCGGAGGAGCTCCCCGATCTGGAAGATCCGCTCCGGGGTAGGAATCGCGATCGCCGCAAGAAGGTCGGAGTCGGAGCGACCGACGAACTCGCCCTCGGCAGGATCGCAGTTGAGGCCGAGGCGACCTTGCTCCAACGAGCGCAGTGCCTTCTGCAGACTCTCCGGGAAGGTGCGCCCGATAGCCATCGCCTCACCGACGCTCTGCATCTGTGTACCCAACACACCGGAGGCACCGGGCAGCTTTTCGAATGCCCAACGAGGGACCTTCGTCACGACGTAGTCGATCGTCGGCTCAAAGGAGGCCGGGGTCATCTTCGTGATGTCGTTGGGAATCTCGTCGAGGCTGTAGCCCACGGCCAACTTCGCTGCGATCTTCGCGATGGGGAAGCCCGTTGCCTTCGAGGCGAGGGCGCTGGACCGAGAGACTCGTGGATTCATCTCGATCACCACCTGCTGACCCGTGCGTGGGTCAACAGCGAATTGAACGTTGGATCCGCCGGTCTCGACTCCGACGCGCCGGATGCACTTGAAGGCGGCATCGCGCATCTCCTGGTACTCGAGGTCGCTGAGCGTCTGGGCGGGCGCCACCGTGATGGAGTCCCCGGTGTGAACACCCATGGCGTCGAAGTTCTCGATCGAGCAGATGATGACGCAGTTGTCCTTACGGTCGCGCATCACCTCCAGCTCGTACTCCTTCCAGCCCTTGATGGAGCGCTCGATCAAGATCTCCTTGATCGGGCTGGCGGCGATCCCGTTCGCGGCAATCTCGCGGAACTGTTCCATCGATTCGGCAATGCCGGTTCCACGGCCACCGAGGATGTAGGCGGGACGGATCACCACAGGCAGACCGAGTTGTTCGAGGACCGCGTAGGCCTCGTCCATCGTGTGCGCAATCCCGGAGGTGGGCACACTGAGTCCAATCTCGATCATTGCGTGCTTGAAGCGCTCACGGTCCTCGGCCGTTGCGATCGCCTCTGCGTTTGCTCCGATGAGTTCTGGGGTACCGGGAACTCCCACCTCTCCCCGTTCGAAGAGAGCCATGGCGAGGTTCAGGCCGGTCTGACCTCCCAAGGTGGCGAGAACGGCATCTGGGCGCTCACGTTCGACGATCTTGCTGAGAAAGTCCGGTGTCAGCGGCTCGACGTAGGTCCGGTCCGCAAAATCTGGGTCCGTCATGATGGTGGCCGGATTCGAGTTCGCAAGAATCACGCGATAGCCCTCGCTGCGGAGCACACGACAGGCCTGCGTACCCGAATAGTCGAATTCGCACGCCTGGCCGATCACGATGGGGCCGGAGCCGATGATGAGAATCGACTCAATGTCGTCACGGCGCGGCATCAGACTGCTCCTCGCTGGGCCGGGGCCAGTAGCCCCGTGGGGTGGTAACCGTAGGGCTCGGGCCGCAAGCGACCGTCTCCGCCCATGAGACGGTCGAACTCGGCAAACAGGTACTCCGCATCGTGGGGACCCGGCCCTGCCTCCGGGTGATATTGCACACTGAAGGCCGGTGCGCCGATCACCCGCATACCCTCGTTCGTACCATCGTTGAGGTTGACGTGAGTGACCTCGACCCGACCCGCCAACGATTCCGGATCGAGACAGAAGTTGTGGTTCTGACTCGTGATTTCGATATGTCCGCTTGCCTCGTGACGCACGGGGTGATTTCCCCCGTGGTGACCGAAGGACAACTTGTAGGTCGACCCTCCGAGTGCTCTCGAGAGCAGTTGATGGCCGAGGCAGATTCCGAAGATCGGCACCTGTCCCACAAGTTCGGCGATGGCGGCGGACGCGTAGCCCACCATCGACGGGTCGCCGGGGCCATTCGACAGGAACACTCCTGCAGGCTTGCGTGCAAGCACGTCTGCTGCAGAGGTTGAGGCTGGAACCACCTCCACGCGTCCGAGGCGGGCGAGATGTCTCAGAATCGTGTGTTTGATTCCGAAGTCATAGGCCACAATCGTCCGCTCGCCCTCGCCTACTGAGTAGGCGCTTGGGGTGCTCACCGACGACACGAGGTCCACTCCATCGGTCCCACGCTCCCCACGCGCGGCGGCCAGCAGTGCGCTCTCCCCCGCGGTACCAAATGCTGCGGGCAGCGCGCCTGTGTCGCGGATCAGCCTCGTCAACCTCCGGGTGTCGACACCCGAGATACCCGGAACCCCATACTTGCGAAGCAGGTCATCGAGACTCGAGGTGGCTCGATGATTGCTGTAGCGGCGGGAGAGGTCTCGAACCACCACTCCCCTGCAGGACGGTCGAATCGACTCGAAGTCAGTATCCGTGACCCCGTAGTTGCCGATGTGTGGGTACGTAAACGTGATGATCTGTCCGGCATAACTCGGGTCCGTGAGTACCTCTTGGTATCCCGAGAGCACGGTGTTGAAGACCACCTCACCGCTCGCAATTCCAGACGCCGGAAGCGCTCCGATCATCTCACCTTCAAACACCGAGCCGTCCGAGAGCACCAGCAGACCCTCGACAACCCCAGAAACCTGTTCAGACATTGCTCAACCTCAATCCCGCACTCAACAACCGACACTCGCTCACCAGAGTCACCTCAGGGCCTCCCCATCACGTACCACCGGTACACCGTTCAACACCGTGTGGCGCACCACCCCACGAACCGCGCGCCCCGCGTAGGGCGTATTACGACTCTTGGAAGCGAGGCGATCGGGCTCGACGGTCCACGACGCGTGGGGATCAAACACCGTGATGTTGGCTGCGCGTCCGGGGGCAAGCGGGCCACCGTGGCGATCGGCGACCCCAGCGATGGCCGCAGGCCGGGTCGACAGCAGCGCAATGATCTGCGGTAGATCGAGATCGAGCTCTCCGAGCGACAGCGACAGCGCTGTCTGCAGCCCGAGCATCCCGGGCGGGGCAGCATCGAGTGCCTGCTCCTTCTGGTGCGCAGGGTGCGGTGCATGATCAGTAGCGATGGCGTCGATGGTGCCGTCGCGGAGGCCCGCCTTGATAGCAGCGATGTCTTCTGCCGTTCGGAGCGGTGGGTTCACCTTGTAGGTGGCATCGAACGTACGGAGCATCTCGTCGCTGAGCGTGAAGTGGTGCGGGGCGGCCTCGGCTGTCACCCGCAGACCATCCGCCTTTGCCGCACGGACCAGGTCAACAGAACGAACCGTCGAGAGGTGCAGAAAATGCACTCTTGCACCGGTGAGCCGGGAAAGTTCGATGTCTCGATGCACCATGAGTTCCTCGGCGATGGAGGGCCAACCGGGGAGGCCGAGGTGCGATGAGCAGCAGCCCTCGTGCATCACGGCGCCGGTCGTGAGGCGGGACACCTCGCAATGCTGGGCAAGCACGATGTCCAGGTCGAGGGAGTACTCCATGATGCGGCGCATGAGCAGCGGATCCTGCACACCGTTGCCGTCGTCGGTGAACAGGTGCACACCAGCAGCGGCGAGTTCGCCGAGCGGCGCCATGCGTTCACCCGCGCGGCCGATGGTGAGGCAGCCCGAGGGCAACACTTCACAGAGCCCTGCGTCCTGCCCCCATCTCCTCACCTGCTCAACCACCGCAACCGAGTCCTGTGCAGGTTCGGTATTCGGCATTGCAACAATGGCCGTAAACCCTCCGAGCGCTGCTGCACGCGAGCCGGTCTCGACGGTTTCTGCTTCCTCACGGCCCGGTTGGCGGAGGTGAACGTGGAGGTCCACAAATCCCGGGGACACCACGCAGCCTGATGCGTCGATGACCTGAGATCCGGAGAGGTTCGGGCCGATAGCGGAAATGCGACCCGCCGAGACCGTTACATCGGCTATCCGTTCACCAGAACCATCGATAACGGTCCCACCTTTGATCACGAACTCGTCCATCACAGCGCCCCGCTCTCCTCAACCAACTCGCCACCCTGACCGAGCAGGTGGAACAGAACCGCCATCCGTACAGACACCCCGTGCGAGACCTGCTGGATGACTCGGGACCCGCGCAAGGACGACGGGTCGACAACGATCTCGACGCCCCGGTTCATCGGACCCGGATGCATGACGAGTGCATGCTCCTGCATTCGGCGCGAGCGGGGGACATCGAGTCCGTACCGGGTGCTGTATTCGCGCAGGGACGGCACGAGAGACTGTTCCTGCCGCTCGATCTGCATCCGCAACAGGTACACCACATCCAATGCCGGAAGCACGTCATCGAGATCGTGGCAGATCTCGACGGGCCAGCCCTCCAGGGATGCCGGAAGCAGCGTGGACGGTGCCACCAGCGTCACCTTCGCACCCAGCTTGGTGAACGCCTGCACGTCGCTGCGGGCTACACGCGAATGCTTCACATCGCCCACGATGCCGATGTGCAAACCGTCGAAGCGTTCCGGGCGGTTGAGACCAACGCGGATGGTGTAGGCGTCCAGTAGCGCCTGGGTCGGGTGCTGGTGCCAGCCGTCGCCGGCGTTGACGACCGAAGCATCCGTCCACTCGCTGATCTGCCAAGGAACGCCGCTCGTCTTGTGACGCACGACGAAAGCGTCGACTCCCATAGCACTCACCGTTTCGATGGTGTCCCGGAGGCTCTCGCCCTTGTTCACGCTTGAGGTCCCGACAGAGAACGTCATTGTGTCGGCTGACAGTCGCTTGGCGGCTGTCTCGAAGGACAGCCGCGTACGTGTTGAGTCCTCGAAGAACAGGCTCACCACCGTCTTTCCCCGCAAGGCCGGAACCTTCGGTATCGGACGAGAATTCACCTCGGCCATCGCATCGGCGGTCTTCAGCACGCTGAGGATCGACTCGGCGCTTACTTCGTCGATCGATCGAAGGTGTTTCATGCCGAAACCCTCCCCCGGATGACCACCGATTCAGGGGTGACGCTCACAACTTCTGATCGGGACGTTGGCAGATTCTTTCCCACAAAATCCGGTCTGATCGGCAGTTCTCGGTGTCCGCGGTCCACCACCACCGCAAGTTGCACCGCCCTCGGCCGACCGTATTCGTTCAGCGCCTCCAGTGCTGCACGAACGGTTCGTCCGGTGAACAACACATCGTCCACAAGGACGACCACCCTGCCGTCGAGTGCTACCGGGATGCGACTTTGAGCGCCGACCGACACGGGGCGCAGACCGATGTCGTCGCGGTGGAAGGTTGCGTCGAGTACGCCCACTGGCACTGCCATCGTCTCAAAGGTGGCCAATGTGGCCGCCAACTGCTCAGCAACCCAAGTGCCGCCCCGCTGGATTCCAACGATCACCACGTCGTCCACGCCCTGATTGCGTTCGACGATCTCGTGGGCAACACGGGTAAGCGCTCGTCGGATGTCCTCCGCCGACATCACCACCTTGTCGGCGACAGGCCCTGCTACAGCAAAAACGCCCCCTGAGGGGGGCGCGTCAGTGTGGTCTGTTCCGGGCACGGTCCATTGCTCCTCCGTTCGGGCCTCACGGGACCCGTTTGACGGCAAACCAACCGTATCACACCACTAGGTTGGTGCTCCTTGCGAACCGTCATTGTTGCCCCCACCTACCAAGAAGCCGACAACATCGTCCGCTTCCTGGAAGCAGTTCGAACGAGCGTGCCGGAGGCCACGGTGCTCCTCGTGGACGACAATTCCCCAGACGGCACCGGCCGCCTTGCGGAGGAGACCGCCGCTCGGCTGGGCAATATCGAGGTGCTCCATCGACAGGGCAAATTGGGGCTGGGGTCTGCGTATCGCGAGGGGTTTCGGTTGGTTCTCGACCGCCAGTTCGACGTCGTCGTGTCCATGGACGTCGACTTCTCCCACGACCCGGCAGCGATCCCTGCCCTGATCGGTCGAATCGAGGCAGGCGCCGACGCGGTAGTCGGCTCTCGGTACGTTCCAGGCGGCGGCACGGTGCGGTGGCCTTGGCACCGCCGGATGCTGTCACGCTGGGGAAACCGGTACACGGCAGCGATTCTCCGACTCCCGGTCAAGGACTGCACGAGCGGCTTTCGTGCCTACCGCTCCGATGCCCTTCGGGCGATCGATCCAGGTTCGACGCGTGCCGAGGGGTACGCAATGCTCACTGAATTCGTCAGACGGCTGACCCGACGCGGCTTCACGGTGGTGGAGCACCCGATCACCTTCGTTGACCGCGAATACGGCACCTCGAAGATGTCGGGACGGATTGTGGCCGAGTCCATGCTCCTCGTCACTGCGTGGGGCGTTCGCGACGCCGTGCACGATCTCCGCACCGCTTGGCGCGCTAAGCGATGATCAACCGCGCAGGTGCGGGGCCACAGCGGACAGCATTCCGTTAACGAACTTCCCGCTGTCGTCGGTGGAGAACCGCTTCGCCAGTTCGACCGCCTCGTTGATGATCACCGCAACCGGAGTCTCCGGCTCCTCCGCCAGTTCGAACATGGCCAGCCTCAGGATGGAAACGTCGAGCACCGGCATCCGTTCGATGGTCCAGTTCTTCGCATGTTCCCGGATGAGGTCGTCGAACCGAGTGCGATGTACCTCTACGCCGTGTACGAGACGGGACGTGAACTCGTCGGGCCGCAGGACGAGCGAGTCGAGGGCACTGCTCGGCGAGATCTGCTTGCTGTGCGCCTCGTACAGGATCGTCAGCGCACGTTCACGAGCATCCGACCGAGCGTTCTCCCCTCGCGGTTGGGGCCGGCGCGCGCCGGGTTCGTCTGCCATCAGACGCGGGTGATGTACTCGCCCGAGCGGGTGTCCACCTTCACCCGCTCCCCCGGGTTCACGAACAGAGGCACCTGAATAACCTTGCCGGTTTCGAGGGTTGCTGGCTTGCGTGCGCCCGACACTCGGTCGCCCTGAATACCGGGCTCGGTCTCGGCGATACGGAGCTCCACTGAAGCCGGGATCTCCACAGCCACGATCTCGTCCTGGTACATCGACAGAATCGCCACCGAGTTCTCGATCAGGTAGTCCGAAGCTTCGCCGAGCGCTGACGGCGCCACGGTCATCTGCTCGTAGGTCTCCGAGTCCATGAACACGTACTCGCCGCCGTCCCGGTACAGGAACTGCATATCGCGCTTGTCGAGCATCGCCTGCTCCACCTTGATACCGGCGTTGAAGGTCTTGTCGACAACCTGTCCGGTGCGAACGTTCTTCAGCTTGCTGCGTACGAAGGCCCCACCCTTGCCGGGCTTCACGTGCTGGAACTCCACCACGGACCAGAGCCCGTTCTCGAGTTCCAGGGTAATTCCGGTCTTGAAGTCGTTGGTGCTGATTGCGGGCATGGGAGTCCTCGTCGCGGGTTCAGGGGCCGCCAGATTCTACCGAGCCAAAGGCTCGACAAACTCAGGCGCGAGGGTCCTCGAGCACCGGAGGCACGTCCAACGGCCCTCCAACGGCGCCCGACTCCCGAGGTGGCGGTTCACCGCCGTCGGTGTCGTTTACCTCGACCCCCCGCAGAAGACCCTGACGCTCCGCAGCAGCCACCGCCGACAGAAACGCACGCCGAACCGGCGCTTGCGCTGCGGGCCGGCAGGGCAGCACCACTCGGAGCACGGCCTCGTCCGGATGCAGCTCCTCAACCCCGACGAACTGAGGCTCACCCACCATCAACGAGCCAACGTGCGCGTCGGATCGCACGGCACGCGCAATCTCGACCAGACGCGCTCCCACAACCTCCAGGTCCTCGGTGATCGGGACCGTGATGTCCACTGCTGCTGCACCGTTTCCTTGGGTGAGATTTGCGACCCTCGTGATCTGGCCGTTGGGGAGGTACCAGACCCTCCCCTGTTCGTCGCTCAATTTGGTCACCCGTAGAGACACCCGTTCGATGACTCCCGTTGCTGCACCGACATCAACGAGGTCGCCAACGCCGTACTGATCCTCGGCGATCATGAAGAACCCGGCGATGAGGTCACGCACCAAGGTCTGGGCCCCAAAAGCCAGTGCCCCGCCGATGATCGTTGCGGTGGCAACGAAGGCACCCAGGTTCACCCCAAGCTCTCCGATCACCGAAATAATCGCCGTGAGCCACACCAGCGCTACGAGCGAACTCTTCAGCACCGTGCTCAGGGTGCGCCGGCGCTGGTCGAACCGAGCCGCCTCGTTGCGCCCGGGCAACACCGCATGGGCTCGTTCGACACCTCGGATCAAGCGATTCACCACGTAGCGAATCACGACACCCAACGCCCACGCAGCAGTGAGAATCACCGCGATTCTGATGGGGGTGATGAGGTGGAGTTCGCGGAGCCGAACGATCCAGCCAGCGCTCTTGGAGGAACCTGCTGTAGGCACGACGGCAGCGAGGAAGCTCACCGAGTCATCTCGTGGTCAAGTCGAGCTTGCGTGCAATTGCCGCCACGGCCAGTTCGTAGCCGTGCATTCCGAGACCCATGATGCTGCCCGTAGCCACGGGGGCAACCACGCTCGTGTGGCGCCAGGCTTCCCGGGCGTTCGGGTTGGAGATGTGTACCTCCACAACCGGACCGGAGTAGGCGGACAGGGCGTCGTGGATACTCCAGGCGTAGTGCGTGAACGCTCCGGGGTTGATGAGAATCGCACTGCATCGTCCACGCGCCGAGTGAATGGCATCAACCAGATCGCCCTCGTGGTTGGACTGCAGTGCCTCCACCTCGAGCCCAAACGGCTCTGCTGCAGATCTCACGGCAGAGACGTAATCGTCAAGCGTTGCCGTTCCGTAGATATGCGGCTCGCGCTGCCCCAGAAGATTCAGGTTGGCGCCATGGAGTACCAGGAGCAGGGGCCGAGGCGAGTCGTTGCTCATGGCTGCATCTTCCCACGGTCGGCCATTCTGGGCATGCGCGCCAGGGCAGCGAGGGCAGCGGACTCAGGAACGGCCGACACGGTCTGTACTCCCTCTGGCCCGTCGAGCACGAACGTGAGGCCGTCGACCACCTTCTTGTCCCGTCCCATCAGATCGATGAGCAGGGCATCATCGAGACCCACTGGCAGGGCATTTCCCAGTTCGTAGGCCCCCGTAATGACCCGGTCGTGCTCGGCAACCCGAGCCTCGTCAATGCGGCCGAGTTCGTGCGCAAGTCGGGCTGCGTAGGCCAGTCCGATCGCGACGGCCTCGCCGTGAGCGAGCGAATGGTCGGTAGCCGTCTCGAGCGCGTGCGCAAGCGTGTGGCCGTAGTTCAAGATGGCCCGACGGCCGCCTTCGCGCTCGTCGCTCCCCACCACCTCGGCCTTGATCGCTACGCACCGTGCCACTCGCTCTGGAAGCGGAAGTGCGAGGAGATCATCACCGGTGAGGAAGTGATATTTCGCCATCTCGCCGAGGCCGCACCGGGTCTCCCTCGGCGGCAGCGTTGCCAGGGCGTCAAGATCGCACACGACGCCACTTGGCTGCCAGAACGCTCCCACGAGGTTCTTTCCCTCGGCGAGGTTGACACCAGTCTTGCCCCCAATGGCAGCATCGACCATGGCGAGCAGTGTGGTGGCAACGTGAACCACCGCAATTCCCCGGTGGTACACCGCCGCAGAGAATCCGGCGACGTCGGTTACCAAACCGCCGCCGACGCCAATGACGCAGTCCGCACGGGTCAGTCCGATTCGGACAAACTGGCGACAGAGGTCCTCGACCGTCGCCATTGTCTTGTGGTGCTCCCCGTCAGGGATCTCCAGCACCTCGAACGGCACCCCAGGGTCCACCCGCCGTACGAGCGGATTGCCTGCTTGAGTGACCACCGCAGCGCGCCGCACACCGCGTGGGACGAGAGACGCAACGTCGTTCACCGTACCGTGACCCACGAGAACGTCGTAGGTCCGGTCGGCGAGCGGCACCTGCACACAGATCGATGCGTTCATCGAAGAACCGCCTCCAACACCTCGTGCACCGAGCGTCCCTCAATGCCAACGATGGCGTCCGCTACTTCACGGTAGAGCGACTCGCGCTCGCTCCACATCTTTTGCAGCATGGCATCGGGGTTGCTGTCGAGCAGAGGTCGGTGAGCCCCGCCGCGGACTCGGTCCGACACCACGCTCGGGCCACCGCACAACCAGACCACACGAGCCTTAGCCGAGCGAAGAATCGTCCGATTGGACTCCCGGACGACTGCACCCCCAGCCGCGGCGATGACGGCGGGTTCGTCACTGGCCACCGCGTCGGCCAACACGCTGGACTCGAGGTCGCGGAACGACACTTCTCCATCCTCGGCGAAGATCGAACGAACGGTACGGCCCGTTCGTTGCTCGATCATCGCATCGGTGTCGAGGAACGGGCGACCGAGGCGTTCGGCAGCCAAACGGCCAATGGTGGTCTTGCCCGAGCCGGTGAGACCGATCAGCACGAGGTGTTGCTCACCGAGCGATGACGGCCGCGGCGACATGGCGATTCCTATCGCAGACCGGCGGCGAAGGACTCGGCGTTGCGAACGAATTCGTCGAGTGAGTCGCCGCCAAACTTACGCTGCGCCTCGGCGGCCAGAACCAAGGCGACCATCGTCTCTGCCACGACGCCCAGTGCGGGAACGGCAGTGACGTCGGTGCGCTCCTTGAAGCTGACGGTCTCTTCCTTCGTGACCACGTCGACGGTCTTGAGCGTCGGGCGATTGAGCGTGGCGAGTGGTTTCATGGCCGCCCGCACCACGAGCAACTCACCGGTGGACATTCCGCCCTCGGTGCCACCAGCCAACGACGACTCACGGCGGTAACGCTGGTTGTCCGCATCCCACACGATCGGGTCGTGTGCAGCACTGCCCCGACGGCCGGCGACCTCGAAACCATCACCGATCTCGACACCCTTGACCGCCTGAATGCTCATGAGCGCCTGAGCGAGCAACCCGTCGAGCTTGCGGTCCCAGTGCACATGACTTCCGAGCCCGATGGGCATCCCGTAGGCCAGTACCTCAACAACTCCACCGAGGGAGTCGCCCTCCTTCGCAGCGGCCTCGATCTCGGAAACCATCGCTGCCTCGACGTCCGGATCGAAACAGCGAACAGACGAGGCATCCACCGCACCGAGGTCGGTCGGTACCGGACGGCTGGAGGAGGCAGCCCGTGCTGCTCCCACCTGAATGACGTGACTGAGCACCTGAACGCCGAGCGGTGCCAGCAGCTTCTTTGCGAGCGCCCCGGCGGCCACGCGCGCTGCCGTTTCCCGGGCGCTGGCGCGCTCCAAGACGTCGCGGGCGTCGGTGAACCCGTATTTCTGCATCCCCGCCAGATCGGCATGGCCCGGACGCACCTGGGTGAGCGGGTCCTTCGTAGCGCCGGGAGCGGGTGACATCTCCTCGTGCCACTTGTCGGACCGGAACCACTCAGAGTTCTCGATCTCGATCGCCACCGGCGAGCCCAGGGTCCGTCCATGGCGGACGCCGCCGATCAGGGTGAGATTGTCCGCCTCGAAACGCTGCCGAGGGCCACGGCCGTAGCCGAGCCGGCGGCGGGCAAGCTCGCCCTGAATCTCCTCGGCAGTAATGGGAAGCCCTGCAGGAAGTCCCTCGATGATGACCACGAGCGCCTTGCCGTGGGATTCTCCTGCTGTCAGGTACCTGAGCACCCGGAAAGGATACCGGGCGACCGGCGGTGGTCCCGGGTCACGGGCGCTCGAGACACCCCTGTGGCGACGGGGTCCGCACCGTTGCAGGAGGCTTCACCCGTTCCGCAGCGACGACTCCTGACTCCTCGTATCGGATGGAGAACTCCTCTCGTAGGAGTCGTTCCAGGAGGGACTCCTGAAGCGGGTCGCCCTCGAGGTAACTCCTGTCCACGATCAGCCAATCGACCGTTGCTGGATCGTGGAGGTTGTCGACGTTGCAGATGCCCCAATTGGTCCCGATCCACGGATTGGGCCATTCGTATACGTGAGTGCGATGGGCGAGGTGGGGATTGACATTGAATGCCGCACTCACCGACGCAGAGGCCGGTACGAGTGACACTGCGTGCCGCTTGGCCTCGCTCACGGGCCAGTTGCTAGGGGGCCCGAGCGTTCCAGCAAGAAGATCAAGGTAGTTCTCGCTTGACGAGACAGGCCAGTAGCCCCGCCGGTACTCGTGCGTTCCCGGCCCGACGCCCCAACGGAGGGCGGACAACAACGACGTTGCGACGATGAGCGACACCACCAGTTGTCGACGCCACGGAACGCGCAGCCGAGCCACTGCCTCGACCGTTGCGAGGAAGGTGATCGCAAGCGGGATCGCCACGTAGTGATAGCGGTAGTCCTGCACCCACGAAACGCCGGCAAGGGCAACGACCGCCAACATTGGCAGCAGGAGCAAGAGCACTTCTGGTGCGAGGAAGGGTACGAAGGCAACGGGAAACCACACTCGGAGATACCAGGTTCGTCGGTTGGGTGCCGTCAGGTCGTGCCACACGCGAGATGGATGACGCACCATCGTCTTCACGATCCCGCCCAGCGAACCACCGTACTGAGAAAAGAAGTGCCCCTCGTAGAACGGTCCGGCAGGATTCCTCAACGGAATCAGGATCTTGGTAACGCTGACGTACCAGAGAGCGGCCAGACCTGCGAGGTATCCGCCGAGTCGAAATTGCCGCTTGGCGACAAGGAGAAGACCCAACATCACGAACACCAGCGTGATGTCCTCCTTGCAGGCCATGGCAAGGACAGCCAGCGTCCAGAACCAACGCATGCGATTCGTTCGCAGCGCCCAGTAGGCGAGGATGATCGGCCCGATCGCGAACGACTCCGGGTGAAAGTACTCCCACGCAAGAAACTGCATGCTCGGGTGGAGCAGCATTGACGCCGCGAGTCCAACGCCCAGCCACCGACCCTGCTTGATCACGTCGCGGGCAAGCAGGTAGACCCCTACCGCTCCGAGGACCTGGGAGGAGAGTTGCGCTGCGAGCAGGAACTTGGCGCCTGCACCGAGCCAATAGAACGGGACGAACAGCAGGAAAATGAAATTGCCGTGGTGACCCCAGACGTCGAGCCCGCGAATCGTCATGAACGGGTTCTTGAAGTGGGCGATGAGCCAGACGGCTTGGTCGAAGAGCCCGAGGTCGAAGCCGAACGACCAGAAGCGGTCGAATCGCAATGCGCCGAGTCGATAGAAGGTGGCCCACCAGATCAGTGCGAGCCAGCCCAGTAACAGCGCGTGACGGTAGCGGTACAGCACTGCGGCAAGGCGCTGCCGCTGGGTGACAGCCGGATGACCCGGGAGCGTCGGTTTCATCAGCCCCGACGGGAGAGTTCGGCCAGCGCAGCCCGGCGCATCACTGCCACAGGTGGCTCAACCCCAGTCCAGATTCGGAACTGATGTGCCGCCTGATGAACGAGCATTCCGAGTCCATCAACCGCACGCGCGCCAACCGCTCGAGCGGCGGCGAGCAGTGGTGTCTCGAGTGGGTGATACACCAGATCGGCAACCACCTGTCCGTTGCGGAGTAGCGAGGCCGAGACCGGCATGCCCTGACCGCCAAGTCCGACAGAGGTTGCATTCACCACGAGATCTGCCCCGTTCACATCGTCCCAGCTGCCGACACGTCCGACTGGCCCAGCGAGCGTGGAGGCCTCGGAGGCACGCTCCGGAGTGCGGTTGATCACCGAAACGTCGGCGGCGCCTGAACGGCCGAGTGCCTCGATCACCGAGCGCGCTGCGCCACCGGCCCCGATCACCACCACCGACAGGCCGCGGGGCTCCACTCCTGCATCGGAGCGGAGTGAATCAACGAACCCGTCCCCGTCGGTGTTGTGGCCGACCAAGAGGCCGTTCTCGAGGTGCACGCAATTGACTGCGCGCATGCTTCTCGC
>CANIBN010000010.1 GCA_947465505.1 Acidimicrobiales bacterium | reverse complement strand
GTTCCTCGCCGAGCAGGCGTTGGCGGCGGGCTACAAGTCCGTGGCAGTGGTAAGTGAGACGAAGGCAGTTTCGAAGGGCCTTGCAGACATCTTCGTGGCTGCCTTCACGGCAAAGGGCGGGACGGTGAGCGTGCGTGAGATCGTCGCCGACGGCGCTACTGACTTCTCGGCGTTCGTCGGGAAGGCGACCGCTGCCAAGCCCGACGCTGTGTTCTTCGGCGGCGAGTACCCCGTTGCCGCCACGCTGCGCGAGCAGGCCATTGCTGCTGGTCTTGCCGTGCCCGTGATGGGCGGTGACGGCATCAAGGACGACGCTCTGATCACGCAGGCCGGGCAGGATGCCGAGGGAGTGCTGGCGAGCAGTGTCGGTGTGCCCGTCGAGAAGATGACCACGGCCGCATCCTTTGAGGCCGCCTACGTCGCCGCAGGGTTCGCCGACGATGCGTCTGCGTACGGTCCGTACGCCTACGACGCCGCAAACGCGATCATTCGTGCACTGCCGGCGGTGCTGAACGGGCAAGCCAAGCCCATCGATGCTCGGAACCTTCTCCTCAAGGCGCTGACGACGATTTCGTTCGACGGGGCATCCGGCAAGGTGGCCTTCGACCAGTACGGAGACACCCTGTACCCAGTCTTCACGCTGTACGTGGTGAAGGGCGGGGTCTGGACCCCGCTGGGCTGAGTCCGGCGCTCCCGTGACTGTTTCTGTGCCCACCTCGGTTGCTGAAGCCGTGAGCCTCCTTGCGGCTGCACCCGATTCGCTCGTGCTCGCCGGAGGGACCGATCTCATGGTGGAGGTGAATGCTGGCCATCGATCACTTGATCGCGTCATCGCGGTCGACCGGATCGAGGAGTTGCGTGACTGGTCAATCTCCGCCGACCGCCGGTCGCTGACGATTGGTTCTGGAGTGCCGTATTCGCTCGTGATGGACGGTCCGATTGCGGAGCTCGTCCCGGCTCTCGCGCAGGCGAGTCGCACCGTGGGCTCGCCGCAGATCCGGCATGTGGGCACCATCGGGGGGAACCTTGGCACCTGTTCACCGGCGGGCGATACGTTGCCCGTCCTCGCTGCGCTCGACGCCCAGATCCATCTGCGCAGCGTTTCAGGCGGTCGTACGGTGTCGTTCTCTCACTTCATGACCGGGGTCAAGCGGAATTCACGTCAGCCTGATGAACTCATCACCGGCGTCACGTTGCCGGTTCTCCCGGGTTGGCAGGGTTACAGCAAGGTGGGCGTGCGCAACGCCATGGTGATCGCAACGGCCTCGAGTTGTCTCGCGGTGGACGAGTCGACACGTTCTGTCCGTGTTGCGCTCGGGTCAGTGGGTCCCGTCATCATCCGGTGCACCGATGCCGAGGACTGGGTGGTCGGCCAGATCGACTGGGAACGCCGTGCTGTCGACGATGGTGTGGTTGCAGAATTTGGCCAGCGATGTGGAGTGGCGGCACGTCCGATCGATGACCATCGTTCGACGGCCGCGTATCGGCGACGCGCCATCGAAGTGCTGTCCGCTCGCCAACTGAGGAGGGCATTCCCGAATGGCTGAGTTCTATTCCCTACGCGTCAACGGCGTCGATCGCGAGGTTGTCGATGCGCAACTTGGAGAGAGCCTGCTCTTCGTGCTGCGTGAACGACTGGGCCTCCTCGGAACCAAAGGAGCGTGTGAGCAGGGTGAATGCGGATCGTGTTCCGTCTTGGTTGATGGTGAACTCGTCTGTGCATGTCTCGTGCTCGCGGCTGCTCAGAGCGGCAGGGACATCGTCAGCATCGAGGGCATCGCTCCGGCGGGAGTCTCCACCGACGTTCAGCAGGCATTCGTCGATGCTGGCGCCGTGCAGTGCGGGTTCTGCACCCCTGGCCTGGTGATGGCCGCGCACTCGCTCCTCGAACGCATCGTCGACCCCACCGATACGGAGATTCGCGAGGAACTGTCGGGCAACATCTGCCGGTGCACTGGGTACGGGCGACTTGTTGAGGCCGTGGCCAATGTCGCCAAGACGAGGATCGCCCTGGGAGGCAATCGTGGCTGACAGCGGCGTCGCTACCAGACAGCGTCCCGGTCGCATCGGCGACAGCGTCGTGCGACCTGATGGCCGTGAGAAGGTACGCGGTGAGTTCCGCTTCTCCTCCGACCTCCCGGTCGAGGGCGCGCTCTGGGGAGCGACGCTGCGCTCCGTGCACCCTCACGCCCGCATCAAGCGTCTTGATGTCACTCCCGCCTGGAAGATCCCGGGCGTGGAGGCGATCATCACCGCAGACGATGTTCCCGGTAAGTCGACCTACGGACTGATCTTTGCCGATCAGCCGGTGTTTGCCTCGGAAGTTGTGCGTTACGTCGGCGAGCCACTTGCAGCGGTCGCCGCAGACCATCCAGAGACGTGTCGCAAAGCACTCGAGGCGATCATCGTCGAGTATGAGTTGCTCGACCCCCTGACCGACCCCGAGCGTGCCGTTGACGGCAGCCACCCCCCGATTCATCCCGACGGAAACGTGATCCGCCACCAACGAGTGCTGTGCGGAGACCCGGATGCCACCGGACCCGTCGTGGTTGAGGGCTTCTACGAAATGGGAATGCAGGACCAAGCGTTCCTGGGTCTCGAAGCAGCGCTAGCACTTCCCGATCCCGGTGGTGCCGGAGTGGAACTCCATGTAGCCACTCAAGCGATGCACGAGGACCTGCACCAGATTGCTGCCTGCCTCGGCCTGCCCGAGGACAAGGTTCGGCTCATTCTCGCCGGTGTTGGCGGGGCGTTCGGCGGTCGCGAGGATCTCTCGCTCCAGGTGCACACCTGCCTCCTGGCGCTTCGCACTGGACGTCCGGTTCGGGTGCACTACGGACGAGAGGAGAGCTTCCTCGGCCATATTCATCGGCACCCGGCTCGGATGTGGATGCGTCACCACGCCACAGCCGACGGTCGAATCATCAAGATCGAGGCCCGGTTCGTGCTCGACGGGGGTGCGTATGCCTCCACGAGCAGCGCGGTACTCGTCAATGCGGTGACGCACACGCAAGGCCCCTACGTCTGCGAGAACGCGGTGGTCGATGGCTGGTCCGTCCGAACGAACAACCCCCCGTGCGGGGCGATGCGTGGCTTCGGTGTCGTGCAGGCCTGTTTTGCCCATGAGGGCCAGATGGACAAGCTCGCTGCTGCGTGTGGTCTGAGCGCCGTCGAGATCCGTCTGCGCAATGCCATGCGCACGGGAGACCGGCTCATTACCGGACAGGTTGTCGAGAACGTCGCGCCCGTAGAGCGCTGTATCCGAGAGACCGACGCCCTCCCCCTCCCTGACGAGCCGATTGGCGGATTTGGTGACGACCCCATGCGACTGCCCGGTGGGGCCGGTCTCACTGCCGATCGTGGTCACATCCGTCGGGGCATCGGTTGGGGTGTCGCTATCAAGAACATGATGTACTCCGAGGGCTTCGACGATTACTCAACGGCACGGTGCTCGCTCGCAGATGGGGTGGCCACGCTGAAGTTCGCTACCGCTGAGGTGGGTCAGGGCTTCGTCACGATCGCACAACAGATCGCACGCACGCTGCTCGGTGTGGACGACGTTCAATTGGATCGGATTGACACCACAATCGGCTCGGCGGGTAGCACCTCTGCCTCCCGCCAGACGTGGATGAGCGGAGGGGCCGTCGACATGGCCTGCCGCCGGGTGCGCGAGCGTCTGTTCGAGCACGTCGGCCGCATGTGGTCTGTCGACCCCATTCGACTCGTGGTCGATGGTGACTCGGTGGTGGACAGCAGCGATTCCTCGCGTCGAATCAGCGTTGCTGATGCCACGGCCGGCCAGCGCTTTGAGGAGACGGCGGAGTATCACCATCCACCTACCGAACCGCTCGACGAGAACGGTCAGGGCGACTGCCACACCGCGTTTGCGTTCGTGGCCCACCGTGCCGTCGTCGACGTGGATCCCGAACTCGGACTGGTGAAGGTGATCCAGGTAGCCACGGCTCAGGACATCGGCGTGGCCCTCAATCCGCTCTCCGTGGTCGGTCAGTTGGAGGGCGGTATCGCACAGGGTCTCGGTCTTGCCGTGATGGAGGAGATCGTGATGCAGGACGGGAAGATCAGGAACCCGTCATTCACCGACTATCTGCTCCCCACGTTCCTTGACATGCCTCCCGTAGTTGCGTCATTGATCGAGGAGCCCGACCCGAGGGCCCCATTGGGCGCAAAGGGCATCGGCGAACCCCCGTGCATCTCGGTGACCCCAGCCATCGTCGCGGCCATCCGGGACGCCATTGGCAAGGACCTGAGTCGGGTGCCGGTCCGCCCGCAAGACATCTGTCTGTGAACATCTTGTCCACGTTGCACGTTCGTGCGGTCGTGATCGTCTACCGTCGCAGTGTCGGTTGACGATCACGAGGAGTAAGAGTGTCCGAAGAACGCGAGATCATGACGTGGGACCTGTTCGGTAAGGGTTCTCGAGAACTTGCGCAGACCATTGCGGACGACGGATACGAACCGGACATGATTCTCGCCATCGCGCGCGGCGGACTGCTCCCGGCCGGCGCGCTCGGGTATGCGCTTGCGGTCAAGAACATCTACACGATGAACGTCGAGTTCTATACGGGCGTCGATGAGCGCAGAGAGGTGCCGCTCATTCTCCCGCCCGTTCCCGACTTCCAGTTGGTCAAGCAGGCCAAGGTGCTCATCGTCGACGACGTGGCGGACACCGGCGGCACGTTGAAGGTCGTTAAGGAATTCTGTGCTGGCAAGGTTGCCGAGGTACGCGCCGCGTGTCTCTACGAGAAGTCACACTCGGTCGTGAAGTGCGAGTACGTCTGGAAGCACACCGATCAGTGGATCAACTTCCCGTGGAGCGACAAAGAGCCAGTGGTGAAGCGGGAGAATCTGGTCAGGGACGCGTGATTCTCTGACGCAGCCACTCGGTGGGAACGACACCCACGAGTCGGTTCTGCTTCCACACCGTCAGCACCGGAGCGACGGGGTTCACCCGGGACAGCGCGAACACGAGTGATTCCTCGGGAGCGCAGCGCGCGACGCTGCCGATGGGGATCATCACGTCTTCGAGTCTCGTGCTGGACTTGCGATCGTCCGGAACCCGCCTCATGCGCTCCTCGGTGACAACTCCGAGAAGGTTTCCCGACGCGTCGTTCAGCGCAACGACGCCTGCGTCGCCGAGTCTCTGACGCTCCCAGAGCATCGTCGCCACCGGCGTGGCAGCGTCGGCGCGAGCAATACCGAACCACGTGAGATCGCCCACGGCGAGCCCTGCGAGTCGGGCTGCCGCATGGGAGGCGTGTCGCTCGGTGGCGGCATTGACAGCGATGAAGACGCCGGTAAGTGGGACCATCACGCCCCCGATGCCACGTACCGCAAGGAACGCCCCAGCGGCCGCAACACCTGCACCAATCACGATGCCCGCCTGGGCGGCCTCGGCTCGAGCCCGGTAGCGGTCGCCATGACGCGCCCATCGCCAGGCCGCAACAATGCGGCCGCCGTCGAGCGGCGCACCGGGGAGAAGGTTGAACGCTGCGAGTGCGGCATTGACGAGGCCGAGCCAGAACAAGGTGCCGACTGCGACACCGTGTACGCCAGTAACTCGCAGGATCGAAGCGCCGCCCATCCCCACTGCACCAAGAAGGCCGCTCATGATCGGTCCCGCTGCAGCGGTCCAACCCTCTGCACGTGCACTTGGTGCCTCAGTGCGGAATGCGGCCAGGCCACCGAGTCCCCACAGGGTGATGCGCTCGGTCTCGATGCCAAAGCGCATCGCTGTGAGCGCGTGGGCGAGTTCGTGGAGCAGGACGGAGACCAGGAACGCGAAACCGGCGATGATTCCGAGGGCAGGACCTGCGGCCTCGCCAATATTGATGCTGACGAGCACGATGATTGCGAGAGCGCTCCAGTGCGCATGGACCGGAATGCCCCGAATGGTGAGGATTCGTGTTCCGTGAAGCATGAGGTTGTTCTAGCCCTCAGCGGTGCCGCTGGGTAATCACCTGAGCACAATTCCTGCCGCTTGCGCCCCAGACACCCGCACCGGGGAAGGTCGCTGCACCCGTGAGGTAGAGGCCCGGTACCGCCGTCTCATAGTGCGTCAGCTCGGGGTTCCGATTTCGGAGCGCGGCGAGCGGTCCTCCGGCGAAGCCTGTCGCGTGGCCGAGTGGCATGTTGAACTCCGACTCGTACCGGTCGGGAGTCATGGCTCGCCAGTCGTGCAGACCTGCGAGGAACCCAGGCTCCACGAGGTTGGAGTACTCCTCGAGCCAGCGTTGAGGCTCGGGGGAGCCTGTCCATCCACCTTGGAGGTTGTAGGGCGTGTAGAGCACCTCGAGGCTGAAGACGTGGCGTCCTACGGGTGCCATGGACGGGTCGAGCGCCGAGGGCAGATTGGCGAAGAAGACCGGCCGCTTCATCACCCGTCCGCTGTCGCTCATCCGGTGTCCGTCGGCGAGTGCCCGAACAGACGGTGCGATCATCGCCGACGGCGCCATGGGGTCGAAGCCGAGTTTCGACGCGACCGACTCGTCAACACTTCGGTAGCGCGGCAGTGTGTCGACGACCGCGTCGATCTTCGATTCGTAGCCCTGATGCTGAGGGATGTGACGCCACCGCTCGATCATGGACTCGGCTGCCCTAGGCGCTCCGTGCAACCAGGACAGCAAGGTGGCATGCGGGTCGCATGCAGAGACGACGGTGTGTGCCTCGATCACGCTGCCGTCCTCGAGGCGGACACCACGAACGCGCTGAGGGTCGCAGAGGATTGCACTGACACGACTGGAGGTGCGTGTGATACCCCCGGCAGACTCGAAGGCAGACCGCAGCGCGGCCGGAACCATCCCGCTTCCACCAACTGGTCGACCGATGCGGGCGGCGTGCCGCATGGCGAGGCTCAGGGCGCCCAGTCCGGTCCCGGGCATCTCCGGCGAAACACCCCAGACCACCGGGCCCGTTGCGAGCGCCGGACCGATGATGGCGTCGTCGGAGAAGAACCCGCGCAGGACATCTGCCGCGCTGTGTCTGCTCCACCGGAGCAGCGTTGCCGCGGCACGGGGGTGCTTGGCCCCAAGGGCCGCGAGGCGCCGGAGCGAGGGGGGCTCCGTGGCGGCCTCGAGAATCAGCCGGAGCGCGGGAACCGCAGCCGCCGCATACCTCGCATACGGGTCTGCCTGCCCGGGGTAGAGCAGGCAGAGCGCGTCCACCGTTCGATCGATGTCGTGGAAGACCGGCCACGCGGGTTGTGTCGGCTGACCGTCCTCGGGGAACGGAATGCTCAACTGGCCAGGGTCAACCTCTAGGTAGCGCAGGCCATGCTCAGCGAGTCGGAGTTCTTCCATGACCGGGGTCGTGCGAAAGGTGATGTGGTCGCAGTTGCAGATATTGACCGTGGCTCCACCGAAGTGCTCGCTGGATGCGCATCCCCCGACCGAGTCACGTGCCTCGAGCAACAGCGTTCTCATTCCGGCTCGTGCGAGGTAGGCGGCGCACACCAGTCCGTTATGGCCGGCACCAACCACAATCACGTCAACGTCGGGCATCGTTGCCATTCTGCCGGGTCGCTAGCGTCATCGGCATGGAACACCTCCGGATCTCCATCGACCGATTGCTCGAGCGCATCAACAGCCTCGGCGAGATCGGTCGAATCGCAGGGTCGAAGGGCGAGTGGGGGAGTGCCCGCCTGGCCCTGACTGAGGACGACCGTCTCGGACGGGATCTGGTGGTGTCCTGGATGCGCGATCTCGGGATGACCGTGTCGGTGGACGGCATCGGCAATGCCATCGGAACCTGGCCAGGATCAGACCCGACCCTGCGTCCCGTGATGATGGGTTCCCACATCGACACGGTGCGCACGGGGGGACGATTCGACGGCAACCTCGGCGTTCTCGCCGGTCTGGAGATCGTGGAGACGGTGCAACGCGCGGGTGTGAAACTGCAGCGCGGGCTTCAGGTCGCGTTCTTCACCGACGAGGAGGGTGCTCGCTTCGCGCCCGACATGCTCGGCTCCTTGGTGTATGTCGGAGGGCTTGGGTTGGAGGAGGCTCTCGACGTCCGTGACTCCGACGGAGCGCGTCTCGGAGACGAACTGGCTGCCATCGGTTACGCCGGGTCGATGCCCTGTCCCGCGGTGGTGTTCCCCCATGCGTTTGTCGAACTGCACATCGAACAGGGGCCTGTACTCGAAGATGAGCGGCTGACAATCGGTGCGGTGACCGGGGTACAGGGAATCTCGTGGACCGAGGTAACGATCACGGGTCAATCTGCTCACGCGGGAACGACTCCCATGCGTCTGCGGCGAGACCCGATGGTGGTGGCCTCTCAGGTAATCGCCGAATCGCGAGCCGTCGCACGACGACTGGGCGGAACACAGGTAGCCACCACCGGACGCATGGACGTGTACCCGAACCTGGTAAACGTCGTGCCTGCCCGTGTGACGTTCACGCTTGATCTACGGAACACCGAGGAGGAACGACTCCAGCAGGCGGAGCAAGCAATGTTCTCCTTTGCCCGCCGCATGGCTGCAGAGGAGGGGTGCGACATCACGT
This sequence comes from Acidimicrobiales bacterium, assembly GCA_947465505.1. Lineage (GTDB taxonomy): Bacteria > Actinomycetota > Acidimicrobiia > Acidimicrobiales > Ilumatobacteraceae > WLJO01. The sequence continues at coordinate 18,807 of CANIBN010000010.1, read as the reverse complement.
TCAAGTCGCTTGCGCGCTTCGAGCCGGTGCAGTTCGAGGAGCGGATGATCTCCATGGTGGAGCGATTGGCCGTGGAACTCGGACATTCTGTGCGACGCATGCCCTCGGGGGCAGGGCACGACGCCCAGATGCTTGCTCGTGTCTGCCCGACGTCGATGATCTTCGTGCCCTCGATCAACGGCCTGAGTCACAACCCCGCCGAGGACACTGCTCCCGCGGATCTGGAGGCGGGAGCGAACGTGCTCCTGCAGGTGGTTCTGCAACTCGCAGACGAGTGATCGAGGCTCGACCGACGGTTACCATCGTGCAGGTGACAGCACATCGTCGTCTAGCCGACCTTCGAGCCTCAGAGATGCCAAACAGAGTGTCGGATCGCTCGACGCTCGTGCTTCCGCTGGGTGCGATCGAGCAACACGGTCCCCACCTGCCGTACTCCACCGACCTCCTCGTGGCTGAGGCGGCGGCTCAGGCAGCGGTCGAGCGTGCCGGCGATGACCTCGATCTGTGGTTGCTTCCGGCTCTGGCCTACACCAAGTCCAACGAACACGCTTGGGATACCGGAACGTTCTGGATCTCGGCAACCACGATGCTGTCCGTACTTGACGACATTGGTCGGTGTGCTGCCCAGACCGGAGCAAAGCGCCTGGCTCTCCTGAATGGTCACGGAGGGAACACTGCATTGCTCGGCGTTGCCTGTCGTGAACTTCGTCTGAAGTACGGACTGAAGACGTTCCTGCTGCATCCGATGGTCCCCCCGGATCACGGCGGTGCCTCAACCGCAAACGAACTCGGGATGGGTATTCACGCAGGGATCGACGAGACCTCGATGGTGATGCACCTGCGCCCCGATCTTGTCGATATGTCGGTTGCGGTCCGCAACGTCCCTGAAGGCTTGGCGCAGAACAAGCACGTCCGATTCGGGGGTTCTGTCTCCTTCGGCTGGCTCTCTAACGACTTCGGGCCGTCGGGTGTCATCGGGGATCCGTCTGGCTCCAACCCCGAACTCGGCAAGCGACTGTTCGACGGTTGCGTTACGACGCTCTGCGAGGCCTTCTCCGAGATCGAGAAGTTCGACTTCGGTCGGTGACGCACGCCGGTCCACCGGTGGACTCAGCCGTCGATGATGGGAAGTGCGACGCTCACGGAGTCGACGTGGATCGTCGCAACTCGGTAGTCGCCCGGGGGAACGCTTGGGCTGATACTTCCCGTCTGCGGGTTGCGGTCGTAGCAGGGGAAGCGGGACGCTGACACCGTGAGACGCAGTTGCTCCCCGGCCCGGAGTCGTACGGCAATCGGTCGCAGCGTGAGACTCCACTGCCGCGGGCTGTTGGGGAGCACCGGCTCGATCTGCCGCTGCGCGTAGGAGGTCAACACCCTCGCGCCCTGTTCGGTCGAGACGGAGCACAGCGTGATGACGACGTCGTGAGACGGTTGGTCGCATCGTGTCGACAACGTCACGCTCGGCGAACCCGCAAGAACCACATCGTCGGACAGCGGTTCGCTGGCAAAGCAGAGCACGTCGCGTCGGTCATGCACAGAGTTCTCGTCCTGATAGTCGGCTGGATGGCCCGGAACGGGGACGTGTGGCTCTGCGACAAGGGTGCTGCTCTCCGAAGGCGTGTTGTGAGGGGAGAGGACGCCGTCACCCCAGCGACTGTTGGCGTTTCCTGTACGGGACGTTCCGTGAAGCGCCATCACGCTTGACGGCTTCGGGGGCCAGGTGGGGCTCGACCGCCACCCTTCGTTGATGACCTGATATCGGACACTTGGGTTGGCAAGACGAGCGCCGCGCAGTCCAAATACCCCGTCGAAGAAGCGCAGGAGTGCGTCGTAGACGGGCGTCGGTGACGCATCCACTCCGAAGTCCACTCCGCCATGGACTGCGCCCCAGGGCATGTGTCCCCAGGGTCCGCACCAGGCATGCGCGCCGAGTCGATCGATGAGTTCAGCGGTGCCAGAGGAGAAGTCGTCGAACCAGCCGAGGACCGTGAAGGCAGGGACCGAGATACACGAGAGGTTGGGCCGGCGGGTGTGCCAGAAGGAATCATCGGTTGAGTGCGAGGTCCACTCGGTGAACCACGATGGTGGGGTGGGTCCGAGAGCCTCCGAGGCCGGAAGTGCTTTGGTGTCAAACGGGATGGGTCCCGTTCCCAGTTCCTGTCCAGCGAGTTGTGCGGCCCAGAAGCAGACAAAGGGCCACCGCATCGCCCCACCTTCGAAGAACCATCCTTCGTAGGGATCGGGGCAGCACATCATCGGGGCAATTGCGTGGAGGCTCGGAGGTGCTTCGGCGGCCGCGTACAGCTGGGAGAGGCCTTGATACGAGAAGCCGTAGGTGGCCACGCGGCCATCAGAGAACGGCAGTCGTGCGGCCCACTCGATGGTCGCTGCGCCGTCGGGACCCTCATGTACGAAGGGTTCAAAGTCGCCTCCCGAGTCACCCCGTCCCCGGCAGTCCTGTACCACCACGGCATAGCCGTGTTTGGCGAACCAGACGGGATGGGGCAAGACCGGAGTTGAGGCCACCGATCTCCCATACGGGAGTCGCTGGAGCAGAACTGGGAATGGGCCCTCTCCTTCAGGGAGCCATGCATCGGCCACGAGTTCGACCCCGTCGGACATTGTGGCCCGCAGACCGACCTGTCTCGTGATGTTCATCGTCCAAGCCTTGCGAACCCGGCCGTCTCGGTCACAATTGGGGGATGCTGTTTCAACAACTTCTCCTTGACGGTGCCAACAGGACCCCGGACAAGACGGCGCTGCACTGGGTCGAACGCAACCGATCGCTGACCTACGCAGAAGCTGTGGAGCAGATGGAGCGTGTCGCAGGAGCGCTCAGCGCACTTGGAGTGGGTCGCGGTGACCGTGTGGGCATTTTTGCTCACAACGGCATGGACTACCTCACGGCGATGTTCGGCACGTGGAGGCTCGGGGCGGTCAGCGCCCTGGTGAACCTCCAGTACGCCGACACGCTCGACTATTACGTCAACGACTCGCAGCCCAAGGTGCTGATCTACACCGGGGACTACCTCGAGACCATCGATCGGTACCGAGCGTCCCTCCCGTCTGTCGAGCACTACGTGTGTATGGACGGACCACAGCCGGGGGCGCACTCCCTCGCGGCGCTGTTGGCGGATGCCCCTGCTCCGCCCCCCGATAGGACCAAGGAGGACGACATCGCTCATCTCTCCTACACCTCGGGCACATCGGGCAATCCGAAGGGTGCTTGCCTGTCGCACGAGCCCACCTTGCGCGCTACCCGCTGTATTGCTGAGCGCCTCCGGCTTACCCCCGCCGATGTGAGCCTCGGCCCCACGGCACTCTCGTCGTCGTACCAACTGGTGGCGAATCTGCTTCCTGTGCTCTCGGTGGGGGCCACGACCTGCGTGATGAGCAAATGGTCTGCCGCTGCAGGTTGGGAGGCAGCCGAGCGTCTCGGGGCCACGTCACTGCCGGCGAACCCCACGGTGCTGCGCGACCTTCTGGAGGAGTCGGAGCGCCGCGGTCGCGCGCCAGAGCGCCTTCGGATCACCGTGAGCGGAGGGGGTCCCGTTCCACCGGAACTCAAGCAGGCGTGGCGTGACCGTTACTCGATTCCGCTGTGCGAGTCGTACGGCCAGTCCGAACTTGGAGGATTTGTCGGTCTCTGGGCAGCCGATCAACCGGTCGGCGACGCCAAGTTGCTGTCCTGTGGCCGCCCACTCCCCGATAAGGAGGTCCGGGTGCTTGACGACGCCGGGAATGAGGTTCCGGCCGGCGAGTTGGGGGAGTTGTGCCTGCGAGGTGGGTACATGGCGGGCTACTGGAACCGGCCGGAAAAGACCAGCGAGACCCTCCGAGGAGGGTGGCTGCACACCGGTGACGTCGGATTCCTTGACGCGGATGGATTTGTCTTCATGCGTGGTCGTCTCAGCGAGCGACTGACCGTCCTCGGGGAGCATTGGTATCCCCGGGACATCGAGGAAATACTGATGCGTCACCCCTCGGTGCGCGAAGCAGCGGTGGTCGGCCTGGTGGACGAGGCGCTCGGCCAGCGTCCGGTGGCCTACGTAACGGTTCCCGAACCCCAGATTCATACTCCCGACACACAGGCTCTCGTAGATTTTGTCAAGAACGAACTGGGACGCTGTCCGTCATCCCTGAGCGTGAAAGTATTGGACTCCATGCCGATGACCCCCACTGGAAAGATCAGCAAGGCACAACTCCTCGAACGGGGTGACCAATGAGCGCGGCAATGGGCCGCCCGCGGTCTGCCTGGTCCGATCGCGCTGCACGCGTGGTCCCGCCGGTCGTCGTCTTCGGACTGCTTGTCGGTGTCTGGTACCTCACGAGCAAGGTGCAGTTCGACAACACGTTGAGCCGCAACCAGTTCCAGCCCTACCCGCACGAGGTGGTGCGCAAGGGGTACCTCATCTCGCGCAATCTCACAGAGATGCTCACTTCCTTGTGGCAGACCGCCCAGGTCGCGCTCATCGGCCTCGGAGTTGCGATGGCGCTGGGAGTCTTCTTCGCCCTCCTCATGAGTCTCGCCCGACCGATTGAGAGCACCCTCTATCCCTACGCGGTAGTGCTCCAGACGCTGCCGATCGTGGCCATCACCCCGATGATGATCATCTGGTTCGGGAGCGGGCAGTTCTCCCGCGTCGCTGTCTGTGTGCTCATCGCTATCTTCCCGATCGTCACGAACACCTTGTTCGGCCTCAAGGCTGCCGAGCGCGGACAGCGCGATCTGTTCCGCCTCCACGGTGCCGGTCGGTTGACCAGATTGGTGAAACTCGATCTCCCGGGCTCGGCCCCGGCAATGTTCACGGGGTTCCGTATTTCCTCGGGGCTTAGCGTGGTTGGCGCAATCGTCGGCGAGTTCTTCTTCAAGTCTGGCGCGACGGGTATCGGTAGCCGAATCCAGACGTACACGGTGCGAAGCGAGACGGCGAAACTCATCGCAGCAATCTCGATGACTGCCCTGATGGGCATCGTCATCTTCCTGTTCTTCGGTTGGCTGAGCAATCGAGTCACGAGTTCTTGGCGGTCGGACGCAACGTCCCGCCGCTAACACCAATCGCTAGCAATAGCGACCGGCGTCCTGCCGGAATTCACACCCACAACGGGGGAGGAACCCAAACCACATGAAGAAGCGCACAGTGACACTTGGCGTGTCCGTGGCAGCTCTCGCACTCGTCGCAGGTGCCTGCGGCAGCAAGAGCAGCAGCACCACGACGGCCGCCCCGGAGACCACCGCGGCAGCAGTCGAGACGACCGCAGCAGCAACCGAGACCACTGCGGCCGCCACCGAGACAACGGCAGCAGCCGTGTCGGCCACCGCCCTGAAAGATGCCGGCTGCCCGAACCCGATGGTCATCCAGACCGACTGGTTCCCTGAGGCAGACCACGGCTGGACCTACCAGCTCATCGGCCCCAACGGTACGCAGGACCCGAAGAAGGGCAGCTACACGGGTGAAGTCGCCGGTATCACCATCGACATCCGCGCCGGTGGCCCGGCCATTGGCTTTGCCTCGCCGGCCAAGCAGATGTACCAGGATCCCTCGGTGTGGGCCGCCTACGTGGACACGGGCGACGCCATCCGTAACGCCACCACCCAGCCGGTGGTTGCCGTGTTTGCCGGGTATGAGAAGAGCCCGCAGATGATTCAGTGGGACCCGGCGAAGTACCCCGACGTGAAGACGCTCGAGGACATCGGCAAGGTCGCTGGCGATGGCCAGATTCGCGTGTTCCAGGGCGGCGCCTATATCGACTACGTGGTCGGCAAGGGCATCTGGAAGGCGAGCCAGCTCGACACCTCCTACGACGGTTCGCCGTCGCTGTTCGTGTCGAAGGGCGACCTGTTCCAGCAGGGCTATGCAACGGCGGAAATCTACGCCTACCAGAACCTCATTGACGGCTGGAAGAAGCCCATCGCCACGGCACTGACCTACGACGCCGGTTTCACCATCTACCAGTCTGCGCTGTCGGTCAAGCCCGAGTCGATCACCAAGGACGCAGCCTGCCTGAAGGTGTTTGTGCCGCTCGCGCAGAAGGCGCTCGTGGACTACATGGCGGACCCGAAGGCGATCAACGACATGCTTGCTGCTTACGGCACGTCGATGAACTGGACCGAGTCGTCCGAGGGCAACGCCGCAGCGACCGTCATCATGAAGGAGCAGGGTCTGGTCAGCGATGGCATCACCCCGATCCTTGGTGACATGGACTGCGAGCGCATCCAGAAGCTCATCGATGAGTTCAATCCCATCGAGAAGGCCGCGAACGTCGAAGGCGTGAAGGAAGGCCTCCAGTGCGCCGAGATCATCGACAATCAGTTCGTCGATCCGAACATCAGCCTCGGCTACTGATCCGGTAGTTAGAGATCGGTAATGGAGCGGTCCGGGGTCCACGATCCCGGACCGCACTCCTTTTTCTGAAAGAATCACGAGTGGTATGAGCAGCACCGAACCCACACTTCGGCCGTCGTCAGCACGACGATCAGGATCGCCCCGTGGCTGGGCGGGCCGTGTCGCGAAGGTTCTTGGCCCGTCGTTACTCCTCGTCGTATTCGTCGCTGTCTGGCAGTTGATCTCGTCGAATCTCAGCGAGAAGCGCAAGATCATTCTCCCGGCCCCAGGATCGGTGTTCCGCGTCGGTTTCTGGAACTCATCGAGTTGCAAGGTGGAGAATTCGGGCAAGGTCACCTGCGAACACGTGCGCAGCGACATTCTGCATGCACTGCTGCAGACCACGAAGGAGGCTGCGGTGGGCCTGCTAGTGGCCACCGTGATCGGGGTGCTCGTGGCAGTGTTCATGAGTCAGGCCCGATGGGTCGAGCGTGCACTGTTCCCGTGGGCGGTAGCCCTGCAGACCATTCCGATCCTTGCTCTTGTTCCGTTCATCCAGATCCGCTACGGCTACGAGTTCAAGAGTCGTGTCATTGTCTGTGTGATCATCGCGGTGTTCCCCATCCTCACGAACACCTTGTTCGGCCTCCAGTCCGCCGATGACGGCCATCACGACCTGTTCACGCTGCATAAGGGAGGACGAATCCGCAGGCTGTGGAAATTGCAGTTCCCCGGTGCAATGCCCGCAATCTTCACCGGGCTGAGGATTTCTGCGGGTCTGTCGGTGGTGGGTGCAATCGTCGGTGAGTACTTCTTCCGACGAGGCGATCCCGGCCTCGGCCACCTCATCGAGGGATACCGGCGGATGCAGTCCAAGTTCGACATGCCGAGCCTGTTTGCGACGGTCATCTACACCTGTCTGCTCGGTGTTGCGGTTTTCGTCATCTTCTCGCTGGTGGGCAACCTCGCAACTCGTCGATGGTACGAGCCTGCCGGCACCACCCGGGACTAGGCGTTCTTCGTGGGGTTCCCCTGGGGGGTTTGGTTCGAGCCGACCCAGCCCGTCGCTCGACTTGTGTCACTCGCGCGACGCGCGGAACGGCTTGGCGCTTCGGTCTGTTTCGTTGCCGATGAAGGCACCGAGCGCGATGTGTACGTCGCCATGACGGCGATACTTCTCGGTACCGAGACGATGACCGTGGCGCCCGCTATCACGAACCCGTTCTCCAGACACCCAGTGACAACTGCAGCGGCGATTGCGACGCTTGCGGAGTTGGCACCGGGTCGGGTGTGGAATGGTCTCGGGGTGGGTGGCAGTCGCGTGCTCACTCCTCTGGGGCTTGAACCACACAGGCCCTATACCGCTCTTGCTGAGGCGGTCACTGTCACGTCCACACTCCTTCGGGGCACCCAATCCGGCCCGGCGAGTATCCCGTGGGCACCCGGCGCGGTGCCGCTCGCCATTGCCGGTCGCGGACCGCGGGTCCAGCAACTTGCAGCCGAGCACGCGGACTGGGTGGTGTTCTCCGCAAAGCCCCGTCTGCATCTCGCCGAGGAGGCAGCGCGGGTACGCGCTCAGGGGAAGGCCCATATCGCGTGGTCTGCCTACATTGCCTGGTCGGAGACCGAACGCAGTAGGGCCCTACGCCATTTTTCGTACATGGCGGTCGACGCCCCGCCCGATATTCGTTCGGCGGCAGGGCTGGATGACGAGCGCCTGGAACTCGTGCGATCGGCGATGCTGGCCGGTCGCATGGACGACGCTGCGAGACACCTTCCCGCTGCGATGGTGGATCAGTACGGCGTAGCGGGGACGCCCACAGAATGCGCAGCGGCGATTGCCGAGCAGGCCGCGAACTTCGACCTCTTCATGCTCCCGATGAACGACGAGGCAACCTGTGAGGACCACATCGACGCCTCGGCGGGCATCCTTGCGGAGGCTCAACGCATCTTCCTAGCCGGCTAAGCCCCTGTTGACGATTCCTCAGTCAGTCGGAATCGCGGCGTAGGCCGGAAAGTCCGGGTCGACGACGGTCTTGATCCCGAGGCCGTTTGCCACTCGATTGACGTAGTTCAGGTGCGCACACTGGGCGTTTGCGTCGACGATGTCGAGGTCGTCGAACCCGACGGCACGGAGCGCGTTGATGTCTGCCTCGGTGATGGCACCCGGGTTCATGGTGAGCTTGACGGTGTAGCGCACGAGTGCCGCATCTGCCTCGGGGAGATGCTCGGCAACCGCGAGGGGATCCGTGCCGAGAGCGACGATCCCCTCGTCATCGAGTCCGGTCTGGCGGAGTTTGATGGTGACCTGACTCATGCAGTATGGGGTGCGATTGAGCGACGAGGTGACGTAGGAGATGAGGTTCCGTTGGTGCGGCGTGACCCGTGATGGGCACTTCTCGGTGGCGGCGTAGAGGTCGAGCCGTGCGGCAACGATCGCTGGGTTGAGCGAACCGGCGAGCGTCATCTCGGTGGGTTCGCCGAGTGACTTGGCCTGCCGTTCGTAGGCGTCACGCAGCGGTCCGTCTGCGTCTTGGTAGGCGATCGTCTTGATCCACATCTTCGCTACCCCTTCGTGGCAGATTGTTCTTATGCCGTTTACTGGTTTGGGCATTTCGCTGTCCAATGAGGATCATCTTGGTACCACGCTCGCCATTGCGCAACGTGCCGATCGTCTCGGATTCACGGAGGTGTCCCTTCCCGAGAGCCGGCAGCACCGAGCGGTGTTCACCGCTGCTGCGGCAGTGCTGGCCACCACGCGCACGGTGCGTGTTCGGATTGGTATCGCCAACCCGGTTACCCGACACCCGTCGGTGCTCGCTATGGAGGCGGCGACGCTTGCAGAGATCGCTGGGCCGGGACGGGTGCGCTTCGGAATCGGCGCCGCTGAATGGACGCTGAAGGCGCTCGGCTATGTGGACGACGAGTGGCTTCCGTACACCAACACCGTGGAGTCGATCCGGGCGATCCGTCGATGGTTCAACGGGCAGGACCTCGGGTTCGAACCAACCACGTTTCGCTCGCCCGCCACGAGCAGACTGGACTTTGAACCACCCAAGGGGATGACGATCGACGTGGGAGCGGTCAACGCCCGGATGATGCAGGCCGCCGGCGAGCACGGGGATGGGGTGCAGTTGGGCGCCATCACGAGCGCCGGGTACACGGCCTGGGCGTACGAGCACCTCGTCGTCGGAGCAAGGCGATCCGGTCGCAAGATGAGCGACATTCTGGTCTCGGGAAACATTCTCACGTCGGTGGGCCGCGACCGAGCAGAGGCGCGCGACGCCGTGCGCCGCGTACTCGCGTATTACCTGTGGCGTGTCGAGGGAGTCGTGGTGTCCGAGTCGGGGGCGGACCCGGAGGCGGTCCAGGCGGTTCGCGATGCGATGAACAACTCGGGCCCTCACGCGGCAGCCTCACTCATCAACGACCACCTCATCGACACGTTCTCCGTGTCCGGGACGGTCGACGATGTCGTCGTGGGTCTCGCGCGATACGCAGACGCAGGAATGGATCTCCCGCTTGCGTGGTACACGTTTGGGCCAGATGTTGATTGGGCCCTCGAGCGGCTTGCTGGAGAAGTGCTGCCTGCCGTGTGCCGAGCAGGCTGACCGCCGGTTAGGCCTCGAGGGAACGAAGGAATCCGACGAGGGCCGTGTTCACCTCGGTGGGGCGCTCCTGCTGGATCCAATGTCCTGCACCTTGCAGGAGTTCACAATGTCGCAGGTCGGGTAGCGCGGCCTTCATCGCATCGATGGACTCCGGGGTGTTCCCCGCAATGAGATCGAGTGATCCGCCGATGTAAAACGATGGGCGTCGGATGGTGCTGCCGACGAACGGAGCGAGTACCGAGGGGATCGCGTTGATGTTCCGGTACCAGTTGATGCCCCCGAAGAACCCTGCACGGGAGATCTCTGCGACGTAGTAGTCCACGTCCGCCTGGGTGAGCCAGGCGGGGAGATGCTCTGGCGTGACGAGCTGATCGATGAAACGCTCGCCGGCCGGGAAATGGCCGTCCCATCCCGATTGGTGGACACCGTCGGAGACGATGTCACCCGAAATGCTGTACAGCATCCCAAGCATCCCTCGGACAGGGTCTGCGTCCATCTCCGACTCAGCGACTCCCGGCTCCTGGAAATACAAGCGGTAGTAGTCCCGATCCCCGGCCATCATGCGCATCAGGTCGTTCATCGAGACCCCGGCGGGGAGTGCGCCAATCGGCGGGAGGTACGGCACGCTCATCCCTGCGACAGCGCGGAACAGGTCCGGCCGGACAAGGGCAGACCACCACGCAACCGGCGCTCCCCAGTCGTGTCCGACGACCACTGCATCGGCTGCGCCTAGCGTGTTGACGACGCCCACGACGTCGCCGATGAGGTGGCTGATGGTGTACTCGGCGATGTTCGCCGGTTGGGTGGTGCGGCCGTATCCGCGCATGTCCATGGCAACGGCCCGGAAGCCGGCCTCGGCCACGGCAGGGAGTTGATGGCGCCAGGAGTACCACGACTCGGGAAAGCCGTGGCAGAACAGCACGAGGGGACCCTCGCCGATCTCTGCGAGGTGGATGGAGATGCCGTTGGCATCGATCTGGCGGTGGGAGATCTCGCTCATGGCCGAGAACGTACCCGACTCAGCCCATCCACTGTCCGCCGTTGATGTCCAGCGTGGCACCGGTGATGTACTTCGCTGCGCTTGAGCAGAGAAACACCACTGCCGCTCCGAGGTCCTCGGGGTCGCCGGGGCCGTTGCCTCCCGGAAGCATGCCGAGGATCCGGGTGCGACGTTCGGCATCGAGCGCCTGCCACATCGGTGTGTCGTGTGGCCCTGGGGCCACAGCGTTCACCTGGATGTTGTCGGGTGCGTGCTCGCGGGCGAGGAAGCGAGTGAGAGTCAGCATCCCACCCTTCGAGGTGGCGTAGGCCGGGCCCGAAAGCGCCGACCCACCGAAGCGACCGTTCACTGACGCAATATTGAGGATCTTGCCACCACCAGCCGCGCGCATGCCCGGCACCACCTCACGGGTGCAGAGAAACACCGAGGTGAGATTGACGTCGAGGATCCGGCGCCACACGTCGAGTGGCTCCTCGAGCACTCCTCCCTTGCCTGCCATGCCTGCACAATTGACGAGCACCGTTGGGTGTCCATGTTCCGCCCGGATGAGGTTGAACGCCTGATTCACCGACGCCTCGTCCGAGACGTCGCAGGCGTACGTGGGTCCCCAGTTGTCGGACGACGACTGGAGGTCGATGCCGACTGCCCGGTCTCCGGCCTCCACGAATGACCGACGGATGGCGTTGCCAATCGATCCGGTACTACCGGTGACGACCACGACGCGATTGCTCATTGATGCATCTCCTTTGGGGTGGCGGGATCCTGTTCCCATTCACCCCACGAACCGTCGTACACGCGGACGTTGTCGCCGAGACCCGCCAGGGTCCATCCCAAGAGCGCGCCAGTTGCTGCCACACCACCGCCGCAATACAGGATGGTTTCCGGTGCATCCTCGACTCCGGCAGCAGCAATGCGCGCACGACATTCCTCGGGGGTTGACCAGTGCTCGCCGTCCGCGAGAAATCCCAAGCCCGTCACCCGGATAGAACCGGGAATGTGGCCGGATGCGGCGTGGTACGCAACGTCCATCCGTGCATCGACAAGCTGAACCGTGCCCTGTTCGATGGCATCGAGCACGTCCTGCTTGGTGGCGTATCGCTGGGGCCGGAACTTCGCAACGAAGGGCAGCGCTGGAGGCGTGGGAGTTGCTGGTAGACCCGATTCGAGAGGACGGCCCTCGCTCCGCCACGTCGTGATGCCGCCATCGAGCACCGAAACGTTCTCGTGGCCGTAGGTGCGAAGCGTCCACCACACCCGCGACGCCACGGGAACGTGATGGTCGTCGTACGTGACAATCAGGCTGTCTGAGCCGACACCAAGTGCCGCCATCGCTGCCTCGTAGCGCTCGGGCCCGGCGAGCATGTTGAGCGTCCCGTGCGCAGGGTGTGCCAGTTCACGTGCCCAGTTCACGTGACGGGCTCCGGGGATGTGCCCGGCGGCGTACTCGGCGCTGCCGTCTCGGGAATCAAAAGGTTGGAGGTACCAACGGCAATCCAACACCCTTACCGAGGGGTTGTCGAGGTTCTCGGCGAGCCACGATGTCGAGACGAGCGGCCTCGGGAAGTCCACCGGAAGTACTCCGCTCAGGAGTGGGCGTCGCGGAGTGCGTGGCTCACTTCGCCGGTCAGTCGGGCGAACTCGGGGTCGAAACGCAGGTCTGGGGAGCGAGGGTACGGGAAAGGCACCTTGAACTCGGCAGTGATACGACCGGGCCGTGAACTCATGACCAGCACTCGGGTGGACAGGAACACCGCTTCGTAGACGGAGTGGGTGATGAAAAGCCCACCGAACTGCTCGCGCACGAAGAGTTGAATGATCTCGTCGTTGAGGCGCTCGCGGGTGATCTCGTCGAGCGCTCCGAACGGCTCGTCAAAGAGGAACACCTTGGGCTTCATGGTGAGCGACCGAGCCAAGGAGACGCGCATCTTCATACCGCCGGAGAGGCGCTTGGGATGGTGACGCTCGAAGCCCTTGAGGCCGACGAGTTCGATTGCCTCCGCCGCAATGGCCGCACGCTTGGACTTGTCAACCTTGTGGAGCTCGAGGAACAGTTCGACGTTCTTCTGCACGGTGCGCCAAGGGAGCAGCGTTGCATCCTGAAAGACGTAGCCAAGGTTGTTCGAGCTGACGTCCACCTGGCCGGACGACGCCGGGATCAGCCCGGAGGCAATCTTCAGCAGCGTGGACTTTCCGCAACCCGAGGGGCCCACAACGGTGACGAACTCACCGGGCTGAATATCGAACGACACTGGCGAGAGTGCAGCCGTACCGTCGGGGAACGTCTTGGAGACGTCCTTGAACGAGAGCACGGCGCCCGACGTGGGGGCAGGGGGAGTTACGGGAGCCTCGGTCACGAATCGTGAGGTTAGTCGGCACAGAGTCGTCCGGACGGATGAAACACAGCGTTCACCGAAGGGTGGGACCAAGGCCTCTGGCGTGCGCCGGTCTGGCATCTACGATAGGAGCACGGATTGAGTTGCACCCGAGGAGTTACCACAGATGGAAACCGGCGTATTCATGTTCGGCGCGGTGGAGATGGACGATGCCGGCCCGGGCCTGCCCGCTCCCACCGACCGTCGCTACAGCCAGCAGGAGATGTGGAACGCCGCCATGCGCCTCCTCGACATGGGCGTGGCCGCCGAGCGACTCGGTTTCGACGTTTTCCAGCTCACAGAACACCACTTCCAGCACGAAGGGTATGAGGTGGTGCCCAACGGTCTGCTGTTCGGCATGGCGCTCGCCATGAAGACCCAGCGCATCAAGATCGGTGCGATGTTCCACATCATCCCCCAGTGGCACCCGCTTCGTTTCGCAGAGGACTTCGCGACGCTGCACAACATCTCTGGCGGACGCGCGATCCTCGGCGTGGGTCGTGGCACGGTTCCGCGTGAGGCGCAGGCCTTGGGCACTCAGGTGGGCTCCTTCGACAACCCCGATCAGGTGTCGGCGGACCAGATCAACCGCGAGATGATGGATGAGTGCATGGACGTCATCCTGACGGCCTTCGAGAACGAGGAGTTCTCGTACCGGGGTAAGCACTACGTCTTCCCGCCGGACGGCATCCCGGATCGCGGTGGCTTCGTCGAGACTCTCACGCTCGTTCCGCGGCCGCTCTACCCGTACGAGGTGTGGCAGGCCATCACGTCGCCGCCGTCGCTGCAACACGTTCCCGAGCGTGGCTTCGGCGGCGTGTTCTGGCTCATGCATCACCAGTTCATCAAGCAGCGCTGGGAGAAGTTCGGTGAGGTGTGGGAACAGCACCACGGTTCCTTGGCTCCCGGTGAGAAGCGCAACCTCGTGCTCAACATCCGCATCGAGGATTCGCACGAGCAGGCCTGGAAGTCGGCCCGCCCCGGCCACGATGAGTACTGGAAGTTCCTCGGCCCCTACGGCTGGTCGAAGGGTTACATGGGCAAGGACGGAAAGCCTGCCCCCAGTGGCTTGATCCCGACGCTCGAGGAGTCGGTCGACCAGAAGGTCTGGGTGATCGGTACCGCCGAGGAAGTGGCCGAGGGCATCCAGGAATACAAGGATTCGCTCAACCTCAAGCACTTCACGATCTACCCGAACTTCCCCGGTGACTCCTATACGTACTCCGAGGAGCAAATGCAGCGCTACGCGGAGGACGTTCGTCCGCTGCTTCGCTGACTCGACGCTGACCCGGCAGCGAACTAGACCCTGAGGGACTGGAGTTCGTCGAGCCAGGCAGACGATGAGGCATCGCTCGGCATCCTCCAGTCGCCCCGGGGAGAGAGTGCAACCGAACCAACCTTGGGGCCGTCGGGCATGGACGACCGCTTGAACTGTTGGGCGAAGAATCGACGAACGAACACCTCGAGCCACCGAAGAATCGTTGCGTCGTCGTAGACGTTGACGAAGGCGATTCGGGCAAGGTCGAACACCTTGGACGGTCCCGAGCCGTAGCGAACCGTATGAAACAGGAAGAAGTCGTGCAGTTCGTATGGTCCGACAACCTCCTCGGTCTTCTGGGCGAGCTCGCCGTCTTTCAGGGGCAGTAACTCCGGGGTGATTGGCGTGTCGGCGATGTCGTGAAGAATGCGCCGCACCTCACCGTTGAAGACGTCGTCCGCGGCCCAGTCGACGAGGTAGCGAACCAAGGTCTTGGGTACCCCTGCATTGACGTGGTACATCGACATGTGGTCACCGTTGAAGGTCATCCACCCGAGTGCGGCCTCACTGAGATCGCCTGTCCCCACAACAAGTCCACCTACCTCGTTAGCGAGATCCATGAGGATCTGTGTGCGCTCGCGTGCCTGGGCATTCTCGAACACGACGTCATGCTGTTCGGGGTCGTGCCCAATGTCACCGAAGTGCGAGACGACGGCATCGGAAATGGGGATCTCGCGCGACGTGGTGCCGAGTGCCGCCATGAGACCGAGTGCGTTGCGGTAGGTGCGATCCGTGGTACCGAGACCGGGCATGGTGACGGCGTGGATACCGTCGCGATGGAGTCCGAGAGTATCGAACGCTCTGACGGCGACGAGCACGGCGAGTGTTGAGTCGAGGCCACCGCTGATTCCGATCACCACGCCCTTGCTGCCGGTGTGGCGGAGACGCTTGGCGAGGCCGGTTGCCTGGATGGAGAAGATCTCTTCGCAATGTGTCCGCCGTTGTTGTTGGTCGGACGGTACGAAGGGGTGCGGATCGACACCGTGCAGCAGCGCGACGATGAGAGGTTCGAGCGGGGGACAGGGGAGCAAGCGGTACTCCCCAGCGTCGGCACCGGCAAAGCTTGAGTTGGTGAGTCGCTCGTGGGCGAGGTGTTGAAGGTCAACGTCGCCGGTCACCACACTGGTAGCGAAGTTGAAGCGTTCACTCTCGGCAAGGAGTGTTCCGTTGGTCGCGATGAGTGAGTGTCCCCCGAACACCACGTCCATCGAACTTTCTCCCGGGCCGGAGCCTGCATAGAGATACGCGGCGAGGCAACGGGCTGACTGCATGCGTACGAGGTCGCGTCGGTAGTCCGACTTACCGAGCACCTCGGGCGACGCGCTTGGGTTGGCGATGATGGTGGCGCCGGCAAGAGCGAGTGCGCCGCTGGGCGGACTCGCGCTCCAGAGGTCCTCGCACAGTTCGATACCGAGCACGGCTCCGGGGATGCCGAGGTCGAACAGCAGATCGGTGCCGAACGGAACGCCCCGGACGGTGGCGGGAAGTGTGCGATGCAGCGCTCGCGTGAACCAGCGGTCCTCGTAGAACTCGGCCCGGTTTGGGAGGTACTGCTTGGGGACGAGTCCACGGATGGCTCCTCCGGCGATCACGGCTGCGCAGTTGTACAGCCTCGAGTCCGTTGCGCGGACGGGGAGCCCTACCACGCTGGTTACGTGGGGCAGATCACTGAGTGTGGAGGCGAGTGCCTCGAGATGTGTCCATGCGCCGTCAATGAGTACTTGCTGGGCAAAGAGGTCACCGGCCGTGTATCCGGTGAGGCCAAGTTCTGGAGTGACCACCAGACTTGCGCCACAGGCTGCCGCATCCCTGATGGACTGCTCCAGCGAGAGGCGGTTGGCGGACAGATTTGCGACCTCCACCGCGGTCGTCACGGCGGAGACACGCACGAAGCCGTGATCGTGCCAGTTGGTCGAACGGGACATGGCGCCACGATAGGGCGCGGCGGCCTGTTGCCTGCGGGAATTCAGTCTGTGGGAAGGTTCGCTGGGCCGTAGAGAGGCGTATTGCCGGTAACGGCGGCCCAGCGTCGGGTTCCGAACTCGAAATGCCACCACTCGCAGTGGAGCACGACGAATCCGGCGGCTCGCATGGTGCGGTAGAGCAGCCGGCGCAGTTCACGAGAGGCCCCGGGAACCTGCTCGAGGCTCTCGGTGAATGCGGCTGCGGTGAAGTCGTCGAAGCCCGTACCCAGTGCGAGCGGCGATCCGTCGAGGGTGAGGGTGAGGTCGACGGTTCCACCCGTGAGGTGCGGTGGGGGTGTCGAGGTATCGGGAGTGGGCTCTGCGACGAATCCTTCAGGCAGACCTGGCTCGTGATACGCCGCGTCGTACAACTCGGCCTGCAGAGCGAGCGGACGCCACGCGTCGAACACCGCAAGGCCCAAGCGGTCCGGGAGTGCTTCGGCAGCGTGGGTCAGGCGCTCAAATGCCTCGCCTCGCAGCCATGTCGTCGCCAGTGCGCCATCCCAGCCGGCATGCCAGTAGTTGGACAGCACCCGGATTCGGCGGTGGGCCAGCGGTACGAGAGGCTCCGAGGACGGCTGTGTGACTCGGGGGTACTCCGGGTCGAGCATCGTCGGAAGCTCTGGCTGGTCAGGAACGTGGAAGTTGCATGTCTGCACGACGTGTTCGGCTGGCTGTGTGTAGCAGGGGAGCAGAAAGCGCTCGGGGCCGACACCGGGGGGACCGGGCATTAGTTCACTCTCTTCAGGACGTTGGCAACCGACTGCATGAGCGCGGGGGCCCGCTGCAGATCGAGGAGGGGAAGGAGGAACTCGTCCACCCCGTGCTGGTCGACGAGTCGAGCGAGTTCGGATGCACACTCGGCCTCCGAACCAGCGATGACGAAGGGAAGGACCCACTCGTCACGTACGTGCTCCGCTGCGGCCTGAAGGCCACCGGACATTGCGGACCGAATGCGCTGAACGTCGTCGTCGGTGATTCCGAGTGCAGCCTTCACCTCCTTGGGGGAGTCGACAAGGCGGTAGGTCATGTGGGGCTTGGTCTGTTCCATCGCTGCGTCGTTCGTGATGACCATCGTGGAATAACAGATCTTCGTGGTTGGCGCGCCGTGCGGCGTGCCCGAGCGGACACGCTCGATGGCCTCACCGAGCGCCGGTTTGTAGATGAAATCGAGCATCACGCCGTCAGCAAGTTGTCCGCCGAGCGCAAGCATCTTGGGGCCTCGTCCTGCGAGCCAAATCTCGAGGCTGCTCCGAGCCGGAAATCCGATTCGAGCATCCCTCAGCGTGAAGCCGATTCCCTCCATGCTGATCGACTCGTTGCGGAACAGTGCCCGACAAGCGGTGATGACGTCGCGTACGGACCCGAGGGGAGTGGTTCGACTGATGCCGAGCGGACCGAGGGTGAGCGATCCTCCGGCGCCGATCCCGAGAAAGGCGCGTCCGTTACTCATCTCGTCGAGGCTTGCGGTGGTTGCGGCTGTCGTTGCCGGATGCCGCGTGTAGGGATTGGTGATTCCCGTACCGAGTTGCAACGTGGTAGTAGCGGCCGCAATCGCCGCCAGGGTGATGTACACGTCTCGGGTTGCGAGACCCTCGTCGTACACCCAGCAGCGCTGGTATCCGAGCTCCTCGGCCTCAACACCGAGGGCTACGAGGTCGGGGATCGGTCCCTCGGGGATGATGTTGACGCTTGCTGTAACCACTGCCGACGACACTAGCGACGGCGACACTCCTCGCCAGAGACCGTGCGAGCTCACTCCGCGATGGCGGGCAGCAGGACCGCTGTCGTGCCTTCCTCGGCGAGCAGGGTGCGCAGACGCTCTGCTAGGAGTTCTTGGCGTGCCCCGATCCGGGTGATGGCCACGGCGAACCTCGCGCCGGCCGGCACGTTCTTGCGGCCGCCACGAACGCTTGTCAGCAGGTGTGCTGCACGCTCGGGAGTGAGACGGCCGTATGGACTGCATCCGCACACTGCAGCCACGAGCATGGGTCGATGTGCAACGTCCTCGATAACACGGTCGAGTGCGTCGGCCCCGATTACCGCAATGACGAGCGTCGTACTTGTGGGGATCGGCGGCTCGTTGTCGGAGGGCGCCTTCACGCGGCGGGAGCGTGATCCATCAGCCTCAATGACACAGAGATCGGGCCGGTGCTCTTCGCAATACCGGTCAACTGCGTCGGGCTCGACGCCCTCGACCTTGTCGCCCACAGTTC
>CANIBN010000009.1 GCA_947465505.1 Acidimicrobiales bacterium | reverse complement strand
GCGGCATCCTCGCCTACTACGACTTCGGGAGCCGACAGATCGTTGCCCGCGCCGAGGACCCTGCCGCCACCACCTTGAGCGTGACGTTGCGCACGACGATCGCCCACGAACTTGTCCACGCCCTACAGGACCAGCGACTAAAGATCCGCTCGCTGCAGAGCAAGGCGAAGGGGCCCGAGGCTGTGCGTGCGCTGACGGCACTGTTCGAGGGACATGCCGTGTATGTCGAGGGCAAGTATCTTGCGTCGCTGCCCGCCACCGAGCAGGAGGCGTACTTCGACGACATCGGCAAGATGACCGGCGACATCAAGGAGACCACGAAGGACATCGCCCGGGTCACTGCCGCCGCTCTGGAGGCCCCCTACGTCATCGGGCCTTCGCTCGTTGCCGCTGCGGCCGTCACCAAGGCAGGGGTGGACCAACTCTTCGTGCGACCACCCGTCGCCCTTGATCAAGTGCTCGATCCAGCGGCCTACTTTGCGCAAGACGCTCCAGAGTCTGTCGACCCGCCCAAGGTGGAGGGCAGTCGTGTGGACTCCGGCACGCTCGGCATCGTGCGCCTCTATCTCACCCTTGCATCCGCAATAGGCGCCGAGAAGGCATGGACGGCGGCCGCGGGCTGGGGCAACGACACGTTTGTCGCTTCACGTTCGGCGAAGGACTCACCGGTGTGCGTGCACTGGGTGCTGGTTGCCGACAATGCGGACGCCACAAAGACATTGCAGGACGCCTTGACCCGATGGGCATCATCCCGCGTGAAGGAAGCGTCGGCCAGGGCAGAAGAGCGTGGCGGCACGATCGATGTTCGGTTCTGCGATCCTGGCAAGGCGATCTCCCAGACCCTCCTCGGCCAGGAGCCGATCGACTTCTTCTACACACGGGCCAACCTGCTCGAGGCGCTTATCGAGAACACCGGAAGCCTCGACGTAGCAGCCTGCGCCACGGAATCGATCATGCGCAACGAGAAGATCACCACCCTGCAGAATCCCGATGACGCCGTACGCGCTCGTGTTGCCGCAGCCGTCGCTGCTTGTCCCCGCTGAGCGTTCCACCCCTCCTGGTCCCGGAATGCACGTGGCCTGACCACCCGGAGGCGGTCAGGCCACAGCCATCAGCAACGTTCCGTCAGTGCCATTCGGGGCACTGAACCAAACTCACTTGTCGGACGACGTGTCTTCCTGCACCGTGCGACCATTGAGGGACTGGACCGGGCGCGCGTTGCCCGTGTACGCCTTCTCGAACGCCTGGATCTGTGCTGCGCTCAGCTCCACCGGGGTCTCAAGGAGCAGCCAGTTCACGCCCTCAGTGCAGGGCGGGGTGGTGAGGCTTCCGGCGTACCGGTAGGTGGCCAGATTCGCGGGAAGCATTGCGGCCCAGTCCACCTTGGCGGCACCGTCGGTTCCCTTGACCGTGCCGAGCGAGGCGACGTACGGCGCCCAAGCGGCATTATCGGATGCTCCCTCGGAGATCATCACTCCAAGAACGGTGATCTCGCCGGCTTCCGTGATGTGCACGAAGTGCACCTCGGCCGGGAACGTCTTGCCGTTGATGGTGTGCTCGCTGGGGGTGTGGAAGTGGATCTGCTTCAGCGGCGCCGACGTTCCATCAACGGTGATGGTGTTCCCGTCTCCGGACTTCAGCTGAATCGTGTGCCCGTTGTTGATCACCACGGCATCACCGGCGCTGTAGCTGATTACCGGATTGGGGAGATCGACACCCGTGGCACCCGTGACGTCGATCGGCGTCTGCGCAGAGCCGTCGGCGCAAAGCGCGTAGGCCGGGTCCAATTCGCCCCAATGGCTGGGTCCCTCCTCGCCTTCGTAGGTCCAATGTGCCGGAGCCTTGGCGGTGGTGGATGAGGCAATCGTCGTCTCGACTGCTGCAGCGGTGGTTGTGGTTTCGTCCGCCTTCTTGTCACCGCATGCAACAGTGAGCGTGGCGAGTGCAGCGAGTGCACTCAGGGCAAAACTAGATTTCATTACTGGTTTCAACTGTCCTCCATGGACATTCAGGCAATCCTTGCGATTGGGCCTAGAAAGCGTAATCTCCAGACCGCCCTCCGGCAGTTGAAGTGCTGAGAACTCCGTCACAATCAGGAGACAAGGATGAACTCGCAGAAGATCACCAACGCCGAACGTTCAGCACCGTCGACCCGCTACACGTTCTGCCGTATCTGCGAGTCGCTCTGCGGCCTCGAGGTAACCGTCGACGGGAGCGAGATCACCCAGATTCGCCCCGACCACGAGCACGTCGGCACTCAGGGTTTTGCCTGTATCAAGGGAGTCAAGCAGCACCGCCTGTACGCCTCGCCCGACCGCCTCTTGCACCCGATGAAACGGACGGGCGACCGGTGGGAGCGAGTGTCGTGGGATACCGCCGAGGGCGAGATCGGCGCCAAGGTTCGGGGCATCGTTGCCGAGCACGGACCAAACGCCGTTGCCATGTACGTAGGGACCGCTGCGGGATTCAGCGTGCTGCACCCGATCTTCGCGAAGGGATTCATGGACGGCCTGAAGTCTGGATCGCTGTACGCAAGTGCCACGCAGGACTGCGCGAACAAATTCGCTGCCGCACGCGAGATCTACGGCTTCCCGTTCACCCAACCATTCCCGGACGTGGACAACACGGACTGCCTCATCATCGTGGGCGCGAACCCCGTCGTGAGCAAATGGTCGTTCCTGCAGGTGGCCGATCCGAAGAAACGCCTTCGCGAGATCGCACAACGCGGAGGTCGGGTCGTCGTGGTGGACCCGCGCCGCACTGAGACCGCTAAGGCCGCCACCGAGCACCTCTTCATCCGCCCCGACACCGACGTGTTCTTCTACCTCGCGTTCCTCAACGAACTCATTTCATCTGGCGGCGTGGACCGTTCGATCGTCGAGACACACACGACCGGCTTCGATCGACTGGCCGCGCTCGCCGCACCATGGACCCCAGAGCGCGCTGCCACCGTCACCGGCATCGACGCAACGCAGCTCCGCTCCCTCGTCACCACCTTCCGCACCGCCCGCTCTGCCGCTCTGTACTCCTCCACTGGCGTCAACATGGGATCGAACGGCGTGCTTGCCTTCTGGCTTCAGGAAGCCATCAACGCCGTGTCGGGGAACCTCGACCGTGTTGGTGGAACGCTCGTGGGCAAGGGAATCTTCGACTTCGCCAAGTTCGGGAAGCGCACCGGAACGTTGATGAGCAACGACACGTCACGTATTGGCGGATTCCGAAAGGTGAACGACGCCTTCCCCGGCGGCATTCTCGCTGACGAGATCCTCACGCCCGGGCCCGGCCAGATCAAGGCGCTCTTCGTGACCGGTGGGAATCCCCTCATCACCATGGCTGACGCGGGCCGCCTGCGCGAAGCATTCGGGTCGCTCGAACTGCTCGTCACCATCGACATCTTCCGCAACGAGACGGGGTCGGTCGCCCACTACACGCTGCCGGCCACCGACCCGCTGCAGCGCGCCGACCTCCCGTTCATCTTCCCGTTGTTCATGGGAATGCAGTCACGCCCGTACCTCCAGGCAACCGAAGCACTGCTGCCCGCCAGGGGCGATCAGCGCGACGAGGCGTCGATCTATCTCGGACTCGCCAAGGCGTGCGGCGTCCCGATGCTCGGTTCCGGCATCGCACAACGATTCCTCGAACGGATGGCGCGTAAACATCAACGTCGCAACGGACTGCGCTACCCCACGGTGCCCGCCGAGAAGGTGCTGAACCTCATCCTGCGCATCACGCGCAAGCCGAGTTTCCGCAAGTTGCTCACGTTCCAACATGGGCTCGCTCAACCCGGCTCTACCGCCGGGACGTTCCTCGGCAAACGCATCGTCACCGACGACAAGCGCGTACACCTCGCTCCTGATCTGTTGATCGAGCGAGCGTCGTCCCTGGAGGAAGAGTTCGCTGCAGCAACAGCCCGCGCCGGCCAGATGCTGCTCATCACCAAACGCCACGTGAAGACGCACAACTCCTGGACCCACAACCACGAGGAGATGGTGGCCAACGGATTCACCACGAATCACCTCTACCTGCACCCGGACGACGCAGAACGACTCGGCCTCGCCGAGGAACAACTCGCCGACGTTCGCTCGGCCACAGCAACGGTGCGGGTCCCCGTTCGACTTCTGGAGGACCTGATGCCTGGGGTGTGCGCCCTACCGCACGGGTGGGGGCATCAGCACGCAACGGGTCTCTCGGTTGCCTCGGCCACAACCGGAGTGAACGTCAACCTTCTGGCAGCCAGCGGACCACAGTCGGTCGACCCGATGTCGGGTATGTCCCACCTCACCGGCATTCCCGTGGAGATCGCGCCCGCCGCCGGTCCGCTTGCGGGCACCTCGTGGTCGGGCATCGAACCCGTGCCGGTGACGCTGCGCAGCTGACCGGCCGCAGATCACTCCGCGATCTCCCCCGTCAGGGGATCAATGATTACCGTGCGCTCGGTCCGGGGAAGCACACGATGAGGCAACCGACCGGCGAGCATCTCTTCCACTGCATCGCTCCGCCTTCCACCCACGTGGAGCCTCCCGGCCCAGCCCCGGTGCACGCGGAATGCTCCTGCGCACACAATGAGTTTTCGCGCGATCTGGCGGTCGCGTTGTTCTGGCGACACGTAGATCTGATCGATCTCCCCGGTCGTGATGTCCCAGCGCACTGCGCCTACCTGCTGCTCGCTGCGCACTGCCATCGTGAAGAAGGCTGCGTTCGACACGATCGTGCCATCGGCGAGATGGGCGCTCTCGAACGCCACCAGAGAATGCATCAAGCGCGTCGGAGTCGACGCATCCATCTCGACGAACCACAGCGGCGGCGCCTCAGGTGCTACCCACGGGGAGAGGCGGAGAGACACGCGACCCGAGTCATCAAGCCCGAGTGTGAGCAACTGAGCGGCACCCGGAAACTCTTCGACTTGCGGGCCGGGGCCAACCACCGATCCGTCGGGATGGTCTTCGGACAGCAGGCCGACCAACTCCCAGCGGCCGCCTGGAAGTGCCGCAGTGCGCAAGGCCCAAAAGCCACCGGTTCCCTGACCGGAGCCAATTGGACCACCCATGCTGCTACTTCGTGCGGAAGAAGGCGGTGAGATTGTTGACGCGAACGGCGTAGCAGCGGTTCTTCCCCTTCGGGGCAATCCAGTACTGCTTGAAGTGCTTTTCCTTCGCCTCGTACTTCGGCGCGGTGAACGAACCTGCAGGTCCGATGACCACCGAGGTATCGGCACACGACACCTCATCAGAACTCGCGGCCGGCACCGAGGGGTCGAAGACCACGCAGTCGTTCTCGATGTCCTCAATGCGGTACTCGAGTTCGTGACGCTTTCCCGGCTTGGCCCGGTTGAGCGAGCCGTCGTTCGCAATCGAGTCGAAGAAGCCGACAGCAGTCACCTTGTTGCCACCGAAGTTCGCCGTACAGGTCTCGAGCGTCGTGGTCTCGTCGAGTCCGTTCGATCGACCGGCGGAGGTTGGCGTATCAGCGTCCGCTGACGCCGGCCCCACAGCGTGCGCACCGCTGGCAACAGCGGTGGACGTCACCACCGAGGCTGCAGCCACGAGACCGATTGAGGACAGGGTGCGTGACGTGCGTCTACTCACGGAACCCTGTCTAGCATTCTGCGCGCCGTTCATCCCTCCTGCACGCTCAGCGGGCCAGCTGCATTGCCAACGGAATAGGCAGGCGAGATCCACCGCTGGTAGGTGGTGCCAGCGGCTGCACTGTACGAGTCGCAACTACTCGGTGTGCCCTTGCTCTGGAGCGTGGCAGAGTCCACGGCATCGGCACCCGCCGTGCTGAGGCTCGCGAACCCGCCGTTCAGCCGAACCGGCATACCGGGGAACGGCGTCGTGCGCGATCCGGCCGGGCTGTATGCGTTCCCGGTGCAGTCGGCCGACTGGTAGTACGGGCCGACCGGCGACACCGAATACGCTCCGTCGCTCGAGCGATACCTTCGGTAGTGGCCGTCGGAACCGAGCACCACGATGTATTCATCGCCGGTGACGTACGCGCCGAGCGTCGCTCCGTCGTGATCCTTCACGATGAGCGAGTGCGAGATTCCGGCAGCACCGGTGTCCCCCTTGGGACCGGTAGGGCCGCAGGTTCCCGTAGCACCCTTCGGACCCGTCACGCCCTTAGCGCCTGTTGCGCCCGTGATCCCCTTCGGACCGGTTACACCCGTTCCACCCTTGGGGCCTGTCGCTCCGGATGTACCCGTTGACCCTGCCGGTCCGCCCGCGCCGCTGTTTCCCTGGGGGCCAGACACACCGGTGTCTCCCTGTTGCCCGGTTGCGCCTGACACCCCCGCAGGACCGCTCGGCCCCGTAGCGCCGTCGATGCAGACCTGAGGGA
Organism: Acidimicrobiales bacterium; assembly: GCA_947465505.1. GTDB lineage: Bacteria > Actinomycetota > Acidimicrobiia > Acidimicrobiales > Ilumatobacteraceae > WLJO01. The sequence goes on along the minus strand of CANIBN010000009.1, from coordinate 22,088 downwards.
GCGTGGAGGGCGTTGGTTCGCTCGGCGATCCCGCGATGAGGTGCGAGGCACCGGTGGCCTCGGTGATGAAGAACAGGAGGACGACGACGCCCACCACCAGCGCGAGCGCTGCAAGTAGACGTGCACGGAGGTCGGTTGCTTCACGAGGTTGGTGCTGGCTGAGCTGCATGGTGGACCCGCTTCCAGAGAGGTGCAGTTCCAGCGTGCAGCGTCATGGCCGCGCACAGCAGGGCCGGTGTTCCCAATGTTGCCGCCAGAGGTCCGGTATGCAGATACCGCCCCAGCGACTACAGACCATCAGCCCGCCGAGGTGCCCGGCAGCACTTCTTTCCACTCGGGCCAGGTCTTCCATTCTGGCTCCTCGACGACGTGCCCCTCGCGGGGAGCATTCTTCGAGATCTCTCCAGTCGCCAGATTATGGATGTAGCGCGGGCAATTCGGGAACGCCCGCCCAATTCGCACCTCCACGACAGCCTCGGCCGACGGGAAACGATCGAGCCACTCCTGCTCCAGATGCACCTGTGCCGTGCCGTGGATACGAGTGCGACCGGGGCTGTTGAAGTCGATGAAGAGCATCGACACCTTGCTGGTGTCCATGATGTTCCCCACCGAGCGATACATACCGTTGCCGTCGTAGGACGGGAACGCGAGGGTGGACGGGCCGAGGATCTTCACGAATCCTGGGACCCCTCCCTTGTAGGAAACGTCGGGCCAACCATCGAGGTCGGAGGTGCCGAGGAAGAAGAACGAGGCGTTCTCGATCATGGCAACCTGCCAGTCCTCGAGCGTGTCCTTCGCGATCCGCTCTTCAAGCCGATTCGCCAGACGCGTGCTGTCGAAACTCTCCTGAAGGGCCCGCGAGCCCGGGCCGTACATGTTGGGTGCTGACTTGCCGGTGTCGGTCATGGCCGAACGCTAGTAGAGCGGTGACACGGCCCGCCTGAGTCGAGGCTCAGGCGACTGCAGCGTCGATGCGACCCATCACCTCTGGTGTGAGGAGCGGAATGACGGCAAGCGCTTCGAAGTTCTCGAGAACCTGACTCGGACGACTGGCACCGGTGATGACGGTGGAGACCCGAGGATTTGCCGCACACCACGCAATTGCGAGTTGCGCCATGGAGCAGCCCAACTCGTCAGCGATCGGACGCAGTCGCTCCACCTTCTCCAGCGTCGTGGTATCGGTGAGTCGCTGCTGCAGCCACTCGTAACCCGGGAGCGCTCCGCGGCTGTCCTGAGGCACGCCGGCACGGTACTTGCCAGTGAGCAGACCAGATGCGAGCGGGCTCCAGATCGTGGTGCCGAGGCCGATGTCTTCGTAGAGACGGGCGTACTCCTTCTCAACTCGGTCGCGCGCGAGCAGGTTGTACTGCGGCTGTTCCATCACGGGCTTGCGCAGGTGATGACGCTCGGCGATCTCCCAAGCTGCACGGATCTCGTCGGCGGACCACTCACTGGTGCCCCAATAGAGCACCTTCCCCGATGCGATGAGGTCGCTCATCGCCCACACGGTCTCCTCGATGGGCGTGTGCGGATCGGGACGGTGGCAGAACACGAGGTCGAGGAAGTCCGTCTGGAACCGCTCGAGCGAGCGGTCAACGGCCTGCATGAGGTACTTGCGGTTGAGGGTGTTGCGCATGTTGCGCAGGTTCCCATCGATCCCCCAGTAGAACTTGCTGCTCAGCACGTAGCTCTGGCGCTTCCAGCCGAGTTCCTTGATGACGCGGCCCATGATGGCCTCGCTCTCGCCGCCTGCATAGGCCTCCGCATTGTCGAAGAAGTTGCAACCACCGTCATAGGCGGCCTGCATGCACTCGAGCGCAAGGTCGTCCTTCATCTGGGCATCGAAGGACACCCAACTGCCGAAGGAGAGCACGGAGAGCTGCAGACCACTGCTGCCGAGTCGGCGGTACATCATCTTTGTCTTGGGAGCCATAACGGCACCCTACTGGCGAGCGATGGCCTGCCCGATAAGCCAGACAAAGGCGGGATCCGGTTGTGGCACCAGCAGTTCGGGATGCCACTGCACACCCCACACGGGTTGGCCCGGGATCTCCACGCTCTCAACGACCCCGTCGGGCGAACGTCCCGTGATCGCCAGCGAGGACGCAGGCCGGCCAACGGCCTGGTGGTGCAACGTGTTGACGTTGATGGCCTCGCCGAACACCGAAGAGGCGATCGAGCCGGGTTCAAGCGACACGCCGTGCACTCGGGCGGAGACCGGATGTGCCCACGCCGCGTGGATCGCGCCGTCGTCGCCCTCGAGGTGCTGAAGCAAGGAGCCTCCAAGCGCAACGTTCAGCACCTGCATACCCCTGCAGATCGCGAGCACCGGGAGACCAATCTCGAGTGCTCGTCGCAGTAGCGCGATCTCCACGCGATCGCGGTGAGTGTCGATCCCGTAGACAGTCTCGTGCGGGGTCTCGCCATAGAGGGCCGGATCAACGTCGCCGCCGCCTGTCAGCACGAGGGCACTCACGTGGTCCAGCACCTCCACCGAGGTGTCAATACACGGCAGCATGATCGCCGCTCCCCCAGCGGCGGCTACGGAGTCGCTGTAGGCGGCGAGGTGGAGGTCGACCTGCTCGTCACGGAAATTGTCGGGGAGCGACGGGACCTCCGGGGCGCCATATCGTCGTCCGCTCAGCGCAACCAGAGGTCTCCCCACGGGACGGAATCTATCCCACGCCTACAGCGTGCGAACCCGCTCGCGGTACCGTCTCCCCACGATGGGAACGGCGAGACGTGACTCCACCCCGATTGAGCGGGAGCAGGCCGTTGCCGACCGGGTTGGCACCCTGCACGACATCGATTTCGCCGCCATGAACGCCGTGCAGAACGTGTACCGAGTTGCCAACGCAATCCGCGCCCAGATGGAACGAGACGCTCTCGGTGATTCGGGGCTCTCGTGGACCTCGTTCACCGCTCTGTTTGTGCTCTGGGTGTGGGGTCCGCAGGAGACACGACACCTGGCCGAGGAGTGCGGCGTCACCAAGGGAACCCTTACCGGGGTACTGGCCACCCTGGAATCCAAGGACCTGGTCCTACGGACTGCCCACGAGACCGACGGCCGTCTCGTCGTCGTTCGTCTCACGTCTACCGGACGCGCCCTCATCAAGAAACTCTTCCCGCAGTTCAACGCCCACGAGACCCAGGTGGTCGACGTGCTCACGGCATCCGAACAGGCGACCCTCACGAAACTGCTTCGCAAGGTCCTCGCTCACGTCGAGAGCAGACCATGACCCGTCGGAGACGGCAATCCACCCTTCCGCGACTCTCAGCCAATCTTGTAAGGTTCCAAACGACTGTGTGGGGCGACCGGCAAGGGGTGCCGGCCCGCACCAGCACGTAGTTCACGACGGACAACCAGCCCACGAGGTACTCACAGCATGGTCTCCCCGCGAGTCAGGACACTCTTCACCGATCACCTCGGTCTGGCGCGAACGCGCTACCTGCCGGGCGACCCACACACGAACCGGATCCGGCACTGCCTCACGCTGTTCGCCCAGAACTACGACAACCAGATGACTGTCGGCGCACCCGGGTCGCGATTCCTCGAAGGAATGCCCGACTGCGAGGCCGTATTCGACCGGACGGAGCTGCGACCCTCTTGGGTGGACGGTGAGCAACTCGTCGTGTGCGACCTCCACTTCCGCGGCGAGCTACTCGATGTGGCACCCCGCACGGTGCTGCGCAACGCGATCGCATTGTGGGAATCGGTCGGCCTCGACCCCTATGTGGGCATCGAGCTAGAGGCGTTCCCTCTTGAGTCTGACGGCACCGGCGGCTGGCGAGCGGTTCCCTCACCGGGCTCAATGGTGTACCAGACCGGTCCGATCGCAGACCCACGTGGACTCATCGAAGACATTCTGGAGGCCGCGGCGCGAGCGGGTCTTCCCGTCGAGGCCGCCCACACCGAATACGACGCACCCCAACTTGAATTCGCCCTGCATTACGACCGGGCGCTCAAGGCGGTCGACGACATCATCGTGTTCAAACTGATGGCTCAGGAGATCGCCCGGCAGAAGGGACTGCATCTCACGTTCATGGGCAAGCCCTTCACCGAGATGGGCGGGAGTGGCCTGCACGTAAACCTCTCGCTGCGCAACGCGAAGGGAAAGAATGCATTGGTGAACGCCAAGGGCGAGTACGGGCTCTCCGACACGGCGCGGTGGATCATCGGCGGGTTGCTCGCCCACCACGAGGCGCTTTCGGCGATCGTTGCCCCGACGGTGAACTCGTACAAGCGCCTGCGCGCCGGTCAGATGGCCGGCTTCTGGGCCAACTGGGGCCTCGACCACCGATTCACCACGGTACGCGTCTCCCCCGAACGCGGACCGAGCACGCGGCTCGAGTATCGCCAACCCGACGGAGCGGCGAACCCCTACCTCACCACCGCCGCCGTACTGGTGGCCGGCTACCTAGGGGTGAAGAACCGGATTGAACCTCCAGTAATCGAGACCAACGATGCGATCGAGACCGCATCCACCGATCGTTCGACACCGGAGAATCTCTCGATCGCACTCGATGCGCTTGAGGCCGACACCGAGTTCGTCGAGGCGTTCGGACGGATGAGTGTCGACAACCTCGTTGCGATCAAGCGGGAGGAATGGGCGAAGTACACCGCCTACACCACCGACTGGGAGCACAAGTACTACCTGCCGTTCCTGTGATCGACGGAACCGGATGACAACGATGAGCATCACCATCGAGGCAGAGGGTCCCGACGGCCTCAACATCGCCGATCCCGACACATACGCCAACGGCTTTCCTCACGCCACGTTCGAGCGGCTGCGCCGCACCGATCCGGTTTCCTGGTGGGACGAGACCGACGGGGGCAAGGGCTTCTGGGCCGTCACGCGCTATGACGACCTGTTGAACGTGAGCAGGAACACCGCCGTGTTCTCCAACGCACAGGGAATCACGCTCGAGGAGATGGAACCCGACGACTTCCTCGCCCGGCGGAACATGCTCGAATACGACCCGCCCGAGCACACCCGCTACCGCCGGCTCGTGTCGCGACCCTTCAGCAGGCGTGAGGTCATGAGTTATGAGACCGCCATCCGGGAAATCGCCCGGCAGGTTGTCGACGAAGCACTCCCCGAATCGTCCACGGTGCATCTCGATGTCACCGAACGCATCGCCAAACAACTCCCCATGCGGATGCTCGGCAAGCTGCTCGGCGTGCCCGACGAGGACGGCCCGTGGCTCGTGGAGCGCGGGGACGCCCTGCTCGGGAACTTCGACCCCGAGATGACGGACTACCCGGTGGACCTCGTGAACACCGACGAGTTCCGGGCGATGCCGTTCCGCTCCCCCGCAGGGCTCGAGCTGTACCGGTACGCCGAGGAGCAGGCGAACATACGGCGCGGGTGCCCCATGCACGACGTCATCAACACCCTCCTCCAGCCGGCAGTGGACGGCGAGGTCCTCACCGACCGGGAGTTCAAGAACTTCTTCGTGCTGCTCGTCGGCGCGGGGAACGACACGTCGCGGTACACCATGGCAGCCGGCATGAAGGCACTCTCCGAGCATCCGGAACAGATGCGCGACCTGCAGCGCGCTATCGGCACCGATCCCGTCCTCGTCAACAGTGCCGTCGAGGAGATCCTGCGCTATTCCACCGTGACCATGCACTTCCGACGCACGGCCCTCACCGACACGGAACTGAACGGGCGGGCGATCCGTAAGGGCGACAAGGTCGTCATTTGGTTCACGTCCGCCGACCACGATCATGACGCGTTCGAGAATCCGTATCGCTTCGACATCCGCCGAACACCCAACGAGCACGTTGCGTTCGGGCTCCGCAGCCCGCACCTGTGCCTCGGTGCCCAACTCGCCCGCATGGAGATCCGTCTTCTCCTCGAGGAACTGCTCCCCCGGGTGAAGGACTGGGCGGTAGACGGCCCGGTGGAGCGGTTGCGTTCCAACTTCATCGGCGGGATGAAGCACCTGCCAATGACGATCCAAACGCGCTAGCAAGGGCCGTTCAGGGTCCTTGGCCCAAAAGACGGCGGCAAACTCCTTTGCTACCGTACGACCATGAGCACGTCTTCCTCACGCACGGGTTACCTGTACCACGAGATCTACGGCTGGCACGACACGGGTTCTGGTCCGATGTTCCCGTCGAACGGCTTCGGCGGCGTCCAACCCATGCTGCACGCAGAGAGCGCCGAGACGAAGCGTCGCATCCATGAACTTGTCGTGGTGTCGGGTCTCATCGATCATCTACATCGCGTCCAGCCGAGCCCTGCTACCGAGGCCGACATCCTGCGTTGCCACACCGCTGAGCATCTCGCAGCAATCAAGGCCGGCTCGCAGCAGCCCAAGGGGGGCGACGCCGGTGATGGTGTGTCGCCGTTCGGCAATGGCGGCTACGAGATTGCCCTCCTCGCTGCTGGCGGCATGATGAGCATGGTTGATGCCGTGCTCGCCGGGGAGGTGCGCAATGGCTACGCGCTCGTGCGCCCGCCCGGCCACCATGCCGTGCCGAGCATGGGCATGGGCTTCTGCATGTTCAACAACATCGGTATCGCCGCGCGCCATGCCCAGACCAACCGTGGTGTTGGGCGAATTGCGATCGTGGACTGGGACGTGCACCACGGCAACGGCACCCAGGCGATCTTCTACGACGATCCGTCGGTGCTCACCATCTCGTTGCACCAAGACAACTGCTTCCCACCGAACTCCGGCCTGCTTGCCGAGACCGGCGAGGGTGCTGGGAAGGGCACAGCGCTCAACGTTCCGCTTCCGCCCGGATCCGGCAACGCTGCCTACGAGTACGCCATGCGCAACGTCGTGGTGCCGGCGCTCGAGCGCTTCAAGCCCGAGATCATCCTGGTGTCGAGCGGTTTCGACGCGAGCCTCATGGACCCGCTGGCCCGCCAGATGATCACCAGCGCCGGCTACCGCCAGCTCACTGCGATCCTGATGGAGGCGGCCGACCGTCTGTGCAACGGACGCATCGCCATGTCACACGAGGGCGGCTACAACCCGATGTACGTGCCGTTCTGCGGGCTTGCTGTCATGGAACAACTCAGCGGACACCACACACTTGACGACCCGTTCGCCGCGTTCGACTACATGGCCGACATCCCGATGCTTGCCCACCAGCAGGCCGTGGTGGACGCTGCTGCAGCGAACATCGCAGGCATTCCCGCCTGACCCACCCCCGCTGGTTTTTCGGTCTACATCTGGCGACCTGTCCGCCAGATAATGATCACCCGAATCACCGCTGGTAGTGGGGCGGGTGGGTATCGAACCCACGACCGAGGGATTATGAGTCCCCTGCTCTAACCACTGAGCTACCGCCCCTGCGTCGGGCAACTTACCCGTCCAACCCGTTCGTTCTCGGTCCCCAAACGCTTCGTTTCGTGCACATTCGGGACCGAGAAGCAACCACCCAAGTCGTTCTCGGTCCCCAAACGAGCGGTTTTGTGCATTTTCGGGACCGAGAACACGGGGGGTGGGGACGAAAAAGGCCCGCCGAAGCGGGCCGGATTCGAAGCCAAGTTGGCTCCGGGGGTGGGGGTCGAACCCACAACCTACGGATTAACAGTCCGCCGCTCTGCCGATTGAGCTACCCCGGAAAGGCACCCCGAGAGTAGCGCCTGAGACCGCCGATGCCACCTTCCGGGGCACGCCGGCCTGTGTGGAGGCAGCGCGGTTCAGCCTTCGCCGACGAAGGACTCGAGTTGCTCCCGGTATCGACCCTGACGCAACTTGTTGAGGGTCTTGGCCTCGATCTGCCGGATGCGCTCCCGGGTGACCCCCAGGGCCTTACCAACTTCGTCCAGCGTGCGCGCCTGGCCGTCGTCGAGACCGAATCGCATGCGCACCACTTCCTGCTCGCGTTCTCCCAATTCGGCCAGCACCGACTCGACCATCGTCTTCAGCACGTCGTCGAGTGCCGCCTCACTCGGATCCCGCAGTCGGTCGTCCGCCAGCAGATCACCGAACGAGGCGTCGTCGCTGTCACCAACGGGAGCGTCGAGCGACTTGGTGTCCTGGGAGATGCGCAGGATGTCCTGCAGGCGATCCTCGGGCATACCGCAGTGAGCCGAAAGCTCAGACAGCGTTGGCTCTCTCTTGAGCTCCTGGAGCAGTTCGCGCTGCGCCTTGTGCACGCGGTTGATGTGCTCGACCATGTGCACCGGAATGCGAATGGTTCTCGACTGATCGGCGATGGCCCGCGTGATTGCCTGACGGATCCACCACGTGGCGTAGGTGGAGAACTTGAACCCCTTGGTGTGATCGAACTTCTCGACCGCACGCATCAGGCCGAGGTTTCCCTCCTGGATGAGGTCGAGCAGTGCCATCTCACGACCCTGATACCGCTTCGCAATCGACACGACCAAGCGGAGGTTCGCCTGCGTGAGCTCGGACTTCGCGCTCTCGCCAGCGCGAACGGCGCGCTCCAACCGTCGACGCTCAACCTCGGACAACGTCGACGCCTCGGCGATCAGCCGTTCAGACGCCGCAACCCCGTCAAGGATCGACTGAGCAAGGCGCCGCTCATCCTGACCGTTGAGCAGACCAACCCGACCGATCTCCTTGAGGTACATACGCACCGGGTCGCTCGGCGTACTCGTGTCTCGCATCCCGGCCATGCGGGCCGCTCGTTGAGTGCGCCGTAGCTGAGCATCATCGTCGTGAAGTTCCTCGATGGTGTTATCGATCTGAATCCCTCGGAGGTGCAGGTCCTCATGGAGAATCTCGAGCACCTCAGCGGTGAGTTCGACATGCCGTAACACATGGAGCACAGAGTCGGCATGCACCAGCCCGGACGTGGTTCCGTGGAGGACGAGCGCGTTCCACTCCGCTGCATCAACCCCAGAAACCGGGGCGAGGCTTGCGGGAGCGGTATTCCGCAACTGCTGGTTCCCCTCATCCGACACGTTGACGTTTCCCCTACTCCGGCGAGCCGTCGGCCATCCGCCGTTCCAGCCACATTAGCAATGAGTCCGCTGCCGCTTGCGAGGTAGAAACGTCCTCAAGTTGTTCCAACAAGCGTCGAGCTTCGGCGTCCTCGCGTATCTCGTCGGGATCGGCAACCCGCGTACGTTTCGCGAGCTCTCGGCGGACCGCGGCATTCAGCAGGTTGCGTGCCTCGGTGTCGACGTCGATCTCGTCGACGTCCACCACGGCGGCGCGCTCCAACACGTCGCGAGCCTCGGGATCACAGGAGGTGATGGCAGCCTCCAGATCGCCTCCGGTGGCCGCCAGTGCCCGGAACGCCCGCATCGTGGTGTCCTCTGCAAACAGACCATCAACAAGCCACGGGGCGATGGCGTCCCATCGCTGCACGAGGAGAGCGAGCGCAATGAACTCTTTGGTATCACCGGAGCGGCGTCGGTCGACCGGCACGTTGACCGTGACGGGTCGGCGACCACCTCGCTGGGCAGCGGCGACGAGGTCGGAGATCGGCAGCGACAATCGCGCTGCCACCTCGCCGGCGTACAGGCCGCGGACTGTGGTGTTTGGGTGCTCGTTGATCACGGCCATGGCGGCCTCGGCTGCGCGGGCGCGCTGTTCGGGTGACTGTGCGGGTCTGCTGGCGAGCACGCGCTGCACGCGGAAACCGAGGAATGGCTCGGCCGTGTCAATGGCGCGCTTGAGACCCTCGGGGTCGTTACTGGCCATGTCGGCAGGGTCCTTGCCCTGCGGGAAGTGCGCAACGGACACCTCCACCTGGTACTTCTCTTCCCACTCGTAGAACTTCTCGGCGGCACCCTGACCAGCAGCATCGGCGTCGAACGCCAGCACCACCCGACTGGCATATCGCTTCAGCAACTTGACGTGCTCCTCGGTGAATGCGGTTCCGCAGGTAGCAACTGCCCGTCGCAAGCCGGCCCTGTGGAAGCCGATCACGTCGGTGTATCCCTCGCACACGATGACCTGATTGCTGTTCACCGCATCGGCCTTGGCCCAGTTGAGCCCGTAGAGCACCTTCGACTTTGAGTAGAGCGGCGTCTCGGAGGAGTTCTTGTACTTCGCGGGGTCAGGCGATCCAGGGAGAATCCGCCCGCCAAGAGCAACGGGTTCGCCTTCGGGGGTGAAGATCGGGAAGAGCACACGCGCGCGGAACGCGTCCTGCAACTTGTTGCGACGATTGTTGAAGGCGAGTCCCAGCGTGGTGAGCACCTCCTCGGGCAGTTTGATGCTGCGCGCCAACTGGTCCCAGTCGTCGGGGGCCCAACCCACCTTGAACTGACGGGCAACCTCGCCAGAGAGTCCGCGGCTACGCAGGTAGTCGCGAGCCTCCCGTGCGTCGGGCGCTGTAAGCAGTCGTTGGTGGTACCACTCCACCACCTGCTCCATCGCCTCGATCAACTGCTTGCGCCGGCCGCGCTCTCGGGACTCCCCACCGCTCGAATAGGTGAGGACAATGCCGGCCTTACCCGCGAGTCGTTCGACCGCCGTGACGAAGTCGACGTGCTCCATGTCCTGGATGAACTTGAAGGCATCGCCCGACGCGCCGCAGCCAAAGCAGCGGTAGCGCTGGGTTTGTTCGCGTACGTTGAACGACCCAGACTTCTCTGCGTGGAAGGGGCAGAGTCCCACCCAGTTCCGCCCAACTCGCCTCAGGGCCACGAAGGGCTGGATGATGTCGACGATGGAGGTGGAGGTACGCACCTTCTCGATGTCGTCGTCGGCTATGCCCATGGACCGAGGTTAGCGATCCCGCCGAATCAACTCTCCTCGGGAGGTAGTCCGAGGTCAAGATCCCCGATCTCGGGTGCCTCAGAACCCCCGGCACGCTCGATGGAATCAAGGCCACCAGGGTTGCGCGTGCGGCGCATCGAGGTGAGCACCGACATGACGAGCACCAGCACGATCACCAGGAGTGAGATCCAGGTGTCGATGTGCACCCAGCGGCTGAGCACCATCTTGATACCGACGAACCCGAGAATGACCGCCAAGCCCTGCTGCAGATAGCTGAAGCGAGCCCGCATGTCTGCTAGCAGGAAGTACAGCGCCCGGAGTCCCATGATCGCGAAGGCGTTGGACGCGAACACGATGAACTGCTCGCGGGAAACGCCGAGCACGGCGGGGACAGAGTCGACGGCGAAGACGAGATCAGTGCTCTCGACAAGGACCAGCACCGCGAGGAGCGGCGTGGCGAGGCGTCGACCCTCCTGGCGAATGAACAACCTCTGACCGTGGTATTCCGGGGTCGACGGGACGACGCGCCGCACGACTCGGAGAAAGCGGCTGTGTTCCGGGCTGAACTCCTCGTCGTCCTCACCCGAAATCGCGAGTTTGAGTGCCGTGTAGATGAGGAACCCGCCAAAGATGAACAGCACCCAGTCGAAGCGCTCGATGAGCGCAACACCGGCGAGGATGAATCCGGCCCGCAGGACCAGCGCTCCAAAGATGCCCCAGAACAGGACGCGGTGCTGGAACTGCACCGGCACTGCGAAGGTGACAAAGATCAACGCCCAAACGAATACGTTGTCGATGGAGAGGCTCTGCTCGATGAGATAGCCACTCAGGTATTCGACACCTGCATCCTTTCCCCAGGATGCGACGACCACGAGCGTGAATGCCAGTCCGATGGCGGTCCATCCAACCCATTCGAACGCCGCACGCTTGAGCGGCAGCACCTTGGGGGTGCGGTGGAGCACCAAGATATCGAAGAGCAGAAGCACAGCAATCGTGGCGAGCAGCGCCACCCACGCCCATGCCGGAACGTCGAGATCGACGAAACGATCGCGACTGGCACTGGAGGCCCACCGCCCTCCGCCGAGGATCGTCACCAGTTCAGTCACGGCCGAGCAGGCCACCGAGCGCGCCACCAATGGCGCCGCCGGGACCGGCAGCAGCAGAGTTACCCGTGCCCACCGCGGCCTGGATCCACCCAAGCAGTTCCGTTGGGTTCCGGGTTTGGCTCCAGATCTTGCCGGGGCCGGTGAAGTCGAACACCAAACCCTCACCGCTCTTGAAGGTCTGCACGAGTCCACCGGTGACCTTGCGGAGTTGCATGCCGACTGATGACTCGTACGCAACCATGTGCCCGGTGTCCAGCGTGATGGTTTGACCGGCCGCTAGTTCCCACACCTCAAGAGCGCCGTAGCACGCGAACACGATCGGCCCTACGCCCTCGGCACGAACCACGAAGCCGCCTTCGCTGCCGAACATGTTCTTGAACCCGCCCCACTTTGCGTCGATCGTGACGCCAGACGCGTTGGCCAACCACGAACCCTTCTGGATGAAGAGCGGCATCGAGGACTGCAGGTCGTAGCTGATGATGTCACCGGGCAAACGCGCTGCGACATCGACGAATCCGCCCTCTGCCGGAGCCGTATAGGTGTTCATGAAGAAACTCTCGCCGCCGAGCGCCGCACGCTTGAGCGACTTCAGGACACCGCCCTCCGCCTTGGCGCGGAGCGTCACCCCCGCAGACATCGCCATCATGGCGCCGGACTCCACCTTGACCTCTTCGCCCCCGGCGAGCGTGATCCTTGCCACGCCGTACGCCGGACCCTGACGCGTCTGAACCTGCACAGTGCCCTCCTTGGTACACGGGGATTCTATGGCCCCTTGGCTGTCCGTCGGGGTGAACGACCGACCAACGCTGCGGTGTCGTCCCTAGGATGACGTCGTGCCGGCGTTTCGAGTCCTCGGCTTTCCCGTACGGGTCAAATTCGGCTTTATCGTCTTCCTCGCCACGGTCATCATCTGGAACCCCGAGATCGGCTGGCAGTTCGCCATAGCCATCACCCTGTTCTCGCTCCTTCACGAACTCGGGCACGCTGTCGCGGCACGTCGACTCGGCGCCGAGCCGGAGATTGCGCTCGATTTCCTTGCTGGCTCCACGCGGTACACCCCACCACGGCCAATCACGCCGATCGAGCGGGCTCTGGTTGCGGTCACCGGTCCGGTCGTGGAGATCATCGCCGGCCTCGTCGTGCTCGGAGTCATGGGCGTGAACCCGTTTGATGTCCCGAGGGTGTTCGACTCAACGGTCGCCGGTGTCGTGTGGATCGCCGGACCAGCCTTCGGTCTGCTCAACCTGCTCCCGGTGCTGCCACTTGACGGCGGTCACGTTCTGGCAGGGGCACTCGAGTCATTCTGGCCACGGCACGGCCAGGGCCTTGCGATCTGCTTCAGTGCGGGCGTGACCGGGGCATTTGCTGTGGTCGCCATTCTGGAGCACCGCATCCGCTGGCTCGCTCCGTTCGCCCTGCTCCTCGTGGCACTGCAGATCTGGCCGCTCCTCCCCCGCCGCTTCTCGGTCTCGAAACGATCGAAAACGCGCGGTTTGGGGACCGAGAACGACGTCAGGGTGAGCTAGCGCCGACTCAGAATCCGAGGCGCTGGTACAGCTCGGTCATCAGCGACGCGATCGGCACACGCACCTGCTCGGTGGTGTCGAGATCTCGGATCGTGACCGCGTTGTCCTCCAGCGAGTCGAAGTCGACCGTGATGCACAACGGAGTGCCCACCTCGTCCTGTCGGCGGTAGCGGCGGCCGATGGACTGCGTGTCGTCGTAGTCCACCATGTAGCGATCGGCAATGGTGCGGTGGATCTGCTTGGCCAGCGGTGTGAGCGTGTCCTTCTTGGACAGCGGCAGCACGGCCACCTTGAACGGAGCAAGGCGCGGATGCAGGCGCAGGATGGTGCGCAACTCGCCACCCACCTCATCCTCGTCGTAGGCAGCGAGGAGGAATGCTGCCATGGTGCGAGTTGCACCGGCGGCGGGTTCGACGACGTAAGGCACATAGCGCTCGTTGTTCGCCTGATCGAAGTAGTCGAGTTTCTCGCCCGAATGATTCGCGTGCTGGGTGAGGTCGTAGTCGGTGCGCTGAGCGATGCCCTCAAGCTCGCCCCAACCCCACGGGAACATGAACTCCACGTCGCTGGTCCCTGCCGAGTAGTGCGAGAGTTCGTCGGCATCGTGTGCACGCAGGCGCAGCATGTCGCGCGGAATGCCGAGGCCGACGTACCAGTTCAGGCGCTCGTTGCACCAGTACTCGTACCACTGCGGACCCTCTGCGGGCGGCACGAAGAACTCGAGTTCCATCTGCTCGAACTCGCGGGTGCGGAAGATGAAGTTGCCCGGGGTGATCTCGTTGCGGAACGACTTGCCGACCTGCGCGATGCCGAACGGCGGCTTCTTGCGCGAGGTCTGCAGAACGTTGCCGAAGTTGACGAACATGCCCTGTGCGGTCTCGGGCCGCAGGTACACCTCGGCGCCGGAACCCTCGACCGGACCGGCGTAGGTCTTGAACATGAGGTTGAAGGCGCGAGCCTCGGTGAACGCTCCCTTGGCGCCGCAGCCGGGGCAGACGTTCGGGTCATCGAGATGGTCCTCACGGAACCGCTGCTTACACGCAGTGCAGTCGACGAGCGGATCGGTGAAGTTGGCGAGGTGACCACTGGCCTCCCACACGGCCGGCGGGGCCAGGATCGCGGCGTCAATAAGCACGGTGTCGTCGCGCTGCTGCACCATGGCACGCACCCAGGCGTCCTTCACGTTACGGAGCATGAGCGCCCCCAGAGGGCCGTAGTCGTAGGACGAACGGAACCCGCCGTAGATCTCCGCAGAGGGGTACACAAATCCCCGTCGCTTGCAGAGGTTGACAATCTGATCCAGGTCCTTGGCGGGCATAGGGACTGAAGGATACGGCGCACGGCGCCCCGGGCAGCGCCACGCGAGGTCCGGCGCCCGGATACAGGCTCTACGGTGCAGATCATGACCTCCCGCCGGCTGCCCGTCACGCTCCTCGTTGTCGCTGCCACCACCATCGGGGGACTTGCCTGTGGAGCCAAGTCGCCCTCCACAACTCCGCCCACTGCTCCGCCCAGCACGCAACAGAGCAGCACGAGCACTTCTCCTTCGGGCACCGTGGGCTCCACGAGCACAGCACCCTCCACCACCGAACTCGCCACGAGCACGACCGAGGAGAGCGACGTCGTCTGCGGAGCCCTTGCTCCGCTCCCCCAGAGTGCGCGGGAGATCTCCTCCTCCGTTGTCGACTGGGACGGCTCAGGTGTGCGCGACACCGCCGTGCTCGTCTACGAGACAGCCCCCGACACTGCCGACTACCGACTCCGGGTGGAGCGAGACAGCCGAGGCAGTGAGTTCGCCATCATCATGACCAACCCGGTCGACGCACCTTCGTCGGGCGCCCCCGTGTCAGGCGAGCCTGCCTTCGTATCCCCCGTACAGGTAGACGGCACGGCCTCAGGACCGAGCCCCGAGGAGCTCCTGGTCCGAGTCGGGTTGGTGGAGGGTCGACTCCTGAACGGTGTCCGCCAGAGCAGCGGCTACGACCTCGCAGTGTTCCGTAACGATGGGAACGGCTGCCTCTCGAGATTCCGCAACGCCATGGACGTCGAGCTCACACTCCCGATCCGCGCCGGCGGGCCTGAAGTATCCGGACTCGTCTGCGTCTCGGATAGTTCCTCTCCTGGAATCACCGAGTTCCTCACGAGAACGAGCGCGACACGCATAACAGGCAGCAACCCGGCGGAGTACCGCACGCACGACATCGAGCTCCGTACCGTAAGTCTGCTCGGGGTGCCATCGGGCGCATCACCCGACCAGCTAGTCGACGGCCCTGACACACAGGGGCGCGTCGGCAGCGACGGACTGCTCCGCTATTCGAGTATCACGGGATGCAACCTCAACGGGGCCGATGGTGGCGGCTCGCTCGACGATCCGGTTTCCACCGGCGAGGACCAGATCGACGACGGCGTCGGGGACTAACTGCGAAGTCGGTGCCGCTACGCCGGCAGATCATTCCGCTCGAACATCGCAACGGAGCGAAGCTTGCGTTCGAGATGGTGCTCAAGTGCAGCCGTGGCGAGATGGCCCACCTCGGCAGTTGCAGGTGACGCCGTTTCATCGAGCGCCGCGTTCAGTTGGCCGCCGAGGATCATGCGCGTGATGCGTAAGGCTTCCGGCGACACCGATCGGCCCCGTCTGCACGCCCGGCACAGCACTCCGCCTTCGTTCATGTCGAAGGCAACGAGCAACGCGCCGGGCTCACCCGCCCCACAGCTCACGCACGCATCGAGTTGGGGTTGCACGCCTTCGGAAGCGAGCACCTTCCAGTAGAACGCCGGCACGACGATCGGGGACGGCCGTGTCTCGAGCGTGCGCAGAGCGCCGACGAGCATTCGGTACAGCGCTGGTGCAGGCTCTCGATCCATCGCAATCTGGTCAACCGCCTCCACGATGGCGAGACCCTGCGTGAGCCGGTCGAGATCGCTGAGCAGCGGCGCCGGGCTGTCGATGGTGTCCACCTGGCTCACCACGTCGAGATTGCGTCCCTCGTGCATCAGCAGGCTGAGATGACAGAGCGGCTCGAGACGGCCGCCAAAGCGGCTCCTGGTCTTGCGAACCCCCTTTGCCACCGCGCGAACCTTCCCGTGCTCAGCGGTCATGAGCACGATGATGCGGTCGGCCTCGCCGAGCTTGTAGGTGCGCAGCACCACACCGGTATCCCGGTAGAGCGTCATCGCTGGGTTCCGACGGTATCGATACCGTCCATCCTAGGTTCACCCCAAGTAGCGTCGGTCGGACCATGGACACGAGCCCTCGCGACCCTGCGGAACAGGCACGACGGGACCTCTCCCAAGTCACCCGTGCACTTGCCGCTGCCGAGGATCGTCCGGGGCAGCAGGACATGACGGCGGCAGTCGCAACAGCGATATCCGGTCGACGACATCTCGTGGTTCAAGCAGGAACGGGAACGGGCAAGAGCGCGGCGTACCTCATCCCCGCAATCACCAGCGCTGCACGACGAAATGCAGGCCGGGACGAAGCAACCGCAGGCGTTCCCGAGTCGAGGCCCATCGTGGTCGTCACCGCCTCGAAAGCGCTGCAGGACCAACTCGCGACCAAGGACCTCCCCTTCATCGCAGCGCACCTCGGCGTTCCCTTCGACTGGGCCATCCTGAAAGGCCGCAGTAATTACGTCTGCCTACAGCGTCTCAAGGAGAACTCCCAGGGCACTGCCGGCTCCAAGCGAGGCAAGGGAAAGACTGCGGGCACTGACGATGCTGGACAGGGAGTGCTCGACCTCGGTGTCACCGCCCTCAACGAGCTGCCTGCCGAGATCCGGGCCGAGATCAAGCGCCTCACCGATTGGGCAGCCGTCACCAAAACCGGCGACCAGTCCGAACTTGACTGGTCACCCTCCGACAGGGCTTGGGCAGAGGTCAGTGTCGGAAGCGAGGAGTGTCCCGGTGGGCAGCGTTGCCCGATGGGGGCAGAGTGTTTCGCCGAAGCCGCCCGATCCCGTGCTGCCGAGGCTGATGTCACGGTGGTGAACACGTACCTGTATGGCCTCGATGTGGCGAGCGACGGCGCGATCCTTCCCGACCACGACGTAGTGATTTTCGACGAGGCCCATCAACTCGAGGACGTCATGAGCGACACCGTCGGTGTGTCGATCGGCCCGGGCCGTTTCACGCGCGTCGCACAGGCACTCCGACGGATCCTGGACAACCCACTCCTTGTCGGTGCCGTTGCGGACGTCGGACCGCTCCTCCGGGAGGTGCTGGCACCCGAGGTCGGCAATCGACTCTCCAACCCACTGCCCTCTGCAATCACCGATGCACTCATCGAGGGCCGGCTGCGGCTCGATCGGGCCAGCGAGGCGTTGCGCAATATTGATTCGTCCATCACGGACAAGCACGGTGATGCGAAGCAACGGCTGTTACGCGCTGCGACGCTCATCCTGCGCCTCGCGGAACACATCGATGTGACGCTCAGCTTTGGCCAGCAGTACGTGGCGTTCGTGTCGGGTGGACCAGAGGTGCCCCGGCTCGAGGTTGCACCGCTCGAGGTTGGGCCGGTGATGTCCAAAGGGGTCTGGAGCAAGCGAACCGCGATCCTCACCAGCGCAACCATCCCGGCCTCGCTCGCCGAGCGGGTGGGCCTTCCGGCCGACAGCACCGACTCACTCGACGTCGGAAGTCCGTTCGACTACGAGCACAACGGACTGCTGTATTGCGCGATGCATCTGCCCGACCCGCGTAACAACGGGTACGCACCCGCGCTCCACGACGAGTTGGCCTCACTCATCATTGCTGCGGGCGGACGCACCCTTGCGCTCTTCACCTCGTGGAAGGCGATGGACCAAGCCGCAGACGCCGTGAAGGCGTTGCTCGCAACTCGCGGCGCCACACATCACGTGTACACCCAACGCGACCTTCCCAAGCCAGCACTCATCCGGGCCTTCAGCGACGATCCAGAGTCATGTCTGTTCGCCACGGCAGGGTTCTTCCAGGGCGTGGACATTCCGGGTGACACCCTCACGTTGGTGACGATCGACCGCATCCCGTTCCCGCGGCCCGACGACCCGCTGCTGTCTGCGCGCCGTGAACAACTCGGTGCCGCTGCGTTCAAGACCATCGATGTGCCTCGCGCATCCATGCTTCTCGCCCAGGCCGCTGGACGGCTCATCCGCACCGCAACCGATCGGGGTGTGGTGGCCGTGTTCGACTCGAGACTCGGCACGGCAAACTACCGATGGGACCTCGTGCGTGCGCTACCGCCGATGAAACGGACCCGCCACCGTGCGGAGGCCGAAGAGTTCCTGCGGAGTCTCCGCGCCTGACCTCAGGGGCGCTGCAGCAGATCGATGAGGCTGCTCGTGTCCCAACGGCGGCCGCCACGTGCCATCACCTGCGCATAGAACTGGTCGACAAGTGCGGTGAGCGGGACGCGCGCCCCATTTCGATTTGCCTCGTCGAGCACGATCCCCAGGTCCTTGCGCATCCATTCGACTGCGAAGCCGAACTCAAACTCGCCTCGAGCCATGGTGTGAGCTCGGTTCTCCATCTGCCACGACTGCGCAGCACCCTTGGAGATCACCGCAATCAGCTGTTCCACGTCGAGACCGGCCTTCTGGGCGAAGTTCACGCCTTCTGCAAGACCCTGCACCACTCCAGCGATACAGATCTGGTTGACCATCTTGGCCAACTGGCCCGCTCCGGAGGGTCCGAGCAGTTCGCACGCACGCGCATACGCCATGATGACCGGCTTTGCGCGGTCGAAGTCTGCACCGGCGCCGCCACACATCACGGTGAGCGCCCCGTTCACTGCGCCGGCCTGCCCACCCGAGACCGGGGCATCGATGAATCCGACTCCGTGAGCCCGGCATGCGCGGTCCACCTCCCGAGCAACATCGGCCGACGCCGTGGTGTGGTCGACGAGCAATGTCCCAGCAGAGAGGCCCGACAGAATCCCGGTGCCACCGAGCGCCACCTCCCTCACGTCGTCGTCGTTGCCAACGCACATGAAGACCACCTCACGGCCCTCTGCGGCCGCTCGAGGTGTAGCCGCTGTACGGCCGCCGTACTCGGCTGCCCAGGCGGCCGCCTTGTCGGCACTCCGGTTGTACACCACCACGTCGTGACCCTTCGAGGCGAGATGACCCGCCATCGGATACCCCATGACGCCCAGACCACAGAATGCAACGCTTGCCATCACACGAGTCTGGCAGAGGCGGCGAGGGACGTAGTGCGACCTCGGAGAGGACTACTCGGGAGTGGTGTACGCGGCGGTGATCCCGCCGTCGATGATGAGCGACTGGCCCGTCATCCAGGACGATTCGTCGCTTGCGAGGAACAGGGCTCCGTTCGCTATCTCGACGGCTTCGCCGAAGCGACCCATCGGAATATGCACCAGGCGACGCTGTCGTTTCGCATCGTCGGAGAGGAACTTTGCGAGTAGCGGCGTCATGATCGGCCCGGGGCACAGGGAGTTGGCTCGGATGCCGCGCCGCGCATAGATCACTGCTATCTCTCGAGTCATGGCGAGTACCGCTCCCTTGGATGCGGTGTAGGCGACCTGGGGAGTAGCGGCTCCCATGTGCGCGACGAATGACGCGACGTTGATGATCGAGCACGTGCCGCCGCCCGAGGCCATCGTCTGTTCCATCGCCGGGATGGCGTGTCTGCAGCCGAGCAGCACGCCCTTCACGTTGATATCCATGGTGCGCTCGTACGTTGCGAGTGGCGTGGCCACCGGGTCGTCATCGTCGCCGATCATCACACCCGCGTTGTTGTAGAGCACGTGTAGCGCACCGTACGACTCCATGGCGTGGGCGACTGCGGCCTGCACCGAAGCCTCATCGGTGACGTCGCAACGGACGAAACTCACCTCTCCCCCAACCTCGACTCCGTCGGCGCAGACCATCTCCACTGCAGCATCGGCCGTGGCGTCATCGACGATGTCGGCGATAACCACACGGGCACCCTCCTGAGCGAACCGTCGTGCTCCAACAAGGCCGAGCCCGGAGGCTCCCCCCGTGATGATCGCTACCTTGCCGTCGAGTCGAGGTGTCCGTGTCATGCGGCCGAGACGTTACTGCCGAGCGCTCAGCAAGGCAGAGAACCCCCACAAACCCCGTTGTTCTCGGTCCCCAAAGTGTTCAAAACGAGCATTTTGGGGACCGAGAACGAAGGGGGTTGAGGGGTTAGATGCGCTCGAAATAGCGGCGCATCTCCCAATCCGTGACCGTCTGGTTGAAAGCGATCCACTCGGCCTTCGCCGCCTGGAGGATGTGGTGGTGCACCTCGTCGCCGAATGCGGCGCGCGCCACCGAGGAACCCTCCCACAGGTCGATGGCGTCGGACAGGTTCCACGGAACCCGGTCGATGTCCGGGGCGGTGTAGCCGTTCCCCACGTAAGCGGGCGGCGGTTCGATCCGATTCTCGATGCCGTAGAGCCCGCCAGCGATCGTTCCGGCGAAGGCGTGATAACTGTTCGCATCGGCTCCCGGGATACGGCACTCCACGCGCGTGGACGAACCATGCCCCACCTTGCGGAACCCGAGTGTGCGGTTGTCGTCGCCCCAACTGATTCCGGTGGGTGCCCACGATCCGGGTTGGAATCGCTTGTAGCTGTTGATCGTGGGTGCCCACAGCAAGGAGAACTCCCGGGCGGTGGCGATCAGACCCCCCAGCCACCAGCGGAAGGTCTCGCTCATCCCGAGCGGATCCGAGGGGTCGTACATGGCCGAGCGATACGCGCCGTCGGGACCCTCGGTCCACAACGAGGAGTGGATGTGGCAGGACGACCCGGTGTCGTCGAAGGCGTACTTCGCCATGAAGGTGATGCTGCGACCGTGCATCGCCGCAATCTCCTTCGCTGCGTTCTTGTACAGATGGTTCCGGTCTGCCATCTCGACGGCGGTGGTGTAGTCGAGATTGATCTCGTGCTGGCCCCGGCCTGCCTCGCCCTTGGAGAACTCGACTGGCACTCCGCTGGCCTCG
The DNA here is from genome assembly GCA_947465505.1 of Acidimicrobiales bacterium. Classification (GTDB taxonomy): domain Bacteria; phylum Actinomycetota; class Acidimicrobiia; order Acidimicrobiales; family Ilumatobacteraceae; genus WLJO01. The sequence continues at coordinate 853 of CANIBN010000009.1, read as the reverse complement.
AGACCACGGCGGATCTCCCCGATGAGGTACTCGTCCATCGTTGTCTGCAGGACGTGATAGTCCTGCACCCACGGGGAATGGTTGCGCAGGTCGCGGTACCCCTTCGCGTAGGCCTCCTCGTAGGTGTCCCGGAACACGAAGAACTCGATCTCGCTGCCGAGCATCGGCAGGAATCCGGCGCCTGCGGCGCGCTCCACCTGGTGCCGGAGGATCTGTCGAGGGGACTCCGCTATCGGCAGACCGGTATCCACGTTGGACAGATCGCACAGCACGATTGCCGTCTTCGGGACCCACGGAGTGATGCGAATGGTGTCCCAGTCAGCGCGAGCAACCATGTCGCCATAGCCCAGGTCGTAGTTCGCAAAGCGGAATCCGGGAACTGGGTTGTTGTCGATGTCGCAGGCGAGTAGGTAGTCGCAGTTCTCCGTCCCGTGCTCTGCTACCTGCTCGAGGAAGAAGCGGCCAGAGGTGCGCTTCCCGGTGAGACGGCCCTGCAGGTCGACGAATGCCATGACGACAGTGTCGATATCGCCCTTGCGGATCAGCGCTTCAAGATCGGCGCGGCTGACGCGGACGCGTTCCTGACGAGGTAAGGCGGACGATCCCATGGCGGTGACAGTACCGACACACAAGCCCGAGGGGAATGGCTACTTCGCAGCCTTCTTCGCGGCAGCCTTTGCAGGCTTCTCCGCAGGAGCCTTCTTCGCAGCAGCCTTCGCGGGCTTGTCCGCGGCGACGGGCTTTTCTGCAGCAGGCGCCTTCTTTGCAGCAGCCTTCGCAGCGACCGGCTTGTCTGCAGTAGAAGCCTTCTTCGCAGCGGGCTGGTCGTCGTCGAGATCGTCGTCGTCGGCAG